>JAAXGT010000191.1 GCA_012271205.1 Rhodothermales bacterium
GTCGGCAAAAGCATAAGACCAATGCCACTCTGGGAAGCAGCCGCGGCGATGCGTGCGGATGTTTCAGCTGGATTGTCGTATGCCGCACCCTTGTTACCGTGATGAAGGTAATGGAATTCTGCCACTGCAGAAAACCCAGCTTCCAGCATCTCCATTTGAACAAAAGCGGCAACCGCTTCAATATCGTCAGGTGTCAAATTTTTCAGGAATCGGTACATGAGCCGGCGCCAACTCCAGAAATCATCATGCGTACTTTCGCTACGGTTCTCAGTAAGCCCGGCCATGAGTCTTTGGAACGAGTGGGTATGCAGATTGGCTGGCGATGGAAGCAAAATGGAATACTGATCTCCCTCTGGAGGCTGATCTGCCTCGACTCGCGCAATCCTCCCGTTCGAGCCAATCACTATTGAAACGGACTTTTTCCAGCCTTCGGGAGTAAGGGCAGTTGCTGCCCAAAGCTTTTTCATATTCGGGATCCCCTCAGTGAATCGCAGGATATCATTAGCAGACCGATTGCACTGGTACCCGGGAACTTCTGAATAAGTCAGAGGTGGATGCTGATATTGGCGCAATCCCCTGAAACCACTCATGACGCAGCTTGGTTTCACAGCCCTCGAATACGAGAACCGCTGCAAGAAAAAACGCACCCGCCGGTAACGTATACTTGAAGAAATGGAAGCCGTGTGGCCGCAGGAAAAGCTGGAAGCGCCCTGGCGATGCACTGCCCCAAACGAGGCAACGGACGACCTCTGATACCACTGCAAAACATGTTGCGTATCTGTTTCATGCAGCAGTGGTTTGAACGCTCCGGTCCAGCCATGGAGGGCTGTTTCCACAATGTCCGGGTGATACATCAGTTTGCCGATCCCGATACTGTGCCGGATGAGACCACGATAGGCAAATTCCGACATCGCTTGCAGAAGCATAACCTTACGCTCAGCACAGCGCATCTGACTCGGAAGGGGTTGATCCTCAAGAAGGACTCCATCGTGGATGCCACCACCATTCATGCGCCTGCCTCTACCAGGAACAAAGAGCGGAATGGGGTCCTGAGATGACTTCAACAAGGGCAACACGTGGCATGCTGGCATGAAGGCGCACGAGGGCACGGATACGCATATGTGCACTCCGTGGAGGTCGTCCCCATGATGAAGGCCTGTTTCCATGGGAGCGTATCTGCGGGGATAAGGCCTACGTCTCCGCGGAGCGCAGGGGAGTATGAGTTGGAGGGCTGCCCGAGGTCAGGCACTGGATGAGGCGGACAAGATGTTCAACAAGGAGAATAGCCGCATCCGTGCTCGCGTGGAGCATCCTTTTGGGGTGGTCAAACACCTGTGGGGGTACCGCAAGACGCGGTACCGGGAGTTGGCCAGGAATGCGGCCCAAGTCTATACGCTTTTTGCGCTGGCCAATTTCTACAGGCTCGCAAGGAGCCTGCCCGCCTGTAGTGTTTGCCAATGGGATGCGTGGCTTCAGTTGGTACGCATATGCATGCGAAATGCCCGGAATCGGCCTATGGGGCTGGCAATGCGTCGTCAAAGCGGTTCAAATCGGCCTGCTGCGACCAAAAAAGTGGGTGCATTCCACGCCAGTGCAGAAATAAGTGCTAGCTCAGCCCTTTCCTACAATGTACTGCTACGAGGACGCACGTGATGCGGATTAGCATGTCGCGGACAGTCTATTCGAACTGCCAGATCGCTACAATGGAGCGTGATAAGAATCCATATGGATTGATTCCCGACGCAGCCTTGGCAGTAACGGACGGCATGATCGAATGGATAGGTAAACAAGATGCAGTGCCGTCACCTTATGATAGATATGAGCGTGTGGATCTGACTGGAATGACAGTCACGCCCGGGCTTATCGACTGCCACACGCATATCGTATTTGGCGGTGACCGCGTGCATGAATTCGAACTGCGACTCCAGGGCACGGATTACCAGCACATCGCCAAGGAAGGAGGTGGAATCCTGTCCACGATGCACGCCACGCGGGCGGCAAGTGAAGACGAGCTGGTTCAATCCTCGTTGCCCCGCCTGGATGCTCTGCTTGCCGAAGGCGTATGCATGGTCGAAGTGAAATCGGGCTACGGACTGCGCGTACAGGACGAACTCAAGATGATGAGGGTGGCACGCCGATTAGCTGCCATGCGCCCGGTGCGAATCGTGACATCGTGGCTGGCCGCCCATGCAGTTCCGCCAGAATACGACAGAAGGGGTGATGCCTTCATTGAAGAAGTGGTCCTAGCGGGCTTGCACCAAGCCCATGCCGAAGGAATTGTAGATGCTGTCGATGGCTTTTGCGATCCCATCGCGTTTTCACCAGCACAGGTTACCCGTATCTTTGAGGTGGCCAAATCGCTTGATTTGCCAGTCAGATTGCACACGGAACAGTTTGCCAATCTTGGAGGTGCACAGATGGCAGCGCGTTATGGTGCGCTCTCTGTCGATCATCTTGAATACCTGGATCGCGAGGGCATCCGCGCGCTATCCGAATCAGGCACAGTGGCCGTGCTTCTTCCTGGAGCCTATTATACGCTGCGCCAGAGTCAGGCGCCGCCTGTCCAGGCACTTCGTGATGCCAATGTTCCGATGGCTGTGGCTACAGACGGAAATCCGGGTTCTTCCCCGCTCTTTTCCATTTTAACGGCCATGAATATGGCTTGTACCCTGCTTCGATTGACACCGGAAGAAGCGTTGGCCGGCACTACTGTCGAAGCTGCGCGAGTGCTGGGGCTCCAAGACCACTATGGCACGCTGTCGGTGGGCAAACGTGCAGATCTCGCCGTTTGGGATATTCGACATCCGGCCGAACTGGCCTACCGCATTGGCTTCAATCCGCTAAAGATGCGTGTGAATGGAGGCGCACATGCTGGTTGATCCCCAAAACGTCACGCTCTCGGCACTGGAGACTGTTTACCGAGGGGCGTTTCCGGAATTGATTCCTGAATGCCGGGAACGGGTGGATCGAAGTGCTTTGGCTGTTGCCAGAGCGGCAGCCGGAGGCACACCTATCTATGGCGTTAACACGGGGTTTGGCAAGCTTGCTTCAGTACGCATTTCGGCAGATAACACCCGAACCCTCCAGCGGAATTTGATCCTTAGCCACTGCACAGGCGTGGGCGATCCACTGCCAGCGGATATTGTCCGGCTGATTATCGCTTTGAAAATCATCTCGCTTGGGCGCGGCGCATCCGGGGTTCGTTGGGAGCTGATTGCGCTGCTGACCGAGATGTTGAGGCATGAAATTCTCCCTGTGATACCGGCGCAAGGATCCGTAGGTGCATCTGGAGATCTTGTACCGTTGGCACACCTGACCGCCACGATGATTGGCGAAGGTGATCTGGATTGCCATGGAAGGCGGTTGGCTGCCTCCCGGGCCTTGCAGCAGGCCGGGTTGTCTCCCGTCAAACTGCGCGCCAAGGAAGGCCTTGGAATGATCAACGGAACCCAGGTTTCCACAGCACTTGCGCTGTCGGGGCTGTTCGATTCATGGCGGAATGCGATCAGTTCGCTTACTACTGGCGCATTATCAACAGATGCCGCAATGGGGTCTTCTACACCCTTCCGGGCCGAGATTCACGTCCTTCGCGGCCACCAGGGGCAGATTGATGCTGCGTCTACGTTGCGCCGGCTGCTCGAGGGCTCCCAGGTCAGAGAAAGTCACAGACACGGAGATCAACGCGTTCAGGATCCGTATTGCCTGCGCTGCCAGCCGCAGGTCCTCGGCGCCGCCTTAACCGTGCTCAGACAGGCAGGGGACACGCTTCGTGTTGAGGCTGGCGCCGTTACGGACAATCCGCTGGTGCTTGAAGATGGCTGTATCATCTCGGGCGGGAATTTCCACGGTGAACCCGTTGGTCTTGCAGCCGACCAGATCGCCATAGTCGTCGCGGAGACCGGAGCTATTGCTCAGCGGCGAATTGCGCTACTTGTAGATCCGGCGCTGTCCCATGGTCTTCCGGCCTTTTTGGCTCCCGACCCCGGACTTAACTCAGGCATGATGGCTGCCGAAGTCGTATCCGCTGCACTGGCATCTGAAAACAAGGCGCTATCGAACCCCCGCGTAGTGGACAGCACTCCTACCTCTGCAAATCAGGAAGACCATGTAGCCATGTCTTGTCACGGGGCATACCGCCTGCGCGAGATGAATCAGAATCTCTCACGCTTACTCGCAATAGAGGCTCTGTGTGCTGCACAAGGCGTGGAAATGCGACGCCCATATGAGACCAGCCCAGCGCTGCGGGGCTTTGTAAGAGCTATTCGCGCAGTTTCAGAACCGCTGCACGAGGATCGTGCTCTGGCGTCTGACCTGGAAGAAGTAGCACGCCTCATCCGGGATGGAAAGCTGGTTCCTGCCAATGCGCCGAGACTCGAAACACAGAAACAATGAAAATGAAGCAATACGCCCGTAGCGTTTCAGCTCCCAGGGGCTCTGAGCTGACCTGCCGAGACTGGCAGATTGAAGCGGCCTACCGCATGCTCCAGAACAATCTGGATGCTGAGGTGGCAGAGAATCCCGATCAGCTTGTGGTCTATGGCGGTACTGGACGCGCTGCCCGGTCTTGGCGGGATTTTGAAAACTTGCTGCGTTGCTTAAAGGTCTTGCGGTCTGACGAAACGCTACTCGTTCAGTCAGGCAAACCTGTGGGCATATTCCGCACGCATACTGATGCGCCACGTGTGCTGATTGCTAACTCCAACATTGTGCCGCATTGGGCCAATTGGGACACGTTCAATGAGCTTGAACGCAAAGGCTTGATTATGTATGGCCAGATGACGGCTGGATCGTGGATCTATATCGGTTCGCAGGGCATAGTGCAGGGAACGTACGAAACATTTGTAGAGGCAGGCCGCCAGCACTACGATGGCAACCTGCGCGGAAGATGGATATTGACCGCCGGCCTGGGAGGCATGGGTGGTGCACAGCCGCTTGCCGCAACTATGGCCGGAGCCTGCTGCTTGGCCGTAGAATGCGATCCTTCACGCATAGACTTCCGACTACGTACGGGGTACCTGGACAAAAAGGTGAATAGCCTGAATGAGGCCCTCGCGCTGATAGACACGTGGATGTGCGCTGGTGAAGCAAAGTCTGTGGGACTGCTTGGAAACGCGGCAGATGTTTTTCCCAGACTCTTTCAAATGGGGGTTCGTCCGGACCTTGTAACGGACCAGACTTCGGCACATGACCCACTCAACGGGTACTTGCCGCAAGGCTGGACCCTTTCGCAGTGGCATGAAACCCGCGCGAGTGATCCCAAAGCAGCTGAAGTCGCCGCCAAGGCATCTATCCGCACACATGTGGCTGCGATGGTTGACTTTTGGAACGTCGGCGTGCCGACTTTCGACTATGGCAACAACATTCGCCAGGTGGCGCACGAGGAGGGGCTTGACAGCGCGTTTGCGTTTCCAGGATTTGTGCCGGCTTATATCCGGCCGCTGTTCTGTCGCGGAATCGGTCCTTTTAGATGGGTTGCTCTTTCCGGCGATGCCGAAGACATCTTTCGGACAGACCAAAAGGTCAAGGAATTGCTGCCAGACAACAAACATTTGTGCAACTGGCTCGACCTTGCGCGTACACGGATTCAATTTCAAGGACTGCCGGCACGAATCTGTTGGGTTGGCCTCGGAGATCGGGATCGCCTTGGGCTCGCCTTCAACGAGATGGTCCGTTCAGGGGAGCTTTCGGCCCCGATCGTGATCGGGCGCGACCATTTGGACGCCGGCTCGGTTGCTTCGCCCAATCGGGAAACCGAAGCGATGCGGGACGGATCGGATGCAGTCTCCGATTGGCCGGTTCTGAATGCGCTTCTAAATACGGCTTCTGGAGCAACGTGGGTGTCTTTCCATCACGGGGGCGGTGTTGGCATGGGATTTTCCCAGCATGCAGGTATGATTATCGTTGCCGATGGTTCTGAGGCCGCAGCCAGAAGGCTCCAGCGGGTACTATGGAACGACCCCGCTTCCGGTGTTATGCGCCATGCTGATGCTGGTTACGAGGATGCGATGGGATGCGCCCGGGACAGGGGGCTGAATTTGCCAGGGCTGTCACTATAGCTCCGGCTGCGCTGACAAGATTCATCCCCCGGCTTTGCCGAAAGCGGTTGCGTCCCTCTTGACAATCAGGTTGCTCAGGAGTACACTGGCAGCAGCTTCACGCTTGCGCTTGGGCGCTATGACTCATTACCTTTCCCTTGTAAGCCTGTGGGGCGCGTGTCTGCTCGTCCTCGGCAGCTGCGACCACATGGGCACTGCCCCGGAGATCAGCGACGCTGCCCGCATTGCAGCAGCCAAGGCCTACTATGAGCACGCCATCGCACACCCACCAGCGGAAACACCAGCGCAGGGCATCCCTTTCTCTTTGGTCCAAAGCCGCCCACCAGACTGGACCACGGCACAAGTACTCCAGCATCCCGGAGGGAATCCCGTGGTTGCCGCACAACTGCGCGGCAACGCCCTGCGTCCAGCCAGCGAGGCCCTTTCTTCTCTGGGGGTGGTCGTGTTTGAGATGAGGCCCGAAGGCCAGGTACATGCAGCGACCCTCCTCGAGTTCATTGTGCCGGCGTCTCCGCGCCCCGCAGCCTTCATGCACTACCTCACCCGCTATTGGAAGGAAGACTTTCAGGAGCAGCGCGTGACTGTGGTGGCGTTCAGCCTCTACTATGAAGCGCAGCGGGGGTACCTCTTTGAGCCTGGCAGCGAGCCGCGCGAAGCCAGCATCCAGGTGCAGTCTCCGGAAGCCGGTAAAAATCAGGAGGACGCATGGTGCTACTACCTGATCTGGTGCTACGAAGACCCTGACAGTGGCGTCTGGGAGTGCGATTGGGAGACTGCCATTTTGTTGTATTGCGAAGAAGAGGAGGATGAGGAAGGGGGCGGGGGGAGTGGCGATAACAATCTGCTCACGTTCAGGCTGAGCTGTGACGGCAGTGTCACGCGGGGCAGCTCCGCGGGTTGCACGGTCACCAGCGATTCCGCTGGCCTGGATATGGATCAGTTCACGTTCTCGTGGTCCTCTTCGACCGGAGCAGAGTATTCCGGCACGGGCGAAACGTCATGGTCCGGCACCGCAACCACGGAGGCCACAATCACGGTCTCCGTCGGCAGCGACTTCAGCGAGTCGCAAACCATCCATGTAATGCCCCGAACCGACTGGAGCTGGGATCAGCTGTACGCGCCGGTGCAGTATACGC
>JAAXGT010000220.1 GCA_012271205.1 Rhodothermales bacterium
TCGATGGCCAGATAGAACCAGATTGCGAAGGGAAGAGCCGCCCCGATACCCATCCAGCCTTTGGGCAGGAATCGGCTCTCGCCGGATTCCGGCACTATGTTTAGTGCCCATTCCAATGAAAACCGGGGCAGGGCACCAACATAGAATACAAGCAGAATAGCAAGGGCCAGCAGGGTAATGAAAACTGTAAATCGGAATGATGCCTCCACTCCGGCAATGTTCAAACCCACGAAGAGGATGTACATGGCGAGCCACCAGAGCGGATCGTATGCGTCCGGTGTGCCAAAAACCGCACCAAGATAGCCCCCAATGCCTACGACAATAACAGCTGGAGTGAGTACGTATTCCATAGTCTCACCCAGTCCAGTGATAAAGCCGCCACCGGGCCCCATCGCAGATCTGGCAAAGGAATACGCCCCGCCTGTATGCGGCAAGGCAGGAGACATTTCGGCGATGCAATAGCAGAGTCCCACATACATCACTGTAATGATAACAGTGGCGATGAGCAATCCGCCAAATCCGCCAGCTTCCAGCCCGAAGTTCCAGCCAAAAAAACAGCCTGAGATGACCGCGCCGACTCCGAGCGCCCACAGTGACCACACACGTGCATAGCGCCGCAAGCCCCGCCGTTCGAAATAGGAGCCGTCGACTTCCTGATAGGCTACCTGGCCGACTGGCCGACTGTCATTCATGGCTCTCACTGGACAAGGCGGAAAGGTAGTGGTGCTGTAGTTGGGACGCAAGCCGGGCATACCTGAACACAGGCTGGTACCAAAGTATCCGGCATTTTGGCTGTCTGGACTCAGTTGGGCTCGTAGCGGATCACGAGTGTAGTCCATGCA
Source organism: Rhodothermales bacterium (assembly GCA_012271205.1). Lineage (GTDB taxonomy): Bacteria > Bacteroidota > Rhodothermia > Rhodothermales > Bin80 > JAAXGT01. The sequence continues at coordinate 843 of JAAXGT010000220.1, forward strand.
TCGTGGTAAAGTCTCGATGCTTACGGATGGGTGGAGGCGTAAAATCTGTCCGGTGAATTCGGCACCGTTTGCACAGGCAAGGGCCCGGGAACGCCCGTTGAAGGTGCTCGAAGTCTGTCAGGGAATCCAAAAAGCACTCGGATCGCTGGCACGTTCGCGGAGCCTGCCCGCCGGGTTGAAGCGGGCCGCCCCTCCCTTGAGCCGGAAACATTGGAATCGCTAGGTCGAGCAGTTTGCAGGCCTGCCCCACGGGCGGAAGCTGGACATATGCGCCCCGATGGCCGCAGGACGGGTGGGTCGCAGGCTTCTGTACCAGGACGGGGCCGCCTGGCTGTGGACTATGGGAAGGAATCGCGTCGTACTCGGCTGCGACGTAACGCTTACCCCGTAGAAACTCGCGCAGTCCGTCAGGAAGTCGTCCGCTCGGGCCTGCTGTCCGTGGAGGACTCCCCCGACCCTCGGGACCTGTGCCGACTGCTTTAGTGGCCGTCTTCCCCGCTGGCCATCACAAGCGATCCCCAGCCGCCGGGACAGACGGAGTGGTTTACCTGAGGCCCAAACAGAAGGGCGGGTACGTAAGCCCCTTGAACATTGAAGAGCCCCGAAGCCAAAGTTGGAGAGCCTTAAGAGTCCGAGCGTGTGAGCTTGCTGAATCAGTGGCGAATACGCCATCACCACAGCACAGTACAATACCCATGCTGCGGTTCAATGGAGCACGTTTGGTTCCCGCGAGTGACTTGCCGGCTGGCGGGGCGAAGTTTAACTTGATGCAGTTGTGAGGGCTTCACGTATGACGCTGGAATTCTTGCACAAATATGCTTACATCTCGTCCGGAAGACTCCGCCAGCCTTGCGCATGTTCATCCGCCAGAATCTCCGTATCAAAAAAGACGGCACGCGCTCAAGCAGCTATAGCCTGCGTGAGCATCACATAGTAGGAGGCGAGAGCAAACAAGTCACCTTGCTCAATCTGGGGCCGGATTTTGCCGTACCTAAAGCAGATTGGCCCGTCTTGATTGCGCGGATCAAAGATGCGTTTCGGGGGCAGGCGCAACTGACGTTGGAGGAAGATTCTGATGAGATCCGCAAGGCTGCTCGAGCAATTGTTCGGCGTCTGCGTGCTGCAGACTACCAAGCCGACCGTATAACAGACTTATACGCGGGCATGCGGGTGGAAGACATGGTCTTCCCGGTTCATGCAGTCCGCAGTGCCGGGGGTGAGCGTACGGCACTGCGCGCGCTTGAAGACCTGCAATTTGAAAACGCATTGCAGGCGTTAGGAATGTCGCGCCGGAACGCCCGCATTTCAGTCGCCTTGGTGGTCGCTCGTATGTTAAAGCCTGCAGAAGTCGCAGACCATACGACATGGCTACACGACCATTCCTCTCTACTCGAACTGCTGGGCATTGAGGAGGCTCTTATCTCAGTGCCACAGCTCGTGCGCCTTACCGAACAGCTTTATGTCCACAGGCAACACTTGCTAACCAGACTTTTCGAGTGCGGATCTGGATCCTTGAACACTCCCAATCACCCCGTCTTTTGCTCCTTCAAGCGCGAGATTCCTCACGATCCGAGTAATCCGCCAGACGGCAACTTGAATCCCTCCGATGGCCGAGCACGCTCGATGGCTTGCTATTATGATGGTTTGGGGAAAGTGCTCCGCTGTGAGTTGGTCCCTTGGCCACATAGGCATCATCGCTCTCTTCGGAACGCTTTGCGCCGAATCAAGCTCAAAGATGCGACCTTGGTGTTTCACGCAGATGAGGTAACCGGGGACATGCTGTGGAGATTGTCCCGGAAGCAAATAAAATGGATTACCATAAATCAATTGATCCAGCGGCCTGCGTGGGAAGACGAATCTCAAATCGCACGCGCAGTCGAATTCAGCAATCACACGAGCGAAATGCGGCTATATGCGGTGGACTGCAACACCGAAATGAATACCGAGCCAGGTTCAACAGTTCGACCGAATGCGTTTGAGACAGCTTTGGAATCGTTACATGAAGGGCTGTCCAAACCACACCGGCTCAAATCCTATGGTGTGATCCTGGATCGTGTTGAACGATTGAAGAGGCGTTACCCAAGCCTGGATTGGCAGTATGATGTGCACGTGACAAAAGGCAGGAGCGGGAAGGCCTCTTCCGTCACGTACGCCTGGATTCCCCGATGCAGTCAGTCTGAGCCAGCATCAAGCAGGTGCGTGCTGCGGACTAATCATGTGGATTGGAACCTAGAAACCATACTGCAAGCGTACCGGAAAATTTCGGACTCAGAACGCACGTACGCATCCATTGCAGCCAAAGGACACGTGGGAACAGCCTCGAGATCTGCTTCCCCGAAAGCACAAGTGTTTCTCACGATTCTGGTGTGGCAGATAGCTACATACGTGCTCGCAAATCTGCGGAAACACAAGATTGACCTTACATGGGATGAACTGCGCCTGCACTTGCAGAGATGGAAGCGAATCACGACGCTCTTTTACACGAAGGGCCGTCAGGTTATTGCCAATCGCCAAGATGGCCAGTTATCCGACACGCAACAAGCCATTGCAGCAGCAATGCACATAAGCCCCGGGGATTTCCGTAGCCGCGTGATTAAAAAATGGTCGTAAATATTGTTAATCTTTTACTTTAACTAAAGCATGTAATCAATTGTAAATAAGTATCGTGTAACAAACACCTAATGGTCACTGAAAAAGGTCATTGCGAAGACACTCACTGAAGTAATCTGATTTTTCACTGTTTTCCGTGCCCGGCCATCTGAGCTGCATAATCTTCCTCTGTGTCCACGTCTCGAACATAGCGCTCATTTTGTACGTGCACGTAAATCAAGTTTTGAGCAAAGCGCTCGATGGGCCGCTGCGAGTCTTCCCGGGTGCAGGCATTACACAAGACATCGCGGTAGGAGGCAGGCCAAAGCACTGGGTGCCCCGGTGTTGTGTGATAAACAGGTCGGACAATAGCGCCGGGATTGGTTTGTTGTTGCGCTTCAAATGCTTCAATCAAAAAATCCAAGTCCTGTGCTGTGAGCATTACCAAATCAGCCAGACACACCATGAAGGCACTGGCCTCTGCAGCGGCACTCCGTACACCACAGGCAACGGAAGACGAAATGCCGCGCGTATAGTTGGGGTTATAGGCAAGCCTTAAAGGGAGGCCGACAAGAGCCTGTGCTATCGCTTTGTGGTCATGACCGGTAACAACTATAACTTCACTCACCCGCGAGGCGAGTACCGTGAATGCTGTTCGGCGCACGATCGGTTCACCCTTGCAAGGAAGAAGAAGTTTATTGCGCTGGCCCATGCGGCGCGATGCTCCGGCCGCCAATACCAAGCCGCTTATCATACGTATGGCAGTGTAACCTTGAAGCCTGCCTCCGCTATGACGCGTGCCGCATTAGCCAGTTGCTCTGATGTACACGTGACGCGGGCGCGGCCTACCGTGACATCCCGTACGGTCAGGTCCGAGAGTGTCTCTAATGCCGCGCGTACGGCTCGCACACAGTGACCGCAGGACATGCCGCTTACTTGCAAGATATGCTCTTTCATCAATGCACGTTGATATTTGGTTGCCTTCTATCCAAGAACAAGACCCAGTGCGGCACCGCCTCCCACGATCCACCCCGCATTTAGCCGATAACGCACCACAGCCACAACTGCCAGTATCAAGATAAGGGTCGGCTGCCAGCCCGTGAGGACGCTGATTCCCAAGCGAATGGTCACGATCAGCATGAGTGCGACCGCGCTAACGTTTATGGCATCCAGGAAGGCTGCCGTTAGGGGGGACTTGCGCAGTCGAGGAATAAGCGGATTTAAGATGCTCACAAACACAAATGATGGCAGGAATATCGCCACCGTTGCCACCAATCCTCCGGTCCATCCTCCCAACATGACACCGATGAACGTGGCCGTTGTAAGTACGGGCCCTGGTGTAAACTGTCCAATAGCCACCGCATCAAGCAGTTGCTGCTCGGTCAGCCAACCGTAGTTTTGTACCAGGTCCCCATCCAGGAATGCAATCAACACGTAGCCGCTTCCATAAAGAACGGCTCCGACCTTCAGAAAGAACAGGCCGAGCTTCCACAATGCATAATCGACAGATCCCACTTGTAGCAGTCCCGGACCCAACACCAATAATCCTGCACAGACCAACCGTTGTCTCCACCAGTAAAGTCCCATTAGTCCGAGCAAGCCACCGCCGATCAGCGCTATAACTTCATTAACGCCTAGCAGCAGAGCCCCGGCTACTGCAAGGCCGACAGGGACCAGCGAGACACTTTTAACCGCGGTTTTGCCCAGCCGCCAAAGTGCCCCCAGTATTATGGCTATAACGGCTGGTTTGATTCCGCGCAGAAAGGGCTCCACTTCCGGAAGTGCTCCATACTTCACATATAGCCATCCCAAGGTACCGGTCATGAGAGCCGCAGGAAGGATAAAGCACGTGCCCGCCACAATCATTCCACGGAAGCCACGCTGTTCGTAGCCAATGTGCATGGCCATTTCGGTTGAATTCGGTCCGGGAATCAGGTTTGTTGCACCGACGAGGTCCAGAAAATGCTCACGTGAAAACCACCTGCGACGTACGACCACTTCGTCGTCCATCATGGCAATTGTGGCCGCAGGCCCGCCAAAACCAATAAAACCAAGCTTCAAAAAAAGTCGTATCAAGTCTCCCATAATGGCTGACCGCTACGCTTGAACAGGATCCAAAATAATATCGTACTGTGCTATGACGGGACCTGTGCGTTCTGCCAGAAATCTGTAGCGTGGCTCGAACGGCGTGACAAGCGGCGACACATTTTACTGAAGCCTTTGAAGGATCCGGGGCCGAGTGTCGTTCTGGATGACAAAGAGGGCACCTGGCACGAATCGACAGCCGTGTTGCGAGCCGTGAGCCACATTGGTGGAGTCTGGCGTTTGGCTAGGCTGCTGCTGCTTATTCCGCCTCCCCTGCGCAACCGTGTCTATCGGACCATTGCCCGTCGGCGCCACGAACTCACTACCGCTCCTGAAGCATCTCGAAATAACGACGAATAAGGTCTTGGTAGTCCCGCGCGTAACCGCTTTCCAGCGCCTGAAGCAGTGCACGTCGCAGCTCGTCTTCCGATTGAAGCAGGATCAACTCGTCCGGGCCCTGTCGAAGCTCCGTGATTCCTGTCTTGCCCTCACGCTTTTTCTGCTTGCCACGTTCATGAAGGCTCTTGGATGCGTCCAGCAGCCGGGTCAAGATCTGCTGCTGGCGCTCCTGCATGCGTCGATCGCTCCGGCCCAGCTGCAACTCTCGAATGGACTCTTCCATCTGGCGGGCGATTTCATCGAGATCGCCGGTAAGCCGGTTAGCCAACTCTCTGGAGCGGCCCATCTTGCGCAGATCACGCCGAATAGACTCCTGCTGACTCGCCAATTGTCGCATTCGTTCCTGTAAATCCACACTAAGGCGTTCGCCGGGATTTTGCCCCAGTAGGTCCTCTAGTGCGCGATTGAGGTCACGCTGTTGGGCCGCCATTTGCTGCAACTGCTGAATCATCTGTTCCATGGACATCCCACCGCTACTGGCAGACGAGGCGGCGTTCATGAGCTGATCCATCAGGTCACTCAACAGCAGTGCTAATTCATTTAGGCTGGTCATGGCTGCACCGCCCTCGGCTTCTGCCTGCCGGGTATTGCGTTCAGCCAAGTGGTCAGTGGCACGAATCATGCTTTGCAAGGCCATGCCGGCATGCTGTTGCACATCGCGCGTCATTTGCGGCATAGTACGGGCCAAGGAGTGCAGCGAGTCAATAACCATGCGCGCACCGCGGGCAAATGTTGCCTGCTCCTGTGCCAAGGAGCGTAAGAGAAGACTCTCGGTCGTGGTTTCGGCCACTCTCCGACGCAAATCCTCCTCGTCATGTGAAAGAAGCAGGATGTCACTAAGAACGCGCTGCAGGGCCGCCATATTGATGCGCATTTGCTGTCCCTGCATGTTTTGTTGAACTTGTTGGAGATTGGACTGCAGCTGCTGCATGTTCTGACCCATTTGCTGCTGCCCCTGATTGGCCTGCCGCATTTGTCCTTCCATCATCTGCTGAGCATTCTTCAGCAGCCGTTGAGGGAGTGCCTGGGCACGCGTTTCTTCGTTCAGAGTTGACATCTGTGACTGGGGCGCATTGCGCAGTTCTTCCATACGACGCTCGATGTCCGCCATTTTTTCTTCCAGAGCAGCCATATCCTCGCTGGCGCGTTCCTGCTCTTTGGCAAGGGGCTTAGCATCATTTGGATCCTCACGAGTGGCCTCTGCCAGATTCTCTTGCACTTCCCGCAAGTCCTCGGCCCGACGGGCCGCCTCATCCAGCTTTTGCTGCACTTGGAAGTTTTTGAAGAGATCCAGCGTCCGTTCCAGACGTTCGCGGAACTGCTCCTCATTAAAGGCAAATTTCTCAAGGGATTGCTGCAAGTTCCGGGGGCTTAATTCTTCAATGGCCTCCTGAAGCTCACGCAAAGCCTCCATGAGCTCCGGGGCATTGATCTCATCGGTAACGCCCTGTAGTTCTTCAAATATGCTGAGTAACTCATCACTTACCAAGCCATGGTCTTCCATCTGCTGTGCGGCACGCTCCATGGCTTCAGAGAGCTCTTCCACCCGTGATTCAAGCTCTTCCTGGGCTTCTGTCAGGCGTTCAAGTTGTCGCTGGTCATCCCAGTCAGCATCCTGCTTACGCCGCAGCTCTTCCTGTAACGCATCGAATTCTTCTCGTATGTGTTCCGCCTCTTCGAGCAGTGATTCGAGTCCAGACTCAGCATCGTCCTGGATAATTTCGAGCTCTTTGTACCGCTCAGCGAGGGATGGCAGTCGCAGACGATGTGTGGCACTGGAAGCACTCTTGAAACCGCTGTATGCATCGTTATCCCAAACTCGCACGTAGTATGCAATAACATCACCCGGCACCATGTCCACGCCAGTCGTGGGATTGATGAGCCAGTCCCAGACAACTTCGCGCGACAGCGGCACATTTAGCGGCAATTCTTCGTACTCGTCCATAACATCGCCGAAGCGACTTTCAACCAACCGCCAGTACAAGGTGAGTCTCGTAAACCCGAAATCGTCCCCCAGCTGAAGTGAAAGGGTTGCAATTAAGGACAAATCCAATTCTGCTTCCGGTTCAGGCGCAACAATCTGTACGACCGGGTAGCGATCTTCCACCGGCGTAATCGTGTAAGTAACCGGATCCTCGTTGAACACGCCGGCACCGCTCACAAGGTGGATGCGGTACGTGTCTGGCTGACGGATCTCAAAACTGCCCGTCATTTCCGAAAGGATTACGTTTTGCGCCGCCCTGTCGAAGGCCAGATGTGCCGTCACATTTTCGCCGCTGGCACCCACGCGAATTTCAGCGCGCGTGCCCCTGAGTGCGGTTATGTTGCCCGTGCCGGACGGCAGGTGGCGGGCGGGCAGGCCCGTGTAGGCGGGTGGATGCAAATCCACCTGAAGGTTGCGTAGAATGGGACGATCCAGCACGCTGACCTCATACCAGGATGTGACGACGGGGCCAGCCAGTATTCGATAGTGCAGATCGCCGCGCACCCCTGGCTCGTGGTGTATGAACACGTCTGCTTCGCTCGATGCCATAGGTACGACACGCGAAGTACGCTCGCCAGAGCGATTGAATTCAATGCGGACTGCATCGGGAAATTCTCGCCCGGTGATTCCAACAGTGACTACAAGCGTGTCGCCACGTGTAATTTCTACAGTCCCGGGACTGACAAGTAAGCTGAATGGGGCGGGGCGCTCGAATACGACGCCCGGGGAAAACAGGCGTGTTGATGCACTGAAGAATGATTGGGGTGCAGCCAGCAGGAAAAGGGCTAAGCCGGCCAGTGGCAGGACCGCCCATCGCGCAAATCGGATGGGCTCAGTAAAGTTTACAGCTCTTTCAACGGGCAAGTCTTCGACAGATTGGCCGAGCATCTGCACGGCCCCGTCCACTATGGGCTGTGGGGCGTCGCTTGCTTCGCCCGAGCCTAACTCCAGCAGATTTGTCAGGCGATCCTGCACCTCGGGCACGTAAAGCGACACGCTGTGAGCTATATCCTTGTAGCGCGTGCGGCCACGCCAGCCCACGAGCATGGGCCACAGCAGAAGACCGGAAAAGAGTATGGCCGCTGAAATGATCCAAGCCCAGAATAGAAAGCTGCGCCACGACGTATCTACCCAATAGCGTGATTCAGCGGCAAGAATAATCAGCAGGCTCGCTCCCAACACGCACACTGTGAATGCCAGTCCCCCAAGCATACGTACCAGTGTCATTCGGCGCCATGCTGCACGCAAACGGCGCCGGACGATCAGCAAGGTATGCCGCGATGCCTGACTCATTATACTCCGTGTACCGGGTGACTCATCGGCGGTTTCTGGATTTACCAATCCTTAACGGCCCATCTGGATGTTCAATGTGTATCTTCCTGTGTACATATGCACAGCCTTATGGACGACTGCATAGCACTGATTCTTGGAGGTGGGGCGGGCTCACGACTTTTTCCCCTGACACAGCTACGCTCCAAGCCGGCCGTGCCACTGGCAGGCAAATATCGGCTGATTGATGTACCGATTTCTAACTGCATCAACTCCAAACTGCACAAGATTTTTGTGCTCACACAGTTTAATTCGGCTAGTCTGAATCGCCATTTGGCTCGGACCTACCTCTTTGATACGTATCGCCGCGGATTTGTCACGGTAATGGCTGCGGAGCAGACCCAGTCATCCCTCTTGTGGTTCCAGGGGACCGCCGATGCCGTACGGCAAAGCATCCCGCATTTTTCCGTCTACCGGCACCGATATGTGATGATTCTCTCCGGAGATCAGCTCTATACGATGGACTACCAGGAAATGCTGGCTCATCACAAAGCGCACCAGGCAGCCGTGACGATTGCCTCCATACCCGTAACCGCTGAAGTGGCCCCCAGTTTAGGAGTACTCAAGACAGATGATCAGCACAGGATTGCGGAGTTTCACGAAAAGCCCCAGGATTTAGAAGGCAAGAAAAGCGCCGTGAGCGAGGCTATGGCTGAGACCGGACGGCACTACATGGCGTCGATGGGCATTTACATTTTTGACAGCACCCTCCTGTGCAAGATTCTGGATCAGCGTCCGGATGACCACGACTTTGGCAAACAAATCATTCCGCGTGCCATTGAAAATTTGAAGGTTGTAAGCTACCCGTTTGAGGGATACTGGAGTGATATTGGAACCATTCGCTCCTTCTACGAGGCCAACATCATGCTTGCCGAAGACCATCCTGCCTTCAGTATTTACGACGAGAAAAGTCAGCTGTATACGCACGCACGAATGCTGGCGCCAGCTAAGATGACCGGGACGCGCGTTCGGGAAAGCCTGATTTCGGAGGGGTGCATCATCGGGAAGAGCCAGATTACTTCGTCAGTAATCGGTATTCGGTCATTCATTGGAAGCGGTACAACCATTAAAGAGTCCATTATTATGGGGGCCGACTACTATCCCTGGCACCAGCGTGACACGCGAGAGCGCGTTGAAGGGCCAGCATACCCGGGGATTGCGGACGGGGTTCATATCGAGGGGGCCATTGTAGACAAGAATGTGCGTGTGGGCAAGGGATGCATCATCCGCAATACCCAAGGCGTACAAGAACATGATGGCGACAACTTCTTTATCCGCGACGGAGTTGTGGTAATTCCCAAGAATGCCGAAATACCAGACGACACGGTGATTTGAATTGTGAACGCGGCTATGCACGACTTTAAACGCCTGCAAATCCTGTTATTGGTGCCAATATGCCTAGTGTCCGGCTGTCGCATGTACGGTAGCACTGAGGCCAAGGACGGGCTGGCGGCACAGATTACAGCCAGTGCTGAGCAGCTTGCACGCGAGTCCGCGATTGCGCAAGAGGATGCGCGTAAACTGACTGTAGCCGCAGAGCTGAATGAGTCTCTTGCTGCATTTGCAGCGCGCAGCCGGTCGATTGCAGAGGCGTATGAGGAATTGGAGACGCGTCATGCTGTCCTGGCTGACGAGCATAGTTCGGATCCTGGACTCATGGACAATCCACTATTTGCGTGGGTTGGCACAGATCGATACCGGCAGTTGCACCGTGTACTTGGGGCGATGACCAGCGAGCGACAGGTGCTTATGGATCGCCGGACCGTGCTGGCGCGTGATCTGGGCGTGTACGCTGGCATTGTTATTGCTGCAAGTGCGCGTGAAGCTGGTCGCTATCAAATTGCTCCCCAGCACTATTTGCGGTCGCATGTGACACCAGGCTTGACCGATGTGCTGGCGCAACTCGGTGAAGCGGCTCTGTAAAAGAGGTCACCTGCAGCAGGGCATCAGGTTACAACCACTAGTGTATGGTCCTGCGACTATTACTCTCCTTCGCTATTGTGGGACTGGCCCGGGCTCAGGTGCCAAGCGACTCGCTTACACACTACGAACTCGGTGAAATCGTTGTCGGCCCCGGAGGGATCCAGCCCCGTGAGCCTTCCGTCTCTACCGTCCAGCGAGTGGGCTTGGCCGGGATCGCCCAGTCCGATGCCGAATCGATCGATCGCGTGTTGCGATCGATACCTGCCGGTCACCTTCAGACCAATTCCCGTGGCGAGACCCTTATCTATTTGCGAGGAGCGGGAGAAAGACAAGTAAGCCTTTTCTTTGACGGCGCATTGCTGAACGTGCCTTGGGACAACCGGATCGACTTGAGCCTGATTCCTTCCGAAGTGGTTGGCGAAGTCACCATAGCCAAGGGCGTACCATCAGTCTTGTACGGCCCAAACGTAATCGGTGGTGCAATCAACCTCACTTCTCGAGAGTTGCGCAACCCCGGGTCGCTTACACAAATTTCGGGTATTCTGGGATCTCACAATGCTTCCCAAGCGCGCTTCACATGGCTTAGACGCAGCAAACAGTTCAGGTCAACCGTGTACTTGGGTGCTTCAGGGAGGGATGGCTTCGGGCTCCCTCGGAATGCAGATCTGCCCTACAGTCAGTCTTCCGAGATGTTGCGCACCAACACATACCGCAACATGCGTTCAGCATTTGGACAAGTGGCTTGGCACAACGAAAATGGCGTAAGCCTCGGACTTTCACTATTGCGCTTTGACGGGCGCAAGGGGGTGGCGCCGGAAGGGCACTTGAATCCCGAGGTGTCGAATGTGCGCTTTTGGCAGTATGATGGATGGGAAACAAATATGTCGATTCTCAGCGGCCAGATGCCGGTGGGAAGTGGTACGCTGCGAGGTGCGGCTTGGTATAGTTGGTTCGACCAGTCCATCGAACAATTTTCGGATGCCACCTATGCCCACTCTGAGGGGATACAGACGGACCAGGACAATACATTTGGCACAAGGTTGACGCTACTGCAGGAAGTGTCAGATTCGGGGACACTGCGTGCGGCGCTAAACCTGCTCACTTCGCAGCATCGACAGATCAACAACGCGGATCCCTGGGACAGGCAATCATACAGGCAGCATATATACAGCAACGGACTCGAATACACGTGGGCCGGTCCCGTGCAGGTCACGGCTGGAGCCAGCCTGGACATCCTGGCTACGCCGGAAACGGGCGACAAGCCATCCAGAGCACCACAAGCTGCGTATGGAATATCGATCGGTGCGCTCCATCAGCTGTCACAGAATATTACGTTCCGGGCTGCGGCCGGCCGCAAAGTGCGATTCCCGACCATGCGCGAAATGTTTGGGGAGGCCTTGGGCCGATTTCTGGTAAACCCGGACCTAAAGCCTGAGTCTTCTCTGCTAACCGAGGCTGCCGCACGGATTGAAAACATCGATTCGAGTGTTGAGGCCGTGTTTTTTTTTAATCGAACCTACAATACCATAAATCAGCATATGGTAGCGGTTCCGGGAGAAGAACTCCGGCGGCGGCAGCGCATCAATTTGGATGGCAGTCGGGTGACTGGTCTGGAAACAGTTCTGGTGTCGCGCATGTCCCGCGGCCTGCTGATGAATTGCAATATGACTTGGATGAAGCCGCGTGCCCTTAATAATGGCCATGTTGAACCACTCGTGGAAAAACCATCCTGGCTGGGTGGATGCAGCCTTACACTTAGAAGCACAGGTGGTGTATCGCTAATTGTCGAATCCCAGATTACAGGCCGTGCCTACGGGCTTGCCGATGACAATTCCCTCGTTATGCTGCCGGCCTCACAGGTTATCCATACCCGGCTGGCGTGGTTGGCACTTTTCCGAAGCATGTCAGCGGAAGTCTTTGCACGCGTCAACAATTTGACTGATGACATGACGCTGCCTCAGCTGGGTTTGCCCGGACCAGGCCGTGAGGTTCACGCAGGCTTGCAGCTGGCGTTTTGACTGGGTGATACGTATCGCACATAGCTGTGCGCCAAGGCCGGTGCAGCAAATAGGGGCTTGATACGGGCCCAAGTTTCCTTAAACAGTTCACACTTGCGATAGGCTTCGAGTGCCTGCGTACTCTCCCAATGACTGTAGGATGTCACAATATTGGAGAAGTGCACGTCCTGCCATAATTCCAAATGGTGGCAGCCCGGCATAGCGCGGATTTGCTCCGCTACAGCGACATACACATCCAGAAAATCTTTCAGGTTGTCGGGGCGAATAGTCAACCTTACCATCCGTATCAGCATAAGGTACCCGGCTGTAGTGCTTCTTTAAGATTCTTCGATAATGCACGGGCTGCTTCTGCGGCACGTACCGCGAAGTCCTCGCCATCCGAGGCATACAGAATGCTCCTGCTGCTGCTAACCAGAACGCCTCCCTCGGCATTAGCAGCCATAGCGGCGTCTTCAAGTGATCCGCCTTGTGCACCAACGCCCGGCATTAGGAACGGTGTGCGCGGAAAACGGGTGCGGAGGCGCGCCGGCTCGTCTCTGTGTGTAGCACCGACAACAAAGCCAATGGTACCCGGCAGGTTGTGCTCCCAGCGCACAGCGCGTTCGGCCACGAACTCGTACAGTGGCCGGCCATCTATGATCTGCGCCTGGAATTCCTGACCGCTTGGATTGGATGTCCGGACAAGGATAAACGCAGCTTTGTTTTCATAGGCCAAAAACGGGGCAACGGCATCGCGGCCCATATAGGGCGCGACCGTACATGCATCAAAATCCAACAACTCAAAAACGGCCTTGGCATACTTCGAGGCACTATTGCCGATATCGCCACGCTTTGCGTCAGCTACCACAAGCGTCGAGCTCGGGATGAGGCTGCGGGTATAGTCCAGTACATCATACCCCCGACGGCCTAGTGTTTCAAAGAATGCGAAGTTTAGTTTATAGGCGCATGCGTACGGTGCAGTGGCTCGAATGATGGCCTCATTGAAGCGCATTACTGCATCCGCATGACTTGCACCGAGCAAAAGGTGTTGTGGCATCCGTACGGGATCCGGGTCAAGGCCCACACAAAGGACGGATTGCGTGTGGACTTGCACAGCGCGTAAGCGCTCATAAAAAGTCATTTGGATACGGACAATTGTATGTATAAGATAGCGCATGCCCATCAAGGGACGTCTTACATTGCTGCAGCTGGCTGTAGCAGGCAGTTTGATTACGCGTGAATCAATATCATTATAAAGCAACTATCCGGTCTACAGATCATGTCGCCACACACAATTCGATCAGACATCCATGCTGTGAGTCGCCGTGCGTTTCTCGAACGTATCTCGATAGGCCTTGCATCAGTCACTATGCTGCCTGGAATAGGACTGGCGCGAGATGATGAAGCATATTGGAGGCAAGTCCGGGGGCAGTTTCCTCTGCGGCCGGGCTTTTCGCTGATGAATGCGGCCAACTTGTGTCCGTCGCCCTTCGTGGTCTCCGAAGCGGTGGCGGCACATACGCGGGATATCGATACGGATGCTTCATTCCAGAACCGGGGCAAGTATGCGGACTATTATCGGGATGCCATCACGCGTTTGGCGCAGTACATGGGTTGTGACCGAGATGAAATCGTGATAACGCGTAACACGACCGAAGGCAACAACCAGGTCGTGACCGGACTGGATCTAGGTCCCGGAGATGACGTGCTGCTGTGGGATCAAAACCACCCCTGCAACAACACAAGTTGGGATGTGCGCGCCCGCCGACTGGGATTTAGTGTTCGACGCGTGGCCGTGCCTGCTAATCCGACTTCCACAAACGACCTCCTGCGGCCGTTTGTGGAAGCCTTGCAGCCGCAGACACGCGTGGTGAGCTTTTCGCATGTGTCAAACATCTCAGGAATTGCATTGCCCGCAACAGAGCTCTGTTCTGCTATGCGGGACCGGGGCATATTGACACTCATAGACGGTGCGCAGACGTTTGGGCTACATGTCGTGAATTTGCACAAGATTGGTTGCGACTTCTACGCGGGCAGTGCACACAAATGGTTTATGGGACCTAAAGAGGGTGGCCTGCTTTATATTCGCCGAGAAAGTGGAGAGCGACTGTGGCCGTCCATCGTCGGTATGGGTTGGACCGAAGACTTGGTGGGTGCACCTCGATTCAGCACACTGGGACAGCGTGATGACGCCATGTGCGCCGCTATGGGGCGAGCAGTGGAATTTCTTGAGTCAATTGGGAATGACCGAATCGAGCGTCGGGTGCGTACGCTGGCTTCGGCCCTCAAGGCCGGGATTGCCGAGCGCGTGCCCGGGGCGACACTGGTTACTCCGGTCAGCCAGGATTTGAGTGGTGGAGTAGTGGTCTTCACCGTAGACAGCTGGGATCACGCGGCCGTATTCGAACAATTATATCGGGAGCACGCAATCGGAGGGGCGCTCTTGGGTTCCGACCGATTGCGATTATGCCCACACGTATACAATACAATCGATGAAGTCGAGCGTGCTATCGGCATTTTGTCGCACATGAGACTTTAGCCCCCAAACCCAATGCTACCAGCAGAAGAGATACTTAAGGAGCCCAGCCTCAGCATGGGTATTGAGGAGGAATACTTGATCGTGGACCGTGAAACCGGTCACTTGATTCGAGAGGCACCCAAATCGATGCTGGCCGCAGCGGAGAAGGCTCTTGAAGGGCAAGTGACCCAGGAATTCTTCCAATCACAGATTGAAGTGGGCACGCGTGTGTGTGCCAATGTAAAGGAAGCATACGCGGAATTGGCCCGGTTGCGAAAGGCGGTCTCCAAAGTGGTGGAGCCCTACGGACTGGCCATCATTGCCGCCTCATCGCATCCCAACGCTTCTTATATCACACAGCGCCATACGCCCCGGGAGCGCTACGAAATTCTTGCACAGAATATGCAGGTGGTCGCACAGCGTATGGTAATCAGCGGGATGCATGTGCACGCCGGCATTGAAGACGACAATCTGCGCATTGACCTGATGAACCAGACGACGTATGTACTGCCACATTTACTGGCGCTAAGCACGTCGTCTCCGTTCTGGGAAGGGTATGATAGCGGGCTCATGTCCTACCGCATTGCGGTATGGAACGAGCTGCCACGGACCGGGCTGCCGGAGCATTTTGAGAGTTATGCAGAATTCGAGCGCCATGTGGACGTACTTGTGTACGCAGGCGTGATCGAGGACAGCTCCAAGATTTGGTGGGACATTCGACCGAGCAAACGATTTCCTACGTTGGAGATGCGGGTGGCTGACATTTGCACGCGTATTGAAGATGCGGTATGTGTCGCGGCATTGTACCGCTGTTGGCTGCACATGCTTTGGCGACTGCGACGGGAAAACCAGCGTTGGCGCAGTTACGCGAATATGTTGCTTTACGAAAATCGGTGGAGAGCCCAGCGCTACGGTACGGATAGTTCACTCATTGATTTTGGGAAGGGACAAATGGTACCGTACAAGGATTTGCTGGAAGAGTTGTTAGCCAGCCTGATGCCAGACGCGGAGCACCTTGATTGTGTGGACGAAGTCTGCCATGCACGCACCATTTTAGCGCGCGGAACGAGTGCACACTGGCAGCGAAAAGTGTTTTACGATGCCGAACGGGGAGGAGCTAGCAACAGCGAGGCCATCAAGGCCGTCGTGGACATGCTGATTAGCGAAACCATGCACGGTGTTTGACATGTGTCTACTCGCCCCGCAGAACAGTCAGTCGGTGCGTCGCGCGGGCCACACTGCCAAATATGCCATGGACACCCCCCAAATGTTCAATTGGATTGGGAATTTCTCCGGGACCGAAGGTGGAGCCGCCCTGCTGTATGCTTTGCGAACGGATTAGATCGTAGAGATTCTGATCGACTACGTTCAGGCGCACAATATTGAGGCCAAAGAAGTTGATACCGACCCAAGGGTACCGGATGGTAATGGTGCCATCGGGATTGAAATCAAAATTGCTCTCACTTACAAGGGGTGAACCGCTTGTGCGCAAGTCATCCAGTTCCAAGTCACCGTTCGCAGCCTCAAACACGTCTGCCGCAAAGGGGACCAGCTGGTCGGCTCGTACATCCATCGCCTCTGTCACAAATATATAGTAGTTCAGTGTACGCCCCTGCGACTGGCTCGGCGTAATGGTTAATAGCAGTTGTTCAGCGGCTTGATACACCGCGCTGTCGAGTGTGGCAGCAAGTATTTCAAAGCGTCCGGGAACGACCGTGGCCCCCCGAATAGAGGCGGCTTCGCCCGGAATGATGATCTGAAGATGGTAGGTACCGCCAGACTCAACCACATGCGCAGGATCGCTGGGCCAGTAGACTCCCGGAGTTTCCGGGTGCTCCTTGAAGGGAATGGTGCCGCCGCTCTGCAGGGACAGATGCACCTTAGCATTACGAATCGCCTGCTGTGTGAAATCAAACGTTCCCTCCAGCTTGGCCGTGCGACTGAGATGAAGGGGAGGAAGGGGCTCATCCGCAACGAGCACTTGCTCCACAACCACGTCGCTTTCCAGCGCATCAAAAGTTGCCGAATCGCATCCAGTGCCAACACCAATGAAGCCTATTGCCAGCACGAAGATTAAAAGGATGGAGGTCCGGTTCATGATAGTCCTCAAAAAGTCAATGAGAACGACAAATTGGGCAGTGGAACGGGAATCTGAGGCACCGCAGTTCGATCTATCGATCCGTCGTTTTCAAACTGGTGGAAGACAAACCAGATGTTGCGGCGAGCATAAGCATTGATGACGTGAAGTTGCACCTCATAGTCAGCAAAATTGAAGAATCGTCCCTTGCGGGCACCGCCAACGTCCAGCCGGTGGTAGGCTGGCAGGCGGGCCTGATTGAGGCCTGACGAAAGCAACACGTCGGTAGTGGGGAAACCTGTGATCAGATCGGTATTCTGCAATTGATATCTGGCTGCCGGATCGGTAAATGCCTGGCCAGTTGCAAAAGAAAACACGGCGCTAAGCTCCCAGTAGCGACCCAAGCGCCAGTGCACGACCCCGTTGAAATCATGAAGCCGGTCATTCTTGGGAGGAAATGTGCGTGGTTGTCCGGTCGCATCCGGGTTGATGCCCGGGAAGTATCGATCGGTAAATCCCAGTGTGTAAGCCAGAAAACCATATAATTGCCCCCGATTTCGCGTGAGCTGCACCTCAAGGCCGCGTGCGGAACCCTTGCCAATGGTAAACAGGTCCGCATAGGTTAAACCGGCTGGATCGGCAAGAAAGGGATCCGGTTCGAACAGGCGTCGCATAGTGCGATAATAAACTTCCGTATCGAGCGTAACACCGGAGGCCAAGTTGGTTTTGGCTCCCAGGATGTACTGATCGCCGTAGGCGGGCCGAACCCCTTTGCCACTCGTCAGCCAGAAGTCAAACCCGGAGAAGGATTCGTTGGTAACCAGCGTCTGGAACTGATAATAGCGGCCGATGCTGGCCTGCAGGCGCATATTTGCGGACAGGCGCCGTTCCACAGAAAGGCGGGGGGCCAGTGTTAAGTATTGGCCATTGGCAAAGTAGGTGGTACGCAAGCCTCCTTTCAGCTCCCACTTGGGACTGGGGTGATACGTGTCCTGAATATAGGCTGAGGCGTGCTCCACGCGATTACGTGCGGAAAAAGCCTCTTCTCCGTCAAAATACGTTTTTAGGGGCGCCAGAAATACTCCGGCCCACAGGCCGCCTTCAACGTGATGCTGGCCTTGAGAATAGTATTCGAAGTCGGCTCGAAGAGAGGTTTCGTAAATCGAATTGGTTTGTCGGATTTCCGTCCCGCCAATGATGGCGCGTGGGGATGATTTGTAGCGCGAGGTCGTAAGTGTGAGATTGGCCAGAAGCTGACTCGAAAAGAGATGGGTCCAGTTACCGGCCAGCGTACTGTTGCCGTAGAAAAGTTTTAGCTGCGCATCTTCCAGAAACTCCAAACGCAGGTTGTCCGCACCCAGATAGAAGGACACAGACAGGCGATCTTCAGGCGTTGCATCCAGGTTGACCTTGCCATTGAAGTCGTAGAAATAAAATTTATCAGGGATGCCGTCAATACTGCGCAGGGCGTACAGTAGTGGTTCAAGCGTGGACCGGCGTGCAGCAACCATCCACGATCCTCTTGAATATGGTCCCTCGGCAATGGCACGTGAGGCCAATAGGCCCAGACTTAACCCACCTTGGTATTCGCGGCGGTTTCCGTCCTTGTTCTTGACATCGAGCACTGAGCCAAGGCTGCCCCCGTAGTAGGCGGGGAACCCGCCTTTGTAGAGCCGAACGTCCTTGATCGCATCCGGGTTGAATGTGGAGAAAAAGCCGAAGACGTGACTGGGGTTATAGATCTTGGTCCGGTCGAGCAAGATGAGTGTCTGTCCGGGATCACCACCACGAATGTAGAGGCCGCTGGAGTAATCAGAGGCCTGGGCCACACCGGGGAGCAGTTGGAGGGTACGGAAGACGTCCGGCTCGAAGATTGCGGGCAGCTCCTTAATGGTCTCGACGGTAATCTGGCCAATGCCTATACCCCGGGCTTCTTCTTCAGCCAGGCGTGCGGCGCTTACGACCACTTCGTCGACCAGGGTGGCCTCGGGTAGAAGGGCAATATCAAGCCGTCGCGTTTCGCCAGCACTGATGGTCAGTTCCTGCCGATAGGTTGCGTAACCGATGTAGGAACAGATCACGGTATATGTGCCTTCTTCGATACGGGTGAGGGCAAAGAAGCCCGAGGCGTTCGTGGATCTGCCACGTCCGGTATTTTCCAGGATGACGTTTGCGCCAATAAGGGACTCCCCGCTTGCGGCATCCGTCACAAACCCGCGTAGCGACCCAAAATCCTGCATCTGGGCCAAGGAGGGCTCCGCGTATAACAACAGAGCCAAGAGGCCCGACGCCAAGCCGGTCAGCCTGAATACCGGGTTGTATGCTGGAAGTGTGGTGGACATTATTTAAATACATACGATACGCACGCCGCAGCTGTTCAGATGCGCCGTGCGCGGGAAACCGTAAAGCATGAATTAGGTTGTGGCCCACGCACGGACGCAGCCCGCTGCATATTATCAGAGTCGATTCCGTGTGTGCGTCGCTACTCCGGGATCTTATCAATCGTGTGGCTGCTGTGTCCTGCCGTATACCCCTGACCGTTTGGAATACCGACTAAACTGAACTTCCAGAATGGAATCGACGTAATGCACTGATTATAAACAGATCGGTCAAGATTTCGAGTCCCGCTACTAGGGACACCTATCGGCGAACTCCCAGCCGGTCCAGCGCCTGGTGTAGCATGGCCTGTTCAAGGGCGGGGGCGATAGGTTGTCGGGCGTTACATGATCTTGCGGGCCTGATTATGGAGAAGGGAACCCGGACCTAGGCGACGGTGGATCCATCGGGTGTCCGCAGGCGGGGCCAAAAGGCCATAAGGCTGGTTATCGAAGGCGTCGGAACAGCCCTGATCTGCTGACTCGGACTCCCCGGTAAGGGTACCGAAAGGCGCTGACCTGGGCGCCCCATCCGTATTCAGGGCGTCCGGCTCCCTGATCCGGTCTCGGGAAGTTACGCGGCGACTTCCGGTGGCCTGGCCGCCCACAGAAAGCCCGTCCGCTCGCGGGCGAGGGCCGGGACCGCGATCTTCGGGGCTTGGCGTTGCTCCAGCGCGGAGACCAGCGCTGGAGCGCCCGCGGACGGAGGGCCATCGTCCGGGCCGAACCAAGCCGCTGCCGCAGCGGCCGCGCTACGCGGACTCGGGGATAAGGGGGGGGGGACTTCCAGGCCGCACGGACCCGGGCTTTGCGGGCCGGCCTGTGGCCGGTCTGGGGGAGAGTGCCGGATCGCAGGGGGACTCCCTACCCTTAAAGCAAGCGAGAATTGAAAAAAATCTTTGGCCAAGTGGGGCTACAGTTCTATCCTTAAGTGATCCGGATCGAACCGTGTACCCGTCCGCAGCCGGGCCCCGGCTACGGCCAGCAGTCAGTCGGCTACGGAGCGCCGGGCGCGGCCGGAGGAAGGGCCGCGGGCGCGGGGCGGTCCGCTCGTCCGCTAGGCATGACCACTCCCGGAGCGGTACGATCTCGGGGTCCATCGGATGGAGCCCGTGCCGGCCATGGGGGGATGTCCGAACCGCATCGGCGAGCCCCCGCGCGTCTCAGTGGTCCGCTGGAGCGCCCGCGGGCGAGCACCGATCCCGAAAGCGATTCCGCTGCTTGGGATGGAGGGAAAAGACCGGAACGCCACGGTCGAGCCGGCGGTCCACGACCGGTCCGGGGGAGATCTCAAGGGCGACGGCCCGACGCCCGGCGTCCCCGCCGGTCCCCGTAACCCTCCCGTCCAGAAGCGGGCCGAGCCCCGGACCGGAAGGCGGGGCGGCCATCTCGCCCCGGACGGTTCCGTCCGCTGCGAGCACACCGGCCGGATGGGACGCCCCCCCCCAGTCCATACCGACAAAGAACGTGGGGGGAGAGGGCGTAGACCGGAGGCCTTCCTTTTTAGTGAACTAGGACCACGAACCGCGAGTCCCCGTGACGTTCCTCCGTCCCGGTATCGGGGCTCCCAAGCCCACACGCCCTACGGGGAATATCACCGTCCTCACCCGAGGCCCCTATCCCCCCTAGGCGTTCGAAACAGCCGGGGGCCGTGGGTCGCGCTCGGGGAGTGGACTCGGGGTGACCCGGCCCCAAACCGACCAGACCGTAGCGAACACCGCAGAACGGTCCGGACGGGCCCAGTCCAAAACCAAAACTCTGCGAGCTAACTGGCTGATTTCTCACCCTGGTTACGCTCACTACTAACTTACCCCATTATGTACCTCGTTCAAGATACAGGGGTGACGAAGAAGGATTCGAAATGGGGAACAGCAGGGCCTTCTGGAGCCGGATGCGGAATCCCTCGACCAGTTCGGGCGGCCACTTGGCGAGGGGGCGTTTCTGGACCTTGCCGTCCGGGTGGCAAGACTCGCGCAGAAGGAGGGTCGGGGACTTGCGATGGGAACGGCTTCGATGTACAGGGCTGCTCCGTATGTTCAATAACAGGAACAAAACAATAAGGAAAACTAAATCAAGTCAATACATGGGTCCATTCTACGGAACGAATTTCGAGACAAGCCTTTCCAAATCAATGATTTGAAGCGAAAATATCGGTCAAACAGGCTGGAAGTTCAAGTTAGAAAGATGATATCAGGCGGTCTTGTACGTACATTAAACCACACCCTTCAGCAACGGAGATCAGCCGCGGGAGCTTGTTTGCACCACCCGCGTGGCTACACCAATTGAACATTCCAGTGCAATACTGCTGAAATGCAGATTGGACTGCAAAAACAACCGTGATTAGCAAGCGGCAGAGATGGGACTGTGCAGTATGTGCTCAAACGGCTCCGGTAACGTAACTGAACCGTCCGCCTGCTGGTTGTTTTCGAGGAGGGCAGCAACGACGCGCGGGAGGGCAAGGGCACTGCCGTTAAGTGTATGGACCAGGCATGGTTTGCCGCCGCTTTTGGGGCGGTAGCGAATGTTCATACGCCGGGCCTGGTAGGTTGTGAAATTCGAAATCGATGAAACTTCCAACCAGCGTCCCTGCCCGGCGCTCCAGACCTCCAGATCATACTGCTTCGATTGATTGAAGCCCATCTCCCCCGTACACATGAGCAGGCGGCGCCACGGCAGACGTAACAGCGTCAAGAGTCGTTCGGCATCGCTGCGCATGGTTTCCAAGGCGTCGTAGCTGCGCTCGGGATGCGTTAACTGGACCAGCTCTACCTTGTCAAACTGGTGCAGACGATTCAGCCCTCGTACATGCGTGCCATAGGACCCCGCCTCTCTGCGCCAGCAGGGCGTGTGCGCGCAAAGCTTGATCGGTAATTGCGCTTCTTCCAGTATTTCGTCGCGATAGTAATTGGTCAGCGGCACTTCCGCAGTTGGCACGGGATAGTATTCGTCTTCACCTACATAATACATCTGTCCCTCCTTGTCTGGAAGCTGCCCTGTGCCAAGGGCGCTCTCTTCGTTCACAAAGAGTGGTGGTTGCACCTCAACGTAGTGCTTTGTGGCTTCATCCAGAAATAATTGGATCAGTGCCCGCTGCAGCCGCGCACCCTTACCCACATAAAACGGGAATCCGGCGCCAGCCACCTTGGCGCCGCGCGCAAAATCAATAAGACCGATTTGCTGCGCGAGCTCCCAGTGAGGCAAGGGCTCAAAGTCGAAGGCTGGTTTTTCGCCATGTTCAGACACGACCAGATTATCTGTTTCACTTTTTCCCAGCGGGACACTGGTGTGGGGAATGTTTGGTACGGTTAGCAAAAGCTGCTTAAGTGAGGTCTCGGCAGTAGAGGCTTGTGCCGCTAAGTCCTTGTCTTCCTGCTTCAGGCGGATCTGCTTTTTTATGATTGCCTGGGCCTCTTCGCGCTTGCCTTCACGCATGAGATTGCCGATTTCCCGGGCGGCTGCGTTGGCACGGGCCTGTTTTTGCTGACGCGTCGTAAGTACCTGCCGGCGTTCAGCGTCAAAGCGCAGCACTTCATCAATCACATTGGTCGAAGTATGGCCGCGATCTGCCAGGGCTTGGCGTATACGATCGGGATTTTCTCGAATGAATTGAATATCGAGCATCAGGATGCTGACGGAGCCGTCCTGCGCATGGCGAGCCGCTGATGGAGGTGCTTAAGTGCAGCGATCATACTCATGGGACGGTAATCGATTTCGGTTTCAGCCTTTAGGATGATCAACCCGGTACGTGGAGGGCGCTGCGCACGTTGCCGCACGGTTGTCGCACTCGCAGGCTGAACCAGTGCTTTATCCAGCGCAAAGGTGTCAGCAATCGCGAGCGCAAACTCATACATACTGACGTATTCGCGTCCGGACAGGTGGTAGATACCCCCCTTGCCATAGCGGACGAGGCACTCAATGCCCTTGGCCAAGTCAAACGAATAGGTGGGCGTACGCCACTGATCGGTGAAGACCTGTACCGGTTGTCCCGCCTCAAGACGGCTTTGGACCCACTCCACAAAGTCATCTCGCAGCAAACCACCGCTTAGCCCATAGACTACATTTGTGCGCACAATGGTCCACTTTTCCATGCCGGCTTCACGTGCCGCGTTTTCCCCGCCGAGCTTCGCCTTGCCATAGAAATTGACCGGGTTTGGGCGGTCATTCTCACGGTAGAGTCCCTGCAGACCGTCAAACACAAAATCCGTGGACACCTGAATCAGGTGTGAACCGACGCTGTGGCATGCGCGAGCCAAAGTCTTGACCCCGTGCGCGTTAATTCGCCAGCATTCGTCCCGCTCATCTTCGCAGCGATCCACCTGTGTCATCGCGGCGCAATTGATAACAGAGTGCGGGGCGAAATCTTCAATTATGCGCCGTACAGCCTCAATATCGCAGATGTCCATGCGCACGTAGCCAAACGATACATCGGCGGATTGCCGAGGCTCGGTGTTTAATCCCGTAGCCAGCACGTCATAGGTTACATCCGCACTAAGCTGGCGCACCAGTTCCTGTCCCAACAATCCGTTTGCTCCCGTAACCAGTATACGTTGGTACACCATTATTGCGCATAAACATTAAAGGGGCAGCATAGTGGACCGTGGAGCAAATGGCTACAGATCCCGCCCGGAAATAACTGCAATCAGTTCGTCCTTGATATATACGGTTTCATCCATCGCTGTACGTCCCTTCAGGAAAAGACGCAATTCCCTGCGCATCGCAGCATGCTCATAGCGCTTCTGCTCCTCCTCGGTTTCGGGGCATAGTGCGGGTACGGGTGTGGGACGACCATCATCATCTACGGCTACAAATGTAAAAAATGCCCGATTGCACTGGCGTCGGTCCTGTTTCAGATAATTCTCGGCAAAGACTTCTATTTCCACTTCCAGTGAAGTCCGAAATACGCGATTCACACAGGCCTCCAGAATGACCACATCACCCAGGTTTACGGGAGAATGAAACTCCACGGAGTCCACGGCCACCGTTACGCAGACTTTGTCGGCGTGTCGCATTGCGCTAATGGCGGCACACTTGTCCATCAATGAAAGCAGGCGTCCACCAAACATCGTGCCCTGCGCATTGGTGTCGTTGGGCAGCACGATTTCAGTCATTTGGCAGCGTGAAGCCGCCGGAGACTTGCCATTGGCTATGGCGTCGGGCATTTTCTGCAGCGAGGATCAAGTCTTTTGCTTCTTCTTGCGTGCCGCAGGAAAAAGAATGTTATTGAGTATCAGCCGGTATCCGGGCGAGTTGGGATGTAGACTCAAATCAGTCGGGGGATCGCCCACAAAGTGCTGATAGTCTTCCGGATCATGGCCCGCGTAAAACGTGAATGTCCCCTGTCCAAACGAGCCATGCACATACTTGGCCTCATCACGTAAAGGGACTTCCGCTAGTATGACCACTTCGGGTTTTATCCGGTGTTTTCTGAATGCCGTTGTCTGCCCAATGAATCCCTTTACGGTTGCGGTATGATTCTGTGTCAGCATGGACGGTACGGGATCCCATTTAGCACTGAATTCGAACATAGTGAAGTAATCCAGTGCCGGGTTCTGCAGCTGTTGAGGCGGCAGTCCTGCGTCAATGTCAGAATGCTCGTATTCGGCGGCGTTAAAGCTGGGTGTAAAGCCGGTAAAGGCAAACGTGGCGGTATAGTCCAGCTTTTGCAGTGCGTCTGGATCTACCGGATCTCCATCATAATCGGCCGGAACGATATCAGTGTTATGCGCGGCCAGTGCGATATCGTACGTGTCCGTGCCCGAACACATGGCAAACAGAAAACCCCCTTCAAAGACATACTGCTTGATGGTCTCTGCTACAAGCTGCTTGAGGCTGCTGACCTTTCGGAAGCCGTGGCGTCTGGCCGATTCTTCGGCTTCCCGTTGCTGCTCAATGTACCAAGGCATGTTTCGGTACTGATAAAACTTTCCATACTGTCCGGTAAAGTCTTCATGGTGAAGGTGCAGCCAATCGAAGTCGGAAAGTACGCCGCCGAGTACATCTTCATCGTAAATCGTCTCGTACGGAACCTCTGCATAAGTGAGTGCCAGAAGGACCGCATCATCCCAGGGAAGTGTCTGTTTCGGAGCATACACGGCTATTCGTGGCGGCTTTTCGAGACGGACGCGCGCCGTATTGGCGCGGTCACTCTCGACGTCCGCCAAAACAAGCGCAGCGGCCGGTGCAGATAACACTTCATGAATCACACCCCGGATAGCCAGTTCACGCTCCAGCTCCAGAAAGCTCCGCATGAGAAAGCCCCCCCCGCGGTAATTGAGCAGCCACTCCACCGGTTCTCCGCGCTGCAGCACCCAATAGGCAATCCCGTAGGCCTTTAAGTGATCCGCCTGCTGCGCGTCCATTGGGATCAGGATATCCTGAGCCCAAGTGCAGGGCAGGCCGAGTGGCAGAATGAGTAACAGGCTAAGCACCCGCCTCACGCAGCGTACGAATTCGCGCACGGGCCGCACTGACCAGCAGTGAACCCGGGTGCTTTGTAAGCAGATTGGTGTATGCATCCAGCGCAGCTGAAATGTCGCCAAGCTCGCGTTCCAAGATTTCGGCATAAGTAAAGAGACTGCGATCACACAGCGGACTGTCAGGGTGAATGAGTGGAAGCTCACCAAAAGCGGCCAAAGCTTCGTGTGTCCGGTGCGCCTTTCTAAGCGCTTGGGCTCGCAAATAGCGTGCTTCGTCCGCAACCGGGTGCTGCCCCCAATGTGCCAGTAAATCAGTGATCACACTTACGGTTTCTTCGACCTTGTGCTGCCGGTATAGCAGGGCTGCACTGGCGTAGGCCCGGAGGGCGGCATTTGTGGAGTCCATGCCAGGGTTCTCCAGCACCAGCACACGCAGCGCTATGGCATCATTTGCAATTTCTCTGCTGGTGTCCTCGTTGAGTTGCTCAAGTATCTGCCGCACCTCGTCCAACTCGCCCCGATAGAAATGAATTAGCGCCTGTTCGAACTGTGCACGGGCCGCCAGTTCTCCGAATGTCAGCTGATTGGCTAGCTGTTCAAAGATGATTCGGGACTTCTCGAGCTCACCCTGTGCTAGGGCCAGTCGTCCCAAATTGAAACGAGCTTCATGGGCCGCTGCCGTACCGGGATACTGGAGGACTACTTCAGACAAAATGCTGTGGGCGGCCCCAGCATTATGGAACACGTCCTGATGCAGCGCCCCAATATGTGTCATCACCTCTGATTGCCGGGCGTGATCTGGATACTGGTCCAAGAACGCTTCGTAGGCCTGCAGTGCGGCATTATAGTGCGGCGCGCCGCTAGGTGAATGGGAATTCTCGTGAGCAGATTCGGCCTGAAGACGATGCATATTGGCCAATCCAAGCCGTGCATCAGAAACCAGTTGCCCCTCGGGGTGTGATGCTAAAACGGCATCGAATGCTTCTTGGGCTGCGTTGTATGCGCCACCCTCGGCTGCACGGATCGCAAACTGATAAACGGCCACACCATCACCGCCATCTATCGAGTCCAAGACCACCACATGGGAAAATGCTTCCGCAAAGTCCCCGGCCTCCATAAACAACCATTGCAATAGATCTCGCGCTGTTCTGTCGAGCGGATTATCTGCTACATGTTCGCTGGTAATCTTCAGTGTAGCGTCCAGGGCACCCTCCTGCTCTAGCGCACGACTTAACCGCCCTCGCACAAAATTTATCTGGCGACTATTGATTATGAGGAGGTCCAGATATTCTGTCATGGCCTCTTCATGCTGCCCGGTCACGCTGTACAGGGCGGCCAACTCCGGCTGGAACAACTCCGGCCGATTGGATTCCGCACGTCCCCGTATAAGTACATCGATGGCACGATCGAGAAGCCGAACTTCCAATAAGCTATTGTACACGAGTCGGTATATGGATTCGTTGCCATTGGCTTGAGCCAGCACCTCTTCCCAGGCAGCGCTGGCGAAAGATTCTTTCCCACTAAGAAACAGCAGGCGCGCCCTGTCCGTGCGAAGTTCAGGCGATGCCTGAAGGCTACTGGTCAGCCTTTCCTCTATGAGATAAATCGCATCGTCATATTTCTTCACGTTTTCGTAGGCCTCCTTGAGCTTCTGGAAAAAGATTTCGATGCCCCTATTTTCTGCGTAGAGCTCTTCCAGGAGTGCAATAGCCCGATCAAACTGCGCGCCACGCAGGTAACCCAGCGCCAACTGATAGCGTGCTGAAGTCGCCGAGTCCATCGTATCCTCGACCTGTGGCGGACGCTCGATCTGTACCTGTTGACGCTGTGCCGCAGCGTTCTGCAGCACGGCGCACATACAACTAAAGAGCAGCAATCGACGGATCATGGTTTAGCAGCGGGGAAAATACCCCGGTATAGGCACGGTAAGGAAGCAGGTGCGTTAAACGTGCACTAAGATAGGCCGCCAGCACCTAATGAACGAAGCCGCACGTGGTGTCAGTATCCTGGGAGCCACGGGCTCGATCGGAATGCAGTGTCTCGACATTGTACGGCGGCATCCCAATCGACTGCGCGTTGTAGCATTGGCCGCCCATCGCAGTGTGGACTCGTTAGCGAGACAGGCCCTCGAGTTCAGTCCCGAGGTGGTTGCACTGCAGGATCAGAACTGCGTTCCGGACTTGAAACAATTGTTGAACGGTACCGGCATCAAGGTGTTGGCTGGCAGCGAAGGGGTCTGCGCCTGTGCGCAATGGCAAACGGCCCAAGTGGTGGTTGGTGCCATTTCTGGTGTCGCGGGACTTCGTCCGGTTTTGGCTGCGCTTGAGGCAGGAAAGGTACTGGCCTTGGCTAACAAGGAGACCCTTGTTGCGGCCGGTCATCTGGCCGTTGATGCGGCCCGGAAGCACGAGTCCGTATTCCTGCCGGTGGACAGTGAGCATGCCGCAGTCTTCCAATGCTTGGAGCGGGGGACAGAGGGGGTTGAAAGAATCGTGCTTACCGCGTCCGGAGGCCCATTCCGAACACGCGATATGGAGACGTTTGCCACCATTAGGCCGGAAGAGGCTTTGAAGCATCCCAATTGGTCCATGGGTCCGAAAGTGACCATTGACTCGGCAACGATGATGAACAAGGGGCTGGAGGTCATCGAAGCACATTGGCTGTTCGGGTTGGATCCTGATCAGATTGACGTGGTCGTACACCCGGAATCCATAGTGCATTCGATGGTCGTGTACAGGGATGGAACAACGAAGGCACAACTGAGCCTTCCGGACATGCGCCTGCCGATTCAATATGCGCTTAGCTATCCGGACCGGTGGTCGTTTTCGGAGGGACGCATAGACTGGTCCGTACCACAGCGCCTGGAGTTCTCGCCTCCGGATTTGGAGCGGTTTCCCTGTCTGCGCCTGGCTTACGAGGCGCTGCGAGCAGGAGGCAGTGCCCCTGCCGTCCTGAATGCGGCCAATGAAGCCGCCGTGGCCTTATTTCTTGAGCACCGCTTGCCTTTTGTGGACATTCCCCGGCTCGTGGAGTGTGCGCTAGAGACCCTTGCGACAGGAGATCAACTTTCGTATGAAGGGGTACTGGATGCGGATCGTTCCGCCCGACGATTTGTGGAAAGTGCAGCATGATGGAACATGGGACATAAATCTTAATTTAGTGCCGATCAATTCTTGCGAGGTAGCACAGTGTCTATCGTCTGGATTCTCGTCACATTTATTCCAGCCCTGATGATCCTCGTGTTTGTGCACGAGTTGGGGCATTTTCTAACCGCACGTCTGTTTGGCATGCGTGTGGACAAGTTTTCTATAGGCTTTCCGCCCAATATTGCCAAGAAGAGAATAGGCCAAACGGAGTACGTATTAGGCATTACTCCCCTGGGTGGCTATGTAAAGATCGCAGGGATGATCGACGAGAGTATGGACACGGACTTTAAAGACAAGCCACCCGAGCCGGACGAATATCGATCTAAGCCAATCTGGCAGCGCATGATCGTAATTAGTGCCGGCGTCATTTTTAATGTTCTTCTGGCAGTGGTCGTGTTTGCCGTGCTCTTGGCGGTTTACGGAGATAGCCGGCCAGCCTACACCGAGGACGGTTCGATATATGTAGCCGATAGCTCACTCGCTGCCGACGATATAGGGCTCAGGACCGGCGATCGGATACTGGCCATCGGAGGAACAGAATTCGACCCGGCCACCGCCGGCAAAAGGCTTATGCCGCTTTTGGCAGACCGGCTCACATTTAGAGTGGAGCGGGACGGAAAGGAAATGACGCTGGAAGGGCCCGAAGATATTATGACGCGGATCCAGGAAGCATCCGATGGCGGGCTCTATGGCATGGGAATGTATAACTGGCCCAGCATTATCGGTCCGGTGGATTTGGGAAGTCCAGCCGAACGAGCCGGACTTCAGGAGGGTGACAGGATTACGGTTATCAACGGAGAGCCTGTCCGTTTCTGGCCCGAAATGACGCAACGGATACGCACCTCAAACGGAGATACGCTGCTGATTTCCTGGATTCGTCCGGGACTCGAGGACCAGACGCTTCACGCTTGGCTTGCGCCTGAAGCCGCTTCTTCCAACGGGATTTACAGGATCGGTGTGTCGCTGCCTCAAATGCGAGAATCCATCCCTTTACCCAGAGCCTTGGTAGCAGGTGTAGCATCAGCTTGGGACAACACGCGTGCCATAGCCACCAGTTTGACCCG
>JAAXGT010000145.1 GCA_012271205.1 Rhodothermales bacterium
CGCGGCTTTCGAAAAGCAGCCCTGGAAATTACGGGCAACGTAGAGCGGCGCATTGCCTGGGTAGCACAAGTAGTGTTTGCCATCAGTGATAATGCGCGGCTACGCCGTGCAAACGTCCAGCTCACCAGTGATCTCGCCCGCTTACATGTTGCCGATCTGGAGAATGCTCGGCTGCGCGAGCTTTTGGCACTCAAAGCGGACAGTGTTTACCAAGTGGTGCCGGCCCGCATTGTGGCGCGTGACCCGTATGGTCAGACTAACTTCTTTACGCTGGACGCCGGTCAGAGAGATGGGGTCGCGGTGGATATGGCCGTTATCGACGAAAACGGCATCTTGGGACGTGTAGTGCATACCAGCGCCCGTTACAGCCGGGTTATGCCATACCTGAATACGGAGTTTCACGTGCCGGCCATGATTGAGCCGCTTTTTGCAGTCGGCATGATTTCGTGGCCAGGATCCCATCCTGACGTGCTGGTTTTGGAGAACGTGGTCCAAACGGTGCCGGTCAAGATAGGTCAGTCCGTGGTGACGCATGAAGCCAGTGGCATATTTCCACCCAACGTTCCGGTCGGGACGGTTAGTGCGGTCCGCTCACATCCCGGACTAAACGCCTGGGATATCGAAGTTCGACCGGCGGCACCGCTGCATTCCACACGATTCGCTTTTGTCGTGCAGCGGATTATCGACGCGGAGCGCCTGGCATTGGAAGCCGAACCGATGCAATAGCACGCCACATTACGTGTAATGTGTATGTAAGGTGGCCATTATTACGGAGGCTTGGGCATGATACACAGATATAAAACGGTGATTTTCGGGTTCGCTTTGCTGGCACCCGGGGCTGTTGCACAACCCGGCCCGGCAGATGCAATACTGGACGTTCGGCCGCAGGCTTGGTGGGGCGTGTTGGTAGTGGACGTATCCAGTGGCGAGGTGCACTATGCACGCAATGCGGAGCGAAGCTTTATTCCGGCGTCCGTCACCAAACTCTACACTACAGCTGCCGTGCTGGACCAGCTGGGGCCGGACTATCGTTATGAAACACGACTCTACGCCGATGGACCGGTGGCCAACAGCATCTTGCAAGGCAATCTGGTGGTCCGCGGCGCTGGCGATCCTACGACCGGGACACCAGGCGAATTACACCTCGCGATTTTTCACGCATGGGCGGATTCACTGCTGGCCCGCGGAGTGCGTCAGGTGCAGGGAGACGTGATCGGCGATGACGACATTTTTGATGACGTACTGCTGGGCGACAGCTGGAGCTGGGACGATCTTGTCTACGCGTACGCGGCACCGGTCAGCGGCCTGACTTTCCATGAGAATGTCGTCGACATCACCGTAACGCCCACGCATCCGGGGGCACCGGCGCAAGTTACGTGGACGCCTCTTGTACCGGGATTCTTCGATGTGGTCAATCATTCCACGACTCGTGCCCGCGGCGCATTGTTGCGCGAGGACTATGAGCGTGGGGCCACCGGCAACCGGATCATCATATCCAGTCAGGTGCCCGTAGGTCAAATCGACTCGGAGTCCATTAGCGTTCAAAATCCGACTTTGTACTTTATGCATGCGCTCCGGGAGGCTCTTCTGGCACGCGGCATAGCCGTTCTCGGCCAACCAAGAGACATCGACGAGCTTTCCATCAAACCCGAGTATGGCCGTGCGTGGGTTGTGGCCCGGCACCAGTCCGTGCCACTCGAAGAGCTCATTGCCGAAACCAACAAGGACAGCCACAACCTCTTTGCCGAACATCTGCTGCGTACGCTGGGTGTAGAGCGTCCAGTTGCAGGCGAGGATCTGGAGCCAGGCTCGGCAGCCATGGGGGTGGCGGCCGCACAGGTCACGTTTGCAGCCGCACAGGTCGATACCAGTCGCCTGCAACTCGTGGACGGCTCGGGCCTGTCCCGCAAAAATCTTGTCAGCCCTCGCATGACCGTGAACCTGCTGCGCTATATGGCACACCATCCGAACCAGAGCGTGCGTCACACATTTCAAGCTTCACTACCTGTAGGCGGCACCGACGGCACGCTCGAGTACCGTTTCCCGGCCGGAGCACCAGCGCACCGTGTGGTGCAGGCAAAGACCGGCACCCTGGGTAATGTGAGCACACTGGCCGGCTACGTGTCCAGTGGCAGCAGAAAGCAGTTGGCCTTTGCGATTTTTTGCAATCACTTCACCGGCAAATACAGCGACATTCGCAGCATTCAGGACCGGTTGGTAAACCACTTGGCGAGCCTGCCCTGAGCGAAACCCGTATTAAGAGGAGCGTGTATACCGGGTTACGCCTGTGTTAATCTGGGCAAGAGGAATTTAATTTGTGATCGTGGAGCAGGTCAGACATGCAGCCTGCCCAATTGGATTGTTTGTTATGGGTCAGCCAACAACGCCATTAATGCATGGCACCACAGTGGTAGGTGTACGTCGAAGCGGCAGCGTTGCGCTCGGATCAGATGGTCAAGCCACTTTGGGCAACACCGTCATGAAGCACAAAGCGCAAAAGGTGCGATACCTGTTTGAAGGCAAAATTCTTGCGGGTTTTGCGGGCTCGACCGCCGATGCATTTACGCTCTTTGAGCGCTTTGAGGAAAAACTCCATCAATATTCGGGCCACTTGACACGTGCGGCCGTCGAACTGGCGAAGGACTGGCGTACAGATCGCTACCTGCGGCGCCTCGAAGCACTATTAGCCGTAGGCGCTTCCGATCGGCTGCTGATTATTAGTGGCAGCGGTGACATCATCGAACCTGACGATGATATTGTCGCCATAGGCTCAGGAGGACCCTACGCGCTTGCAGCGGCACGGGCACTCGGGCAGCATGCGCCGCAACTGTCGGCCAAAGAAACCGTAGCGCACGCATTGGCCATTGCCGCGGACATTTGTATTTACACGAATCAGTTTGTGACGATTCTGGAAATTGACGCCGATTCGACTCCGGCGTCGGCCTGAGCCGCTATTCAAATAAGTATCTGACGAATAATGCAATACACACAGCAACCTGGTACGGTCTCCTCAGATAAAGAATGTGCCCTAGCCTTTGTCGATTACGAAAATCTGTACAGCTTCCTGCACAAGCGCTCCGGGCCGCGGGCGCGGCCGGAGCATATTATCGCGGAATTGTTGCAGGCCATTCGGGAGCATCTTGAGTCCGCATGGGGCGCCAAGAGTGTGTCTATTGCCGCGTACGCTGACTTTGCATCCCTGCCTGGGCCAAGTCAGGAGATTCAGCGGTCTTTGTATCTGGACGGCGTTGAGCCACGGTTCGTACCGGGCTCCATGCAACACAATGCGGCCGAAATACAAATCTGTGTCGATGCTATTGACAGCCTGCACACACACCCGGATATTGGCATGCTGGCGATCGTGACAGCGGACCGCTTCTATCTTCCGATCGTGCAGCACTGCCAGCGAAAGGGAGCCCGGACCGTTATCGTAACCTTCAGGCCCCCGGAAGCATCGCGTGCGCAGACCCCAGAAGATCTGTTCATCAACGCAAACAACTTGCTGGACGGTGAGACCGGAGCCGATTCCCACAGAAGTCCGGCTGTCAGCACACGTCCGAAGCGGCGTGAATCTGTGGATTATACGGCCCTCACAGATCAGACTACACTCCAAGCACTTGAAATCATAGACGAGTACTTTGGCCACTACAACGAGATTTATTTGACCCCCCTATTACGCAAGCTCTCGGAGGTGCTGGGGGAAGATATTGATCCCAAGCAGCTTATTAGCGAAATCGAAGGAGCAGGCGCAATTTGGCTTGAAAAGCGCAAGGGATACCCGTATGACTATACCGTGCTACTATTGAATATTCAGCATCCCGATGTCGTTGCCCTGCAACAAGACGATTTCAGCCATATGGATAACGAGCACGCCGAGGACTACGAAGAGGCAGAGAACCTGCCCGATGATGAGGAATGGGATGACGACTATGAAGTGCGCTCGTATGCCAATTCCGACGTGTGACGAGCAGGAACTCCGGATAAGGGACAGAACACAATAGATTGCCTGAGCATGCCAGCCGAGCTTACACCACAGGAAATCGTCGTGGAGCTTGACTGCTATATTATCGGACAGCGTGAGGCCAAGCGTACGGTGGCCATTGCGCTGCGCAATCGGTGGCGCCGGCAACAGGCTCCGCCGGACATCCAGGAAGAGATTCTTCCGAGCAACATCATCCTGATTGGCCCTACGGGTGTGGGCAAGACCGAAATTGCGCGGCGCCTGGCCCGACTGGCCGGCGCTCCGTTCATCAAGGTCGAAGCCACGAAGTTCACCGAAGTGGGGTATGTCGGACGCGATGTCGAGAGCATGATTCGCGATCTGGCGGACCGGTCCATTAGTATGGTGCGCGAAGAACATGAGTCCAGAGTGCAGGAGCGTGCCAAAGGACTGGCCCAAGAGCGTATCATGGATGCATTGATGCCGCCGCTACCGACCCCGGACGGCAAGATCCCGGAGGAGAAACGGAGTTCTGCGACACATACGAAGCTGCGACAAAAGTTGCAGAACGGCGATTTTGACGAGCGTGAAATCGAAATCGAAGTCAGCACCGATCACTCTCCAATGCTGCAGGTTTTCGGGCCGATGGGGCTCGAGGAAATGGGCATGAACCTGCAGGATCTGCTGGGCAATCTCAGTGGAAGGCGACGCAAGAAGCGACGCATTAAAGTCCGGGAGGCGCGGCGCCTTTTGACAAAGGAAGAAGCGCAAAAGCTCATCGACATGGATACCGTCACGCGGGAAGCGCTAAACCGCGTTGAAGAATCCGGCATCGTCTTTATCGATGAGATCGACAAAATCGTCAGCCGGATGCAGAAGAATCAGGGAGGCGCAGATGTGTCTCGCGAAGGAGTACAGCGTGATTTGTTGCCCATTGTAGAGGGGGCCACCGTGACCACCAAGCACGGGATGGTGCGCACCGATCACATATTGTTCATTGCCAGCGGGGCCTTTCATGTTGCCAAACCCAGCGACTTGATTCCGGAAATGCAGGGCCGGTTTCCGATTCGCGTAGAACTGCACAGTCTTAACGAGGAAGACTTTTACCGTATTCTCACGCAGCCGCGCAATGCCCTCCTCAAACAGTACCAGGCCTTGCTTCTGGCTGAAGGGGTATCACTCACGTTTACGGACAACGCCGTGCGGGCCATTGCCAAGACAGCGGCAAGGGTGAATGCCGAAGTGGAAAACATCGGTGCCCGCCGCCTTCATACCATCATGACGACGCTGCTGGATGACTTGCTGTTTGACGCTGGAAGTACCGGCGTTGCCGCGGTGGAGCTGGATGCGTCGGCCGTTAATGCCAGACTCAGCGAAATCGTAGAGAACCGCGACCTGAGTCAGTTTATCCTGTAGTGAACACGTGGCCGTGAGCGTGCATGATTTGTCGGATGCCGATGCGCGGGCCCGCTATAGCGCATTGTGGGCTGGTGCGGTACAACGATCGCCCTTTTCGTCGCTCGCTTATGCAGACGCGGTCCAGGCCGCTTTTGGGTTACGCTGCCAGTTGCATCTAGCCGACCATAATGCCGGCGCCATTTTGTATCTGAAGGGACGCGGTCTTTTGAAACGGGTCACCGTGCCGCCCTTTACCCAGTACTCTGCCATCGTTCTGAAGGAGCCGGTCCCCCACCACCTGGTGCATCAGCGCAAGAGTCCGCTGGAATTGCTCTTGGCCTCAATAGAGCAGCACTGCCACAAGGCCGACCTCTTGCTGCGTACCCGGGATCCACGGCCTGCGCAGTGGCGCGGCTGGCATGTGCGGCCCCTGTTCACGTATGTCCTGGATCCGGCCGCGAGCACAGGCAACTGGTCCGCTACGGCCCGGCGTGTGGCCCGCACCAAAACGGATTTGTTTGAGCTGTGTGAGGATTCCGGATTTACGCGGCGCGTGATTGACCTGTGCCTTGGCAGCTATGGGAGGCACCACCGCAATTTGCCTGCAAAACCACGTGTACTGGAGCACCTTGTCGGGTGTCTGTCTAGTCAGGTCCGCACGTTTGCGGCTTTGGATCAGGGCGAAGTAGCTGCCGGCATTATCGTTCTGCATGATAAACGCACCGCGCACTATTGGATAGCGGGAAGCCGTCCCGGACCAGCTATGACCGTACTCATTGGGCATGTCCTGACAGCCCTGCAGGCAACAGGAATCGCCTCGTTTGATTTGGTCGGGGCAAACACCCCTGCCATAGCCGAGTTCAAACGTGCTTTTGGTCCGTCAATGGACTTGTATTACCATCTGAAGCGCGGCCTTTTCGTCCAGTCCTGAATGTGATATATGCGGCTTCGAGCCGGTCGGTGGGCACGCCTGCTCACCGGGATGGGCATGCGCCCGCCCCTCTTTCTGCCTCTTTTGACACTGGCCCTGTATCTGCTGTGGCGTGGGTATGACTATGCAATCAGTGATCAGGATGAAGTGATTCCCTACCTCCTGCATCTGCTGAATCCATCCCTGTATACCTCAGACTGGTTTGTCGGTGTACAGACAGAAGCGTTTGGACCGCGAACCCTGTTCGTGTGGCTAGCCTGGCTCCCCGCCCGTTTGTTCGGCCCGTACCTCACTATTGCGGGGATGTACATTTTGACTTGGTGGGGCACGGCAAGTGCCCTGTATGCTCTTGGACTGCAGTTGACACGGGAGCGACTGGCGGCCGCCATCGGCGTTGTTCTTGCTGTGCTTTTTACCCCCAAGTTCACGCTGGGCGGCAATGATATCGTGACTTGGATACTAACTCCCAGCATGAGCGCCTGGGCATTGGGGCTATGGGGGCTGGTTTACTTTGTGCGCGGCCGTTCGCGCCGGGGCGCTGTGCTTATGGGCCTCGCCACTTGGATGCAGGCGCTTGTGGGATTGCAGTTGGCCCTGCTGTCCGGACTGCTGCTCCTTTGGCGCCACGGCTTGGCTTCACGCCGGACTTGGACATTTACAGGCGTGTATACCTTGGCGGCCCTGCCTGCGCTGGGCCCACTGATCTGGTTTCAGCTGAGCCGCTTGACTCCGAAAGGCAGCTGGTCGTATTTCTATATGTTGTTTGAATTTCGGGCCCCCCACCACTACCTCCCGACCTCTTTCACCCTTGAGTCCGCGGTCGGATTTGTGATACTGACCGTGCTGGGCCTGTCGTGCTTTCGCATGCTCCCCAGTGCCCAGAAGCCGCTCGTGCAGCGTGCACTCATGCTTATAGCGGCCTTTTGTGTCGTTGGGTTTTTGTGTACTGAAGTGTTGCGCGTGGATACGGTTGCCAAATTGCAACTATTCAAGTTCACTGTAGTCGCCAAACTGTTATTTGTAATCGCAGTGTCCAATGCGATTGCCCTCAATGTCGTGAAACATGCCCGGCGCTATGTTGAGGTTTTTTTCGACCATGGTCATTACGCCTTGGGAGCGACGCTCCTACTTGTAGCCACATTGGTTATTGTAAGCCCGGATGCACTTGGGCTGTGGCAGCCTGAGGCGGCCACTCCCCCGGAGGAAGTGGCTATTTGGGCCCGGGATCACACCGATCAGGATGCCCTCTTTGCCGTACCACCCCAATGGGCTCATTTCCGGTCACAAGCGCAGCGTGCGATTGTAATAAACTTCAAGGCGATTCCGTTTCATGAGCCGTACATGACCGAATGGTTTGCCCGCCTTTTGGACATTGCTCCAGTGGAGCTTCCGCGTCGGGGTGGCCTCGCGCTTTTGCAGGCACTCGACGCAGCCTACCTTGCGCTCTCTCCGGATGAGGTGCGCGTACTGGCTGACAAGTACGGATTCGACTATATCATCCGGTCCCGAGAGGCCGTGCCGGAGGGGTTTACCGTGGAATATGAGTCCGGATCGTGGGCCGTTTGGCGAATCTTGCCGGCCTCATGAAGAGGATTGACCGCTTCTTCGGCACAAGTGGATTTCGAGGTCCGGTCCTGACACTGCTTTCAGGCTCGGGCATCGTAATGGCTATCGCCTATCTCGCGCAGGGTGTAATCACGCGTATGTATACGCCGGCTGAGATCGGAATCAGTCATTATTTCGTCTATATCATCGGCATTATCGGGGCCTTCGCCTCATTGCGTTACGAGGATGCCCTGATGCTACCCCGGGATGACGAGGACGCCGCCGTAGTGGTGTGGCTCTCGCTAATGGTGCTGGGGAGTATGGCAGCGCTTACCGCTGTTCTGACCGTCTGGCGACATGAAATTGCTGATTTCCTTCAGAAACCGGAAATTGGCCCTTATCTGGTACTGGTCCCGATCGCTTTGCTTTCGGTGCGCATCGGTAAGGTTGCGGAGTTTTGGCTGATCCGAAAGCGGGCTTTCCGGCACATTACATCGGGGCACATCATAGTGCCGGCTACGATCGTCGGCACGCGCATCGGCGTGGGTGCCCCCCCTGTGTACGCCAATGAATCCGGGCTCATTGGCGGCTTCATAGCTGGCAACCTTGTGGGCACGATCTATCTGAGTGCGCTCGTCACTCGTCGCTACCTGAATTTGATGTGGCGTGCGTGCCGTTGGGACCGAATCCAGGCCGCAGCGGTACGTTACCGCAGGTTTGCATTCTTTTCGACGCCGGCAACTGTGGTGGGGCAGACTATAACGCGGTTGCCAGCTTTTCTGATACCAGTGTTCATCCTACAACACGAGGCGGAGCTCGGATACTTTACCCACGCGGTCGCAGCAATTGGTTATCCCCTCTCGTACATCGCGCGCTCGGTTGGGCACGTGTTTTTTGTCACCGCTGCAGAGGCCCAGCTTAAAGGCAATCTCACACAAATCAGCAGCTCTGTGCATCGCAATCTGATCATGGTCGCCCTGTTCCCGCTTTTGGCGCTTATGCTGGGGGGGCCGGACTTTTTTGAAGTGTGGATGGGGTCCGGATGGGACCAGGCGGGCATTTACGCACAGTATGTCGGGGCGTGGCTCGTGCTCGGCGCTGTCGTTTCGCCATTGACGAGGATTTTTGATGTCACCGAAAATCAGCGTGTCGATTTTTCCATGAGCCTGTTGCTGTTGGGTGCTATTACCCTGGCGGCAATCCTGGGCGGGCGGACTGGAAGAATTGAGACGATGCTGATCGCGGTCGGGGTGACGGGGGCTGCCGTGCGTTTCGCCCAGCTTTTGGTTTTGATGCGGCTTGCCCGTGTGCCAGCCCGCGAGATTGCCAGACCCTATTGGGATTTCTTTCTGCTCAGTCTGCCGCCGCTCGCCCTCGTGGCCTTGGCCCGGCTCTGGAACGATCCGTGGGTTACGACCCTTGCCCTGATAGTCTCAGGAGTTGCATATTTGGGCCTTGCCGTATGGAAGGAGAAACTACTGCGTTAGTGCAGCAGTGACTTGAAAGACGAAGAGAGCGGGCTTTCTGCCGCCGAATCAGGACTTTCTGGACCATCCCCTGCGACGGATTCAGTGCCGCAATAGTGGTCAAATGCACGCACCAAATCTGTGGCGATAGCCACCGCACTGCGCCCCTCGATGTGTCGCCGCTCGATCACAAAGGCTACATCCCCGCCCTTGATCAGCGCCATAAACGGCGAGGATGGCGGAAGGCCTGCCAAGTACTCACGGGCGCGTGCAGTCGCGTCCAGATCTTGCCCGGCAAACACAGTGACCGCCGTGTCCGGTCGCACACTGTGCTGCAGTGCCATGGCAACCGCCGGGCGCGCCATACCAGCTGCACAACCGCACACGGAGTTGATAACCAGCAGCGTGGTTTCGTCTGGGTCCATGTCGAATGCGTCATCCACCTCGGGGGCCGTTCTAAGTTCGAGCACTCCCAGGCGGGTGAGTTCGGCGCGCATCGGCTGAACCAGGACTTCCGGATAGGGCATGATGGATATTCAGTCTGTGGTTAGCGTTGTACTTGGATTGCCTCGCTGCGGATCCTTCCTTCTGGAATGGCTTTGGCATGAAGGTTAGATTTGATTGCACCTAAGTAACTGCTGAAATGCGATACGTGCTGATCTGCGCTTTTCTTATTGCGGGCTGCTGTCCGGGAGCAGCCTTGGTCTCAACCACACCTGCAACGCCCGTGACTGAAAGTAACACCTCTGCCAACACCCCGATTATCCCCTCGGCTGACTTGGAACAGAAATTGCGGGCGCTGGCTGCCAGTTGGCAGGGCACGCCGTATGTTGAGGGAGGCTCAACACAGGCGGGCACGGATGCGCCGGCCTTTGTTCAAATGGCGGCCAATGACATAATGGACGTATCTCTTCCACGTTCAACCGCGCGCCAGTTGGGCATTGGCGAGGAAATTCAGCGTGACGCG
Organism: Rhodothermales bacterium; assembly: GCA_012271205.1. GTDB lineage: Bacteria > Bacteroidota > Rhodothermia > Rhodothermales > Bin80 > JAAXGT01. The sequence goes on from JAAXGT010000145.1 coordinate 10,248, forward strand.
CTCATGCCTGGGGATGTAATCTTCTTTCGCCCTACCAATATGCCGCGCCACGTCGGAATTTATCTGGGCAGCGGCGAATTCGCTCACGCCTGGCCCGACGACGGTGTTACCATCGTGCGGCTGGATGATCCGTACTGGAGCGGTGCCTATTGGGTTGCTCGCAGACTTTTGGGGCAAGCAGGGGCCATCGCTGCACCAGCATCTCAGGAGCCTGAGCGTACACAGCGACCTTCACGCCGACGTGTTGGCTGGTAAGCCGGGACCCATCCAAATCTGTCTGAATGCCTGTCTATCTGACGGCCGAAGCACTCCAAAAGCTCAAGGCCGATTTATACTACGCCCGCACGGTGGAACGCAAGCGCATTGCGCGGGAAATCGCAGAGGCGCGCGCACACGGCGACCTGTCTGAAAACGCCGAATACGATGCAGCCAAGGAGGCCCAAGGCCGGCTGGAAGCACGTATCGCTCAAATGGAAGCTACGCTCAGCAACGCCCGCATGTTGAACGAGAATCAGGTCGATGCCACGAAGGCGTACATCCTGTCCACTGTTCGAGTGCGCAACTTGAAGACCGGTGCGGAGCAATCATTCAAGCTGGTATCCGCTCCGGAAGCAGACTTAACGCGTGGACTGATATCCATTACCAGCCCCATCGGCAGGGGGCTGCTGGGGCTGGGCGTGGGCGAAGAGGCCGTCATCCGTGTACCTGCAGGCGAAGTCCGGATGCAGGTTCTCGAGATCACGCGCGACGGATCCTGATCGACCTGCGCAGCGATACGGTGACACAACCCTGCGAGGGCATGCGTCGCGCCATGTATGAGGCCGAGGTCGGAGACGACGTGTTTGGCGAAGATCCAACAGTAAATCGCCTTCAGAATCGGATCGCTGAACTTCTTGGCAAGAAGGCCGCATTGTTTGTTCCCTCCGGCATGATGGGCAACCAACTCGGCGTGCACGTACATACGCGGCCCGGCGACGAAGTGATTGTCGAGCGATCGAGTCACATCTTCAATTATGAATCCGGCGCCGCGGGCAGCCTAAGTGGGGTTACCCTCCACGTTATTGACGGGACCAGAGGGCAGATTAGCGAAAGCGACCTGCTGGGCGCCCTGCGCCACGGATACTACTGGGAGTCGCGCTCGCGTCTTTTGTGCCTGGAGAATACACTTAACAAGGCTGGCGGCGTGATTTATCCACTTGAGCGCATGCAGGCACTGACCAGGATGGCCCGGACACACGGACTGGCAACTCATCTGGACGGGGCCCGTCTCTGGAATGCTTCGGCAGCTACGGGCACGCCCGAGCAAATGTACGCGGATTTATTCGATACCGTTACCGTGTGTCTTTCCAAGGGCCTAGGGGCACCAGTGGGATCTGTTTTTGCGGGAACGCGCGATCAGATCGAAGCGGCGCACCGTCGCAGGAAAGTGCTGGGCGCCGGAATGCGCCAGGCGGGCATTCTCGCTGCAGCCGGATTATATGCGTTGCGTTATCATCGCAAAGGATTGGCGGAAGATCACGCCAAAGCACGGCGTCTCGCAGAGGGTCTCGCCAATTTGGAGACACTCGATGTTCAAATGCCCGAGACCAACATCGTACTGTTCGACGTGAAACATGGAAAGGCCCTGCCAATTCTGGAGGACCTGCAGCGTGCAGGGGTGGCAATGGTTCCTTTTGCTCCGAATACCATTCGTGCCACGACCCATCGGGACTTAACGATGGGCGACATTGATCGTGCACTAGGGCTTATTCGACGTGTCGCAGGGAAAGTCAATTAAGCCACTGTTACCTTTAGCGGTTCGAGGCCCGTACCACTGGCCTCCAGCACATCGCCCCGCAGTACGGGACCGACTCCATCCGGCGTACCGGTGAAGAGCACGTCCCCCGGCTCCAGCGTGAAGATGCGTGAGCACCAAGCTACCAGGTGTACCACGCTGAAGATCATATCGCTCGTGTTTCCCTCCTGGCGCACCTGTCCGTTGACGGAGAGCTCAATCGTTAGTGCCTGCACATCCTGGACTTGACCGGCGGGCGTAAAGTTGCCCAGCGGAGCAAACGTGTCGAATCCCTTGGCCACGCTCCATGGCTGACCTTTTGCTTTGGCCTTGGCCTGCAGGTCCCGTGCCGTCATATCTAACCCGACTGCATAGCCGGCTACATACTGCAGACTCGAGCCCGTGCCGATATCTTTACCGCTGCGACCGATAAGCACCACCAGTTCAAGTTCGTGGTGCACGGTGGAACTTATAGCCGGCAGCACAACCTGGCTGCCTGACGGCACTAGCGCTGTAGCAGGCTTCAGAAATATGACGGGCGCCGCAGGCACTTTGGCGTTCATTTCAGCGGCGTGCTTTGCGTAGTTGCGTGCTACGCAAAGCACCTTGCCACAGCGCAGCCATTTACCCGTGACCGGATGGACAATAAGCATGAATACCCTCACATGTGGAAAGGCCGCTCAGGAAACCACGCGTGCGCACGCTGGTTGCACCGGCGCTACGCACTCTCGCGCCACACGGCGCTCCAAAAGCAGAGGATTCTCGGATGTACGCAATTGTGGACATAGGCGGCAAACAGTTCAGGGTCGCCGAACAAGACACACTCTTTGTAGCACATGACGGGCAAACGAATGAAGGCGATACGCTTGTTTTCCCGCATGTGCTGCTGATGGCCGATGGAGAAGATATAAAGGTAGGCATGCCGCACGTTGAGGGCGCACGGGTCACGGCCAGCGTGCTCCGCCATGTAAAGGGTGACAAGGTGCTCGTATTCAAGAAAAAGCGGCGCAAACGGTACAAGGTTAAGCGGGGGCACCGGCAATTGTATACTCAAATTAAGATAGAATCATTATCCACCGGACGAGACACGGAAGACCATGGCACATAAGAAAGGAGTAGGCTCAACCAAGAACGGTCGCGACTCCAAGCCGAAGATGCTTGGAGTCAAGGTGTACGCCGGTCAGAAAATTCTGGCGGGCGGTATCATTGTACGGCAGCGAGGTACACGCATTCACCCCGGCAATAATGTAGGGCGCGGCGGCGATGATACCCTGTTTGCGTGTGCAAGCGGTACGGTCCGGTTTTCCACTGGTCGCGGAGGCCGCAAGAAGGTACATGTAGATCCGGCAGTGCCGGCCTGATCAGGACAAACGCAGGGACGTTCATATGGGTACTATGAACCGGATGCGGGAAAACACAGGCGTGGTCCTGTGGATTCTTGTGCTTTCTTTCGGGGGGCTGTGGGTACTGCAGGATTCGGGGGTCTTTGAAACAATTGGTACAGATCCGCTCAGCAAGATCATCATCGTAAATGGCGATGCCATCACGCTAGATGAATACAACCGGCAGGTGGAGGCGCAACTCGAGCAAATTCGTCAGGCCACCGGAACGACGGTGTCTCCTCAGCAGCGCGAAACCGAACAAGAACGCGCCTTCAATGCGCTGGTGGAGAACAAGCTGCGCGAGCAGGAAATGGACCGTCTGGGTGTCTCGGTGAGCGATACCGAGATCACGGAGCTCATTACGGGCGACAATCCCCACCAGTTTATTCGAGCCAATTTTTCGGACGAAGCCGGCGGTGTCAATCGCGCGCTTCTCCAAAGTGTCATTGAGGATCCGGCCCAGGAACCATTGTGGCTGCAGATTGAAGACTACATCCGGCTGGACCGGCGCAGTGCTAAATTTGATCAGTTGATTGCTTCCACTGTGCGAATATCGGAAGCGGACGTAGAAGCTTATCACCATCTCAGGTCACTCAGTGCCAGTGCGGAATTCTTCTTTTTGCGCTACGCAGATATACCCGATGATTCAGTTACTGTGACGGACAGGGACGTTCGACGGTACTATAACGATAACCGCGAAGAGTACCGGACGGAGCGACTTTATTCGATGCAGATCGGGATGCTTTCGAAGCTGCCCAATTCGGAAGACACACTGGCAGTGATGCAGGAAATTGAACGACTGCGTCCTGGATTTGAGGCTACAGAAAACGACTCTCTCTTCGTGACGCAAAGCGGCAGTGAAACCTCCTGGTCTAACGTGTGGAGAAGCCCAGCAGACGTGACGCCGGAATTAGCGACAGCGCTCTTTGAAGACGGAACCATTGAAGTTGGCCAGGTGCTGGGCCCTTTCAAGGTGAACGACCAAGTGCAACTTGTGAAGGTCGTGGATTCGCGCCCCGCGGAAGAAACTAATGTACGCGCACGTCATATTCTCGCACGCCTTAACGAGAACAATCCCACCGCCGCCAGGCAGAAAATATCAGAAGTGCAGCAGCGCATTTTGGCGGGGGAAGACTTTGCGGCCGTGGCTGCGCAGGTTAGCGATGATACAGGCAGCGGCCAACAAGGGGGAGATCTGGGCTGGTTTGGATCGGGGGCCATGGTCGCTCCATTTCAGGATGCGGCTTTCGATGCACGCGTGGGGGCGCTGACTGGCCCTGTGGAGACCCAGTTTGGGTTGCATTTGATAGAGGTGACACACCGTGCGACTGAAGATTTTCAGCTGGCCACAATTTCGTTCGCACTGAACGCTTCCGTGGCTACGCTGAACGCCGTCGAGGAGTCATTGATGGATTTGCAGTATTACGGAGGGGAAACGGGAGACTTTGTGGGTGAGGCGCAACGGCTCGGAATTGAGGTAGAGCCCATGCAACTTGTGGAGGGGCAAATTGCGCTGCCGGGAATTGGCGTCAGCCGTTCCGTGCCCGCATTTCTGAAGACGGCCAAAGTCGGAGACATCAGCTCGGTGATTGAAATGGACGATATTTCAATGGTCGTGCATGTGACGGCCATTGAGGTGGAAGGCTACGAACCGCTGGAGGAAGTGGAACAATCCGTTAGGCAGCGGGCCTTGCTGGAAAAGAAACGGGCTCTTCAGGTAGCGCGCCTCAGCACAGCGTATGCCGAAAGCGGCTTTGATGGTCTTGCCGCAGCATTGGACATGCCACCGCAAACCGTACCGGAAGTGTCTTTTGAGCAATCCATCATCAGTGGCTTGGGACGGGACTACACATTTGTAGGCACAGTACTTGGGTTGGCGGCCAGCGAGGATTCCGGAGTCGTAGAGGGTGAGAATGGCGCGTATGTCGTGCGCACGACTGCGGTCAATGAACCTGCGGTCTTGTCTGATGCCGAACGGGACGAATTGCACGATGAGCTCTTTTCGCTCCAGGAGCAGGCAATGCAGCGCGAGTGGATTGATGCGCTGCGTGAAGCAGCTGAAATCCAGGATTTGCGTAATGATTTGCTGCGGCAGTAGCAATCGCGTGGCTGGTTGCCCCCGGTCGTGTTTGGCCCTTTACCACGGTAGGGCTTACCGGCCATGCTACATGCGAGCGAGCGCCTGATCCAGGTCTGCAACCAAGTCCTCCACGTCTTCCACACCCACAGACAGCCGCACAAGACCATCAGTTATATCGCGGGACAGGCGCTCCTGGGGCGAGAGCGATGAATGCGACATCGTAGCTGGATGGCCAATGAGGCTTTCAACCCCGCCCAGACTTTCAGCAAACTTGAAGAGACGCACACCCATGAGGACCCGCTCAGCATCTCGGCGCTCTAACAGTTCAAACGACAGCATGCCGCCGAAGTGACGCATCTGGCGGCGGGCCAACCCGTGGTCTTCACTGCTTGCGAGGCCCGGGAAGTAAACCTTGCGTACCTCTTCGTGCGCCTGCAGGTACGCCGCAAGGCGACCAGCGCTGGCACACTGGCGCTCCACGCGCAGGTGCAGGGTCTTGGCGCCCCGCAAGAGCAAATAACAGTCCATGGGCCCAGGTATGGCCCCCGTGCACGTTACTTGGAAGCGCAGCTTTTCCGCCCATCCATCGTCATTCGTGCACACTACCCCGCCGATCACGTCCGAGTGGCCGCCCAGGTATTTCGTAGCAGAGTGCAGGACTAGATCTGCACCCAATCCCAGCGGTTGTTGGAGGTACGGCGTTGCAAACGTGCTGTCCACGACGATTTCAGCACCCTGGGTACGTGCGATCCTGCTGAGTGCGGCAATATCCAAGACGCGCAGCAACGGATTTGTCGGAGTCTCGATCCAAAGCAGCCTGGTGGACGGCGTCAGCGCCGCTGCGACAACGTTTGTGCACGTCATGTCGACAAATGTCGTAGGAATACCAGCGGGCCCATGTACGGCTGTAAGCAGCCGGTAATTGCCGCCGTACAGATCCCGGGAGGCTAGTACATGATCTCCTGGACGAAGCGTACGCAATATAGCGTCAGCTGCGGCAACGCCGGACGAAAAGGCAACGGCATGCTCGGCGTTTTCCAGTGCGGCCAAGTTGGCTTCCAGAGCTGAGCGCGTTGGATTCGTCACGCGTCCATATTCAAACGGCTGGCCCGATCCCGGCTCCGCCTTTATGAACGTCGCACTCTGGTACACCGGAACATTAATGGCACCCGTAACCAAATCGGGCCTTTGGCCTGCATGCACCGCCTTGGTTCCAAAACGCATATGTGTCACGCGTGGTACTTGGGAGCGGTCAGGATCAAAACTGGTCAAACCGCAGTGAATGCGGATGTTCTGCCCAGCAGGCAGAACTCAAGGTCCGGTGTTGTCCGCGCAGGAGGCGACTGCCTCGGCCTTTGAGCGTTGGTTCGTCTGAGCATAGGCCACATAGAGCGCTCTGCAAATATCACGTGCCTCGCCGATATCATCTTCCATGAGCCGGCTGGCGGCTTCCAGATGCACGATGGCCTGCTCAAACAGGTAATGCCGGGTGGCTGCCAGCTCTTCCATGCGACTTTCCAACTGTGACTTTCTGAGTACTGGAAGTGAAGCACTTTGGGTATACAACGTGTCATCGACGGCACGATAGCGCGCATCCACGCCTACGGCCTTGTTGATATAAGCCGCTCCCAGGTTAAACTGTGCGTTGGCGTATGTGGAATCCAAGCCGACAGCCATCGAGAGCATACTAACAGCACCGTCGTAATCCGCCTGGTGCAGCATCAGCGTGCCGTAATTATACAGGAACACCCTGTTTTCCCGTTCGGACGGAAACTCTTGGGCGTAGAAGGCCAATGCGGCCTCAGGCATATCTGCGAACGCATACGCATTGAGAAGCATGCTGCGCAGCTCGCGATCGTCCGGGTGACTCTGCATGCCGGTTTCTAACGTCCGCACCATCGACTTGTAGTGGGTCGGGCGCTCGGTGAGATCCACTCCCTCTTCCGCCAAGAGCTCGTAGGTCTTTGCGAGATAGACGTAGATTTCGCGGTGTGTGTGTCCAACTGACAGTGCAGTTTCATAGGCATCAATGGCCTGTGTCAGATGACCTGCCCCGTAGTACGCGGCAGCCTCGTTCATGTACGCGTCTCCGGAATCCGGGAAAATCTCTGAGGCGTTTCGGAAGTGCTGTGCCGCCTCCATAAATACGTCAGCACGCCGCCGCCCTGGAAGCTGCTCCGCCTGATTGTAGACGTCAATGCCAATATTGAACTCGGTCAGGTAGAGTGCATGCAGACGGCTGTTCACTTCATTATCCCAGGTTGGATCAAGTTCGACACCATGCCGATAAGCCCGAACCAGTTCTGTGATATATACAGCGTGCTCGTCCTTGTCTGATACACTTGGCATCATTTCGGAGAGAATATCTCCTTTGAGAAACAACGCCTCCGGGTTGTCAGGCTCCGCCTGCAGTGCCTTGTTGACGTTGTCCAGCGCGCGCTGGTAATCCTTGTTGCGCAGGTCCAGCTTTGCGCCTTCGATATTTGGGTCACTGCCGCAGCCGTCGGGCGCGATCAATAGCAGCGCCACAAGCGCCCAAACCAAGGCCGGGCGCCATCGCCTCATCGGACCGGGTGACTGGAACGGGTTTGGAGAATCCAAAGCGGTTCAAAATTGCTATGGGCGGAGCGCGTAAACGTAACGTGAAGCAAGCGTGTTTCGCATGCGCTGATGCGATTGAGGTATTATACTGTGACGCAGGGGTTCGGCGTCAGGATGACAGATCGGCGGGATTGGCTTCGAAGGAGCCCCGATATACAGAGACGGCTGGACCTTCCAGATAGACTTGATCCTTGTCGAGTCCCACCGTCAGCGTCCCGCCAGGCATGTCCACCCTAATGCATGTAGTGGCTACTTTGCCGGTTAGCCAGGCCGCCGTGGCTGAAGCTACGGCGCCTGTGCCGCAAGCCAGTGTTTCGGCTTCGACACCTTTTTCGAAGGTGCGAACGGTCAGGGTATTTGCACGGCGCACCTCCACAAAGTTGACGTTGGCCCCGGCCGGAGCGAGGGCCGGGTCATGACGGATGGCCGGCCCCCAGGTGCTTACCGGAGCATCAGCCACGCCGGCAGTGAAACAAACAATGTGTTCGGTCCCCGGCCACAGATAGTGCACATGATCAATGGCTTCGGGAAGCGTATCGTGCAGGTGTACGGACGGGCGCCAGTGTTGCGGTACCTGCATATAGATGCGTACGGGTGAGGCTGCATCTGCCTTCACGTGGGCGCGGCACAGTCCGGAGGCTGTTTCCAAGGTCACATCATCGGCGTCGAAGCCAGCTTGCCGGGCAAAACGGACCAAGCAGCAGGCCCCGTTGCCACACATGGTTCCTTCCGATCCGTTGGCATTGATGTAAACCATGCGGTAAGCTGCGCCATTCTGTTTCGCGGGTTCCAAGGCCAGGAGCCCATCTGCGCCGATACCATGACGCCTCGGGCACATACGCCGGGCAATGGCCGAGAGCTCTTCGGCCGAGAAATGGTAAAACCGGTTGTCCAGCACGATAAAATCGTTGCCTGCGCCGCTCATTTTGGCAAACTCAACGATTAGCGCACGTTTCATGGGCACCATAAATCTGCGGCAGCGTAAACTTGCCATGCCGGTGTCCTGTTCTTGATTCCCGTACGCCTTTGCCCGAGAAGACCCTTACACTCGACCAGATCGATCCCCTCCTGCTGTTTGGCACGCACGACGCGCACCTCAGACGTATCGAAACGGCATTCCCAAATACAAAGATTCTGGCCAGAGGCAACACCGTGCGGCTGCGGGGCTCCAGAAGTGCCTTGGGAATGATCGAGCGTACATTTGATGAGCTTATCGCGCTCGCGGGCCGCAATGGCGGTGTGACCGAGGCCGATGTGGATACGGTACTTGCGATTGCCGCAACGGAACCGGGACCGGTGAAGCGTGGTGTTGGCGATGTGGTGCTGTATACTCCGGCCGGGAACATGATCCGGACCAAGACACCCGGTCAGGCCCACATGATAGAGGCGGCCCGCCGCAGTGATATCGTGTTCGCTGTTGGGCCGGCCGGTACTGGCAAGACCTTCTTGGCCGTCGCGTTGGCTGTCGCGGCACTTAAGGCACGTCAGGTGAAACGCATTGTGCTCTGCCGCCCGGCGGTGGAAGCCGGTGAACGGCTGGGGTTCCTGCCGGGCGATTTCCGTGACAAGATTGACCCTTATCTTCGTCCACTCTACGACGCGCTGGATGAGTTTTTACCCTCGGACAGGCTGGGGGCACACATGGAAAACCACGTAGTCGAAATCGTGCCGCTGGCCTTTATGCGGGGGCGGACTCTTAACTCCGCATTTGTGATCTTGGACGAGGCGCAGAACGCGACTCCGGTGCAGATGAAGATGTTTTTGACACGACTTGGCGTGAATAGCCGAGCGATTATTACCGGAGACATCACGCAGATCGATCTGGATCCCCGCGATCAAAGTGGTCTGGTAGAAGCGGTGGATATTCTGGGAGGCATTGACGGGATTGACATTGTGGGCTTTTCCAAAGTCGATGTCGTCCGCCACCGCTTAGTCAAGGACATTATTGAGGCCTACGACCGCCGTGAGTCCTAACGAGCACGTTCGTTGAGCGCTGCTGCGAAATATGACGCTGGGGCCAAGCGATGAGGGCCAACCCTGCGTGGTTGCCTGAGCTACAGGCACCGGCCCATGCCGGTGAGCGAGAAACAGCATGGAACTCATCGTAACTCCCACCCAATATGCGGAGATTGCTTAGGGGATGTGCTCTCTCGGCAGTCTCGCGCCACACGCCTTCACTTTTAAGTCTGAGTTGACGGCGACCTCAGGTCTCCGAAACCTCGGGAGGATGAGACTCCAGCACTTCCATAGATACCGACTCCGGCCGAGACAATGCCGCCCATACCTGTATCTTTGCAACGGACACCTCAAGGGTGCCCACTCTGGCATTGAGTGTCTTCACCTCCGAGCGCAGGTCCTGAATATCGGCCTTCACCTCCGAGCGCAGGTCCTGAATCTCAGCCTTCACCTCCGAGCGCAGGTCCTGAATCTCAGTGCGGACATCCTTAATCTCAGCGCGGAGGATCGATTGGATGCGCAGCATCATCAGTGCAAGGCCCAACAGGACCGCCACCGAGTCTATCCATTGTTGCCATTCCATGGCATATCCAACGTCTGCATCGGAATAAGCTAACGTACCCGGACGACAAATGATGCACGGGGCTAAGAGTCTAGTCCCAATTGTGCTGTAAATTGGGTGGTGTAGGAATACAGTGGGAACCAGCCGTGCTATGGAGTGCTTGGATTTAAGTGCTTCATGAAACTCAAAGTCACAGACAGGTTCGATGGCGTTCGCAGGTCTTTGCTGATCCGGAAGGTAGATATCCAGGCTAATCGGGCGGCCTCGCCGGGTGCTTGACCGATCATTCGGAAACCCGCCATGCCATAGTGCACCTTTAAGACCACATGTCTTGGACTATGCCTGTGTTGCGAAGGCCTCTTGGACCACGATTGCCTGAGTGACGATTCCGCCTTGAAGTGTGAGGACCGCGCAGGACAGGCACGCGCGGCAAGGGGCACTGCCGGCGTACGCGTAAGCGCTTGGAGCTGGGGGACCGTCCGACAAGGGCTGTCGCACGCCGGACCAGACGCGGTTTCGCAGATTGCTTACGTGCAACACCTTCGTAACTGGCGAAAGTTCGCGCAATCACTCACAGGTAAGGCTCGGCTACTGAGCGACTTGGCGGGAGCTTTCGCCTTGACGCCAGACATATTCTCCACTTATATCAATGTATCCAGGGCGTCCCTCCTGCATAACGTAAGCCAGCCCTTTTGCAAACGATCGCGCCCTATCGAAGACCGCCGGAATCACCAACAGCCCGTCTGTATCCAAGTAGCCGTACTTGTCACCAACCATTACCAGGGCGCGGCCATCTTCAAAATCATCGGCATGGGCATAGATCGCCGGAACGATCACGGATCCCTCACGGTCAATAAAGCCCCATTGTCCGTCGATGCTGATGCGCGCCCGCCCATCGGCAAACGAAAAAATCTGGTCGTAATGAATCTCCAACACAAAAGAACCGCTCCTGTCAATGAAGCCCCGCTGCTTGCCTTTGCGGGCCAGCGCGAGTCCGTTCGAAAAGCTGCGGACCGAGTGGAATTCCGGTGGAATAACCCACTCCCCGCTCGAATCCACAAACCCCCACCGCGTACTGACACTGACTACCAACACTTTGCGCACCTTCTCCACACCCGCCAAACCCTCGGAAAAAGGCAACGCCCGCTCAAAAAGATCTTCGATGGTCAATTCGCCATTAGAATCAAGATAACCCCAGTTTGGCTCCAGTCCGACGATGGCACCCGGACGTCCCCGCACGGGCGCAAGTCCACCGCTGAAATCAAGCGCCCCAGTGAAAACACGCTCCGTCAGGAAGTTGCCGGAACGGTCAATGAATCCCCATCCCCGCCCCAACTGAACACGCGCCAGTCCGTCCACAAACGGATAGACCGCGGAGTACCGTGCGTCAATTACAACAGAATCTTCAGCATTGATGAAGCCCCAGAGTTCACCAAGGCGCACTGCTGCCAGCCCTTCCGAGGATATCTGCGCACCGTCATACTTGGGCGCAATAATAATTTCCCCGGATTGATTGATAAAGCCGAAACGGCTGTGTTCGATAATGGGATACAGCGTGGCTGAATCCTGAGCAGCTGCAATTGGCACGGCGCCTAGTAATAACAACAGTACAACAGCGAAACGACACATCGGGTGCTAACACTGAGACAAGGGTATCTTTACTATAGCATTGTCGATCAGACGGGTTCGATCGAAATACACCGCTACAGCCGCCATGATTTCGTCACCCGGTGAGAAGGCTTTAACGGGCACCAGCGTATCGGTCCTGACAACTTCTGCGTATTGTAATGTGGCCAGTGGGGCCTGAGCAATTATAGAGGTCATTTTTGCTACCACAGGCGCACTTTGCTGTTGTCCGTGCTCCATAAGCTCTCGGGCTTGTGCAACCGCGCGCGACAACACGACCGCCTGGGCGCGTTCAGCCGAATTGAGGTAAGCATTGCGGGAAGAGAGCGCCAGACCGTCGGCTTCCCGGACGGTCGGCTCGCCAGCAATGTGGATCCCCAGCGCGAGATCATGTGACAACCGTCTCAGAAGATAGAACTGCTGCGCATCTTTAAGACCGAACACAGCCACATGGGGCTTACAACACGCAAAGAGCTTCAAAACTACGGTGAGCACTCCTCGAAAATGACCCGGCCGGTATTGCCCACACAGATACTTGGTCAATTCAGGACTTGTTATCCAGATCGCTTGCGCTTCGGCCCCATCTGGATAAAGCTCGTCGACTTCCGGTGCAAACACGGCATCGACCTTTCCGGTTGAACCCAAGGCATCACAATCTGCCTCGAAATCACACGGGTAACTGGCCAAATCCTCATCGGGCGAAAATTGTGTCGGATTCACAAATATGGACACCGTTACGTGATCGCCTTCCCGGCGTGCACGATTTACCAGTGCGAGATGGCCTGCATGCAGTGTGCCCATGGTTGGCACCAGTACGAGCCGGTGCCCTTTGCGACGTTGCTCATCAGCATAAGCCTGCATTTGAGCGGTTGTGCGCAGAACTTGCATGGGCTTTGACGACTAGGATGACTGCATACTCTCTCCAACAATAGAGGTGCAAGATCGTATACTTTTTTGTTATTGAAAACCTGCCTTTATGGCAACATACAGAACAGAGAAAGACTCGCTGGGCGACGTAGAGGTGCCAGCCGACGCGTTGTACGGGGCACAAACCCAACGCGCCGTGGACAATTTCCAGATAAGCGGTCAACGCATGCCGCGTGCTTTCATCCGGGCACTCGGTCAAATTAAGCGCGCCGCAGCCATCGCAAATCGGGAAACGGGCATGCTGGATGCCGACGTTGCCGAGGCAATTGTTGAGGCCGCGGAGCACATCATAGCCGGAGACATCGACGCACACTTTCCGGTGGACGTGTACCAGACGGGCAGTGGCACCTCCAGCAACATGAACGCAAATGAAGTGATCTCCAGGTTGGCCAGCGAAGCCCTGGGGCGCCATGTGCACGCGAACGACCAGGTAAATCTGTGTCAGTCGTCCAATGATGTCGTACCGACGGCGATACATGTCGCATCAGCGTCTGCAATCGCACATTCCCTTCTGCCTGCACTGAAACGACTCCGGAATGCACTTGCAGAGAAAGCCCAGACATTTGACGATGTTCTCAAGAGCGCCCGAACACACCTCATGGACGCCACACCGATCCGAATGGGTCAGGAGTTCGGCGGCTACACCATGCAGGTCGCACGTGGCATTGATCGTATCAGACTGGCACTAGGCGAATTGCAGGAGGTACCCTTGGGGGGCACAGCTACAGGTTCCGGTATCAACCGGCATTTGGAGTTTCCGGCGCGGGCGCTAAAACATATCAGCGAAGCCACCGGGGTGACGTTCCGGGAAGCAGAGGATCACTTTGAAGCACAGTCGGCGCGCGATGCTATCGTGTCCGCAGCAGGAGCACTCAATACAGTGGCGGCCTCGCTCATGAAGATTGCAAATGACATCCGTCTGCTGTCCAGCGGCCCAACAAGTGGCTTCGCCGAAATCAAACTCAAACCGCTTCAGCCCGGTTCTTCGATCATGCCCGGAAAGGTGAACCCCGTACTTTGTGAGGCCATGATGATGGTCTGTGCACGCGTTATGGGCAATCATACCACACTCACCATATGCGGTCAGCACGGCAATCTCGAACTCAACGTCATGATGCCAGTCATGGCCGCGGCCTTATTGGAAAGCATTGAATTACTGGCAGGTGCATGCCATGCGTTTGTCGATAAGTGCCTTGCGGGCATGGAGGCCGATCGCGTCCGTTGCCAGGCTCTCCTGGAGTTGAATCCGGCGATTGCCACAGCACTGAACAGTAAAATTGGCTACGATAAAGCCGCGACTGTGGCCAAAGCAGCTGCGAAGTCCGGGCGTTCTGTGCGCGAAGTGGTCCGGGAGATGGGTCTTCTCAGCAATCAGGAGTTGGACCGGCTGCTAAATGTGCGTGATTTGACCGAACCTGGCATTCCCGGGCGTAACTGAAGTGTCAAAAAGACGAAATCGTCCCAATGGCGCGTTTATTGTTAACCACGTTAACCCAAGCAATAAACCAAACTGGCAATGACTAATAAACGTCTTGTACCTCTTGCCATCCTGATGGCAGCCATTTTTGTGTCCGGCATTCTTTTTGCCACCACGGGCGCAAATATCTTGAATCTGGGTGACCGCGTCGCAACTGACGGTCACGCGTTCAGCCCTGATATTCTGCGTGAACCATCCACGAGTGCACGCTTGGAATTCGAGGAAGCATTCATTAATGTTGCTACCACGGTCAACCCCACCGTTGTACAGATCCGTGCGGAACAGATATTAGAAGTTAGACCGCCGGACGCAGATGCAGGAGAGGGTGTTCCGTTTCAAGATTTCTTCAGGCGATTTGGTGGTGAATTTCAGCAGCTTCCGCAATTGCGTCAAGGGCTTGGATCCGGCGTCATTATTCGTTCGGACGGTTATATCGTTACCAATGACCATGTCATCCAGCAAGCCAAGAAGCTGCAGGTGATGCTACAAGATGGAACGATTGAGAATGCCGAAGTCGTCGGGCGTGACGCGAACAGTGACTTGGCCGTCATAAAAATCAACATGGAAGACTTGCCGGCGGTAACCTTCGGTACCACCGATGACATACGTGTGGGCCAGTGGGTGTTGGCTTTTGGATCACCTCTTTCAGAGTCACTGGAAAACACAGTGACTGCAGGAATCATCAGTGGCATCGGCCGGACCAGTCCTCAACTGGCAAGTATTAATAAATTTTCCGCCTTGATTCAGACCGATGCCGCCATCAACCGCGGCAACTCCGGCGGTCCGCTAGTCGATCTGCGTGGCAAATTGATTGGCATTAACTCTGCCATTTTGTCACCTACCGGTATTAACAGCGGAATCGGATTTGCCATACCGGTAAGTGTTGTGGATAACGTCGTTACACAGTTGATTGAAAAGGGTCGGGTAGACCGCGGATTCTTAGGCATTTACTTTGGCAAGATATCCCAAGCGCTGGCAGAAGCTCTTGACGTACCACCTGGAGCTGCGCAGGTGAGCACTGTGGTACCCGGTGGTGCTGCTGAAAAAGCCGGAATCAGGGTGGGAGATATAATTACTGCAGTCAACGACGAAAGCCTTGCCGATTATCTGCAACTGCGGACCATCATTGGCAACTTGCAGCCGGACGACGAAGCCCGGCTCATGGTGATACGTGACGGGGAGAGTATGGAACTCAATGTTCGCCTGGGGCTCTTGGATGAGGAGCTCGCGGTGAACCCGAATGGCGGTTCGACAAATCGCCAAGTCCGTGACCGAATGGCCAGATTGGGTCTATCGTTCGGCAACGCAAGTGCCGACATACTTGAGCAACGACTCGGTGGTCACGTAGACATGCCTGACGTTGCGGGGGTTCTTATTGAATCCATTGACAAGAGCAGTCCTGCCTATGGAGAATCGGAACTGCGTGTGAATGATGTCATTGTGGAAGTCGACCGGAAGCCAGTCTCCTCTGTAAAGGAGTTTGAGCGAGCTTACGACGACGTAGACGCAGGCAATTCATTTCTCGTCAAGGTATTACGTCCGACTTTGACACCCGATAACGAGGGACAGTTGGTTACACTCTTGACAGCCTTGACCAAGCCGGAGTAACATATACCGTGCAGACCCGTGACGCTCGCGGGCATGGTTGTGTCCCTGATTTGTGGTAAAAGTGGAACAGCGAATCAGGAGCACAACCACACAACTGGTGAAGACCGTATCGGTGTCGAGCTTAATCAAGTCGGAATTAAGGTGAAAAAGGAAAAACACGTTCTTGATTGTATTCATTTGCTCGGCGCACTCGTATTGGGCGTGGTTGGACAGCGTAGTCACACGGTCAGCGAATGAAAGCATACAAAGGGCTGAGCCCCTTGAGGTGTTCCTGTTTTCTTTTGTGCTGCCGTCACGGTAGCAGGGGGCAAGCATTTTCCCGGCTGACTGGAGATAACTTGTGCACCTTAACTGGATAGGGAAGCCCCATTAATTTCGGTCGGGCAAAAGACAAACCATCCATCGAAGTTTCATAGAGGCTTCTTGCCATCGTGGCCGGCAGCAAGAAGCTCCGCGGAATTCCGTTAGTAACTGTGCACGGTTCGGGCGCGCAGATCGGGAGGCTTGGTTGGAGATACAGGCCTTATCAGTAATGCAGACCTGTGAGGGTTTCCCGAGGCGCTTTAACCCATCTTTAAGTGCGCCGAGATCATGGAGCTTCCGCATGGCTGAGCCTGTTCATCTTGCGGTGACCCAAGCGCCGTAACCCATGTCCTGTTTGCCTCATTCAGTGATCCTCCCGGAGAGCGAATCATCAAGTGTGGCAACTTCCGGGTCAACCGCGTCCGGCTGGTACCGGATTGTAAGAAGGATGGGCCAGACTGCGCACTGGTACCTGTGTCCTTGGAGCCTGATGGTGCCCTTGCTTCTTTTTATCGGGTGTATGTCTGGAGACATGGCCCGGAAACAGCCAGAAGGTGTGCTGCGTGCGGCTTTCGTTGCGTTGGACGGCGTGTACAATTCGGAGTTGATGGCTCCCTATGATGTGCTCCACCACTCAATCTTCCGGGATTCCACGAACCACATCGAGCCGTTTGTGGTCTCACCGGACGGCGATCCGCTGGTCACCTTCGAGGGAATCACGGTAGTGCCCCATTATTCGTTTGCCACAGCGCCACAAGCCGACATTTTGGTGATACCCAGTACAGCAGGCAGTATGGACCGGGATTTGGAGGACGCCAATTATATGAACTGGGTTCGCACGAGAGCAAAACAGGCGGAATGGGTGATAACTGTATGCGATGGCGCTTTTCCGCTTGCAGCGACCGGGCTGGTAGACGGCCGGCGGATCACGACCTTCCCGGCCGATCGCGACCTTCTTGCAGCTATGTTTCCCAAAGTGAGTGTACGGTACGAAGAGCGCCTTGTAATTGACGGCAAGTTTATCACGTCCGTGGGCGGTGCGCTCAGCTATGAGCCAGCATTGTATCTGGTTAATGTGCTCTATGGCAAGCCCCATGCCCAACAGACTGCAGAAGGGCTGGTCTTGGATTGGGAGCTGGATCGGATTCCCCACAAGAATTTTAAGTAACCTTTTGTGAGTATTTTCGTCCTATCAGCCGGTACATGCCTTTTGTGCCGGCATGCACCGGGTCCGGGTTCAGAATTGCACGCGACACCAAATTTAGAAATTATGAGACTGCAGCTGCTATTTGTCTTCGCTGTTTGTGTGCTGCCGCAGGCAGCGGCACAAGAGGCCATGCCCATTCCCGAGATCCCGTTCGAGCAGTTTGTGCTAGACAACGGGCTTACCGTCATCGTGCATGAAGACCACAAGGCACCACTGGTGGCGATCAACCTGTGGTACCACGTAGGATCCAAGAACGAACCGGAAGGTCGCAGCGGCTTTGCCCACCTTTTTGAGCACCTTATGTTCAACGGTTCGGAAAACTTCAACGACGACTATTTCCAAGTGCTCGAGCGCATTGGCGCGACCGATTTGAATGGTACGACAAACAAGGATCGCACCAACTATTTCCAGACCGTGCCAACCAACGCGGTAGAACTGGCACTTTGGATGGAGTCCGACCGCATGGGACACCTGTTGGGAGCAATCGATCAGGCCAAGCTGGACGAACAGCGGGGCGTTGTGCAGAATGAGAAAAGGCAGGGCGAAAACGCCCCCTACGGCCAAGTCTACAACAGGATTACCGATGCCATTTACCCGAAAGGCCATCCGTACGCACACACGGTAATTGGGTCCATGGATGATTTGAATGCGGCTAAGCTGGAGGACGTGCAGGAATGGTTTAAAGCCTATTACGGCCCTAACAATGCGGTCATCTCCATCGCCGGTGACATTACCGTAGACAAAGCGCGGAACCTGGTCGAGAAGTATTTCGGGGACATTCCGCCCGGCTCGCCTGTAACTCATTTTGACACGTGGGTGGCCAAACGAACCGGGGAGCAGCGCGAAATCATGGAGGACCGTGTGCCCCAGGCCCGCATTTACAAGGTCTGGAATATCCCGGAATTGTATTCCAAAGACTACCATTTGCTTGACTTGGCTTCTTCGGTGCTTTCCAGCGGCAAGAATTCTCGCTTCTATAAGCGCCTGGTGTACACGGATCAGATCGCCACCGACGTGAGCGCCTTCGTCTCTGGCGGCGAGATCGGTTCACAATTCATGATTCAGGCCACTTCCCGTCCTGGAACGGATTTGGCCGTTGTGGAGGCTGCATTGGACGAGGAACTGGCCGCCTTTCTGGAAAACGGACCTACGCTCGAAGAACTCCAGCGCGTCATTACACAGGAGAAAGCCGGCTTCATTCGTGGCATGGAGCGTATCGGTGGCTTCGGCGGCAAGTCAGACATTCTGGCATCCGGCAAGATTTATGGCGGCGCGCCGAATGCCTACAAGCGATCTTTCAGCGACAAGGACGCTGCTTCGCCAGAAGATGTCCGTAACACCGCAGAGATGTGGCTGACCGACGGTGTCTATGTCCTGGAGGTTCATCCCTTCCCGGAATTAGCCTCGGCAGATGATGGCGTTGATCGATCTGCCCTGCCAGAGCCGGGAGCAAAACCGAATGTTTCTTTTCCGATCCTGCACAAGGCAGAATTGTCTAATGGATTAAAGGTCGTGCTTGCCGAGCGCACTGCGATCCCTGTGGTTGAAATGACACTGCTGTTCGATGCGGGCTACGCATCAGACCACAGCACCCAACCGGGTACGGCAGATTTGGCTATGGCCATGTTGGATGAAGGCACGACTAGCCTGTCTTCTCTGGAAATCAATGAGCGGCTGGCCAACCTGGGGGCCAGCATCGGCTCCGGATCCAACCTCGATGCCTCGTATGTGTCCCTTTCGGCGCTCGTACCCAATTTGAAGGAAAGCCTCGACCTGTATGCAGACGTAGTGCTCAACCCGTCATTCCCGGAGGCGGATTTTGAGCGACTCCAAGCACAGCAGCTGGCGACCATACAGCGCGAAAAAGCCTCACCGATTCAAATGGCCCTGCGGGTGTTGCCCGCCCTTTATTACGGCGAAGGACATGCCTACAGCTTGCCGTTCACGGGCAGCGGGACGGCAGAATCTGTTGCAAGCCTCACGCGGGAAGAATTGATGGCATTCCATGAAACGTGGTTCCGCCCAAACAATGCGACGCTGATTGTCGTGGGAGACCTTAAGCTGGGCGACCTGCTGCCCCATTTGGAGTCACGATTTGGCCAATGGGCCCCGGCTGATGTGCCCAAGAAGAACATTGCCGATGTGCCCTCGGGAACGACCTCACGTGTGTATCTGATGGACCGTCCGCAGGCGCAGCAGTCCATCATTCTGGCCGGTCATTTGGCACCGCCGCGCAATACGCCGAACAACATTGGTATAGAAACCATGAACACTATTCTGGGCGGTGCCTTTGTTTCGCGCCTCAATATGAATCTGCGGGAGGATAAAGGCTGGTCATATGGCGCCTCGTCGCTGCTGCTTTCGGCACGCGGGCAGCGGCCGTTCCTGGTATATGCCCCGGTGCAGACGGACAAGACCAGGGAATCCATGATGGAGATCGTAAGCGAACTCCGAGGCTACATCGGGGACAATCCAGCCACAGAGGAGGAAGTGCTCAGGGCACAGGAAAGCCAGACACTTACGCTGCCGGGACAATGGGAAACCAATGGTTCGGTCGAAGGCTCCATTCTCGACATGGTGCAGTACGATTTGCCTGAAGACTATTATGACACATATGCTGACCAGGTACGCGCGTTGACCGTTGAGCAGGTATCCGCGGCGGCCCGAGAGGTGTTGCACCCTGAAAATATCATTTGGGTGATTGTAGGCGACGTGAGTGTGGTCGAGCCAGACATCCGCGAGCTTAATCTGGGAGAAATACACCGCTTGGACCCTGATGGCAACTTGATTGAGTAACGGGATCTCCCAGAAGCTCAAAATCTTTGGGGCCCCACTGCGGATTGTGGTGAGGGGGCTTTCGTTTGGGGATTTTTAAAGAAGACTTGACACCGCGCGGAAATCCTGCCAACTTCAATGCATGGTAAGAGGTATTGCCACAACGAGTTGGAAATAGGACAGCAGGCATCGGGCACGAACCACCGGAAGGGCATCAGCGTCATGCAGGTGGCGGAGATGTTCGCCACTGAGGAAGCCGCCGTGACGTGGTCCGAGGACTGGCACTGGCCAACCGGCGAAATGGCCTACATGCGGTACGGCAGCATGGATGGAGTCTACCGGGTCAAGAGCGGAAAGCCCGACACCTTATCGGTGTCGGGACTGCCGGAAGTACTTCAGCCTGAAGACCAGGACGGTAATCGACTTCACGCTGCCTACTCTCGAGAACTGCGAACTTGCGGGACCGATTGATGATGACGATGTATCCCCTCGGTGGTACGCGAAACCGAGCTGCGGCGAGAAGAGACGTCTGTACTACACAGTCATTCTCAGGGAGTATTAGAAGTTGACTTCGCAGATTCCACACCGGAAGGGTGTGGAAGGCTGATTCCGTAGAGCCGTTCGACGTGCAGGTCACTAACCCGCGCTACCGTGGCGTAAAGATGAGTGACGTTGCTCGGGTGCTGCTGCGGCCCAGAAATCCCACCGCCAAGGCAGCATTGGAGAGGCTCCAAGGCCAGGGTCTATCACGACGGCAAAGCTCTCGGAAGAGCCACCCGCCGTCAAACCATCTTTATAATCCCCTCTTCAATGCCCACGATCCCGCAATTTTGCATGGGCGATCACACCCACGAGCGGGGAGAGTGGATGCTTTCGTATCGTTTCATGCAGATGTCCATGGCGGGCAACCGGGACGGGACCGAGCGGCTCGAGACGGCCGACGTACTTCGGGACTTCATGGTCGCTCCGCTCGACATGACCATGACGATGCATATGGCGGGGATCATGTACGCCCCCGCTAATTGGATGACCCTGATGGCGATGGCCCACTGGACCAGCCAGTCGATGAACCACGAGACGCGGTCGGGAGGCATGTTCGAGGCCGCTTCAGCGGACCTAGGCGACGCCTCCCTTGCGGCGCTCATCGGGCTGAAGCGCACGGGCTCGGTCCGCGCCCACCTGAACGCCGGCGTTTCGATTCCCACCGGGTCCATCGAGGAGGTGAGCGAGAACCCGATGAGCATGGGTCGGGAGGTGCAACTGCCCTACCCGATGCAACTTGGCTCCGGAAGCTGGAACCTCAGACCCGGTGTCACGATCCTGGGAATGAGCAAACGCACGTCGTGGGGGCTGCAGGGACTGGGGGCCTTACGGCTGAACGAGAACGACCGGGGATACAGGCAGGGGCATGTGATCGAGGGCACGGGCTGGTTCGCCGTGAGAGCAACCGACCGGCTGGGGGCTCACCGTGGGCTGACAGAAGTCGTTCGCGCCGATCGGCCACCACTGACTTCGGGGGCGGACCACCGGACGCAACACCGGGATTCAAGGTTTCCGGACACGGCGCGCGGTCCGCGAAGCGGAAAGCCTGCCCAGATCGATTGCTAAGGGGGGGACTACCCTATGCTTTCCACTGCCCCCACCGTAACAGGAAGCCAGGATGCGGCACAACTTCGGTCTGGTACGCCACATTTCAGCCCCACGGGTCTTTGGATCGACGCCTCTGCGGCGCTCGCGCTGCTGGTGTCGGGCCAGTCGGCAATCGCCCAAGATGTCAGGATGCCCTGCACACTGCGCTACGGTTCGGGTCTTATCGTCAAGCAGGAAGGAACCGAAATCGAGAAGAGGAGGGATGCCTACAACAAGCAGGTGTCGGACGGTTCGATCGCCTTCGGACTCATGAACCGGGTCGAGCCCGAGACGAGCATCGAGCACTTTGATTCGGAGAAAAACGGCGGCAACATGCTGGGTGCCTTCGCTCGTATCTCGCTGTTGCCCGCCTCCATGAAACGTTTCGGCCTCGCCGCCGGGGCGCGCTTCGTGACGTCTCCGCCCAGTGTCAAGTCTTCTTTATACTGAAGTTGTCCCCCTACACCTAAAAAAGGGGATGACTTCAGACTAACAAGGCAAAACAGCGATACGCCCAAAATACAGACCCAGATGGACACTGGCCTGTCATAGGCATTAAATCAGAGCTTCCTATACATAAAGCCCCAAATTATCAGGTGTACCCAAGTTGTCGGAATCTGGAATAGCGCGACGAATTGTTACTCGCCCTGCCCCCCGGTGGTATGCGGGTCCGAATAGCCAAGACCAAATCCAAACGGAAAGAGAGGGTTTTCCGAGTCGTACGGCACATCTTCCAGCTGCTCCCGTACCGCCTGCATGGACGATGGCAGCTCGAGAGGCAGGCGGCCCGTAGGTTCAAAACGCCCGAATACCGCATCCAGAATGACTTCGTCCGAAGCACCGAAATTCGCAAGAATACCAGCGGCACTCTCCGCCACCTCTGGCATCACCGCCGGGCGGTCCATGTAGATGTCTACTATGGTGGGAACCGTCCGGGTGATTGCGAGGATGTTTTCCAACTGCTCTCCCTTGAAATCCAGATCTCCTTGGTGGAACAGGCTCTCAAGCATCGTGCTGCCACGCGGCGGCTCGTATGGCGCGTGCGTCCTGATAAGCGCCACGGTTGCGGCTGCGGGGTCATCGACTACCGCTGCGTAGCGGGCCGTCAAGCTGCTGTCGACGTTCTGTATGAACAACCTCTCTCCCTCACCTAGTGGTAGCAAGGAACCTCCGTCCATGTCCGCATTCTTCAGCAGCACGATGGAGGCCTGCTGCGCCCTCCTGCCCGCCTCCATGAAGTGGGCTGCGCCCACGATTTTGCTGGCGGCATTTTCGTCTACGTACGGATCGTCAAATAGTCCAAGCAAGAACTTGTCCCTCAAGAGCTTGCTTACCGAGCTGTCCAGGCGCTCTTCGTCCACTCTGCCCGTTTCCACCAGTTCGACGATCCATTCCGGATTGGACTCTCCACCAAAGAGATCAACGCCAGCATTCAATGCTTTTTCTGCGCGATCGACGGGCGGCAGGTCCTCAACGCCCCATCCCGGAGACTCGAGTAGCGTCCGGCCAAGTACACGCTTGTCGCTCAGCACCGCCCAGTCGGTGCTGATGACGCCGTCAAAGCCCAGCTCGTTACGCAACAGGTCGGTTACGATCTCGCGGCTGAACGCAAACCCCATATTTTCATCCGTAATGCCGACGCCCACGCCGTAGCTTACCATGATCTGAGCGGTACCCGCGGCCATGGCGCCAGTCACGAAGGGGGCCATGTGATAGTCGAACTGCCCACCCGGATACACCTGCTCCTTACCGTAGGAAAAATGTGCCTCCCAGCCATCATCCTGCGGCCCACCACCCGGGAAGTGTTTGGCCATTGTAGCCACACTCGCTGTGTCGAGCGATTCGCCCTGCAGCCCGCGGACGTACGCGCGAGCTGTGCGAGCGGTTAGGTCTCCATCCTCTCCGAAGGTGCCCATGATGCGCGACCAGCGCGGTTCTGTGGCCAAATCCAGCATGGGATGGAGCGCCATTCGAATGCCCACGGCCCGGTATTCCTGCCGCACGATATCGGCAAATTCCTCCACCAATTGCGTATCACGCGCAGCCGCAAGCCCGAGGGGCTCCGGCCACTCGGAAAAGGCACCGGCGAACATGGCCGCCACCGGACCGCTTGGATAGCCATGCCTCGGATCGGAGGCGATGGTGACAGGGATGCCCAGCCGCGACCGCTCTGCGAGTTTCTGCACGCTGTTGTACCACCTCGCCATGGCCACAGGGTCACTTCCCTGCAGGATGTTGAAGTGATTCATGTGGCGACGCACAATCATCGTGGAAGTTGTCGGAATCAGGAATGTGAACGGATTCTTGGGTGTCGGGCGCTCTAGAAGCGTGCCGTCCGGGTGCATAGTGATCATGTTGATGAACATCATGCCTGCTTTTTCCTCAAGGGTCATTCTGGAAAGCACATCCTGCACCCGCTCGTCCACTCGTGCAGCGGCACTTTCGTAGGGATCCATGATGCCGTTCTTGTTGAGATCCCGGTACGCTGCGCCGGCGGCAATCGTGACAGGAGCCTCGGGGCCAAGACTGGCCATCGCACCTCCAGACAGAATGGCGTAATACGCCCTGAAGCCGAACACAACAACCGCTACCACAACGAGGATGCTGAGCACCACAATGACTATTCGACGCAAAACCACCATGCCGCCTGTTTGGCTTACAAACTGCCAGCTAATTTACATACTCAAGATATATTTCTGTGTCCTCTGCTAACTTCGCGAAAGTGAATACGGACATGACGCCGGTAGATAACGTCAGGAGCCAGTTCCCGGCCCTGCAGCACCGACGCAGGGAACACTCCGCCGTGTACTTCGACGACCCGGGCAGTACGCAGGTCCCGCGCAGGGTGGTTGAGGTCATGGCCAACCACCTTTATCACCACAATGCCAATACGCATTGGGCCTATCCCACTAGTGCGGAAACCGACTAAATACTGGAGGGTGCACACCTCGCTTCGTCGATTTCTTGGACTGTGAGCCGGACTGTATTGCGTTCGGCAACAACATGACGACACTCACCTTCTTCCACGTGGCCTAGGAGCCTCCGCCGTAGACTCCTAGGCGATCGCCCGCATCGGCAGACGGG
>JAAXGT010000127.1 GCA_012271205.1 Rhodothermales bacterium
GCTGTGCTCAGTCCCCATGACCGCGTAACGTCCGAAAAGTTTAAGCTTGCCCCGCCCCGGAAGGCATAATTCGGGATTTGCACAGTCGGCATTCGGGCCGCTACGGCCCCTTGTTCCGCAGCCGTCCCCACTGCAAGCAGCCGCTGGATTTCCGGGCGTGCCACATACTCTATATAATCCAGATCATTCGGACGGCCGGGGATGCCATTGGTGGCAATGAGGTCCTTCCATCCATCACCGTCAAAATCTGCAGCCAGAGGGGTCCAACTCCAATCGGTGGCCGTTATGCCGGCAAACGCCCCAATCTCGCTAAATAGCGGTAAGCCTTCCATATCATAACCGCGATGCAGTTGCAAGGTGTTTCGGGCTACCTGCGGTCCGTACCCGAAGTCTGCCTTGATTTTGACGAGCGCTTCTGCGTCCGGGCCCGCAGCTGTGCGGTACGAGGACAGATTCGCCGGCAGCATGTCCAGGGCTACAATGTCTGGCCGCGCGTCATTGTTTAAATCGGCTATATCAACACCCATAGTTGAGCGGCTGGTGTGCCCGGTCATTTCCTGCAGTCGTTCTCTGAATGCACCCCGTCCTCCATTCAGGTACAGGTAGTCATTTTCGTGAAAGTCATTGCCGACGTAAATGTCAGGCCAGCCGTCCTCATTCAGGTCGCTGACAGCGAGCCCCAGCCCGTATCCAAGTGCACTGCTGTAAATTCCCGCTTCCGCACTCACGCTGACGAAGTGGCCGTCATCCTGGCGGTAAAGCTTGTCGCCCATCCGGGGCACGTCAATAATCCGTCGCCATGCCCGAACAAAGGATTCGCGGGTATGGATGGCATGATTGAGCAAATACATGTCCAAGTCACCATCCAAGTCGTAATCCAGAAAGGCCGCCTGTGTGGAGAGCCCCTCAAAATCCAGTCCGTAGTGCCGACTCTCCTCCGAAAAAGTACCGTTCTGCTGGTTGATGTACAGCCGGTTGTGTCCGGATTTATTCAGATGGTTGACTTGGCATACATAGATGTCCAGCCATCCGTCGCCGTTTACATCTGCCATGGTCACGCCGGTTGACCAGATTGAATCTGCTGTTGCGACACCGGCCTCATCCGTTATATCCTCGAAGCGCATCTGGCCCCGATTAAGGTATAAGCGGTTGGATACCTGATTGCCGGTCAAAAACAGGTCGGGGAGCCGGTCATTGTTGATATCCCCGATGGCTACGCCGCCTCCGTCGTAGAAATAGAGGTAATCGATGATATTGAAGCCGTCCTCGGGCGTGAGGGTATTCACGAAATCAACGCCTGTTTGTCGTGCAGTCAGCCGCGTAAACAGCATATCGGAAGTTGTGTCGCCACCTCCGCAGCCCAACAGCCAGGTTCCTGCAATCAGCGCGAGCCACCTACTCGCCATATGAGAAAACGCGCAGGGCGTCGTTATTAACCGCTACGAGTACCAGCCTGAGACGGTCAAGTATAAGTATGCGTCGGACGGGGCCCTGGACAAAAAAACCCGTATCCTGCCAAGGGAGGGATTCCAGCGAGGCCGCCCCAACAACAGCCCCATAACTGGCATCGTAGCGTCCGGCCTCCGGTTTTACTTCGTAGAGATTCCCCCCCATAAGTACCACGGTGTCGTCCAAATCCAGCGTAGCCAGGCCGTAGATTGGCGCCAGCTGGGTTTCCATGGGAAGCGGTTCAAGGGAGAAGCGTCCGCTGCCGTCGTTCAGCCCCGCCACCGTGCGCAATTCCGTGGCCTGCAGATGTAATGCCTGGCCGAGCAATTCCGGAGAAAAGAGATTCTTCACCGTTTTGCCGGCATAGGATGCATACGTCGGAAACCTTCGCACTAGATTGGGCAACTGGGCCACAAGGTCATGCCGCAGATGCCACGGATACGTGAGGCCATCCAACGTTCGTCCGAAGATCTGCTCCACGCTGCCGTTACGATCAAAGTCGCTTACCCATAAATCCACTGGTACCTTAAAGCGCGAATTGAGGCCGTGATTGCCCGCTACAAAGTCCAGATCCTGATCCCCGTCCAGATCTAGGACAAGCAAACTCTGCCACCAGCCATAAGTCGCCTCCAGGCCTGATTCCACGGGCGCAAGAATGCCGCCTTCGTTGGCAAAGAGCGTGATCGGCATCCATTCCCCGACAACGAGTAAATCCAAATCCCGGTCCCCATCAAAGTCCCCCCACTGTGCATCAGTAATAAGGCCCAAATCCTGCAATCCAGGGGCCAGACGCCGGGTTGCGTCGCTGAATTGGCCTGCGCCGTCGTTGATAAGCAAGTGGCCGTCTGCCGGAAGCCCGTATGCGAACGGACGCAGCCGGCTGCCGGTAAAGAGATCTAGATCGCCGTCCTGGTCCATGTCTGCAGTGCGAACGACGGCAGTCGGCTCAAACCCTTTCGTGCTTGTGACCGCAAGGTTGTCACTACGCTGCAGCGTGCCGTTGCTGTTGAGATACAGCCGGTCAATCAAGGCTGAACTGCTGCCTGGAAACTCACTGCCTCCACTGGCTACATATAAATCATCATCACCGTCGGTATCTGCGTCCAACCACAGGCAATCAGTGTCTTCACTGATAGCGTCTGCATCCAGGGCGGGAGTTGGATGTTGCGTGAAAAATCCGCCAGCAGTCTGCACAAAGATCTGGCCCGGCTGATCCTTTGCTCCGCCCAAATAAAGGTCTTCCAGTCCGTCAGAGTTTATATCACCCGAGCAGAGGGCTGGTCCCTCCGTTGATCGCATGTGGAAAAGCAGCGGCTGCTGATCAAAATCACTGAATTCATTTTCGGCATGCCGCCAGTTGAGGCCCAATTGTTCAGGCTCTACGGGCACGAGACGCCTGTCGGTGGTCTGCACACCAGGAGTTGCAATCAAACTTGCGGGGGGTTCAGTTAGCGTGAGCCGCCTGTTTGTGGACACGTCCGTCAGCTGTGTCAGGCCGCCCGAGGGCCAACGTACAATCAATGAATCCAATGTGTGGATGTCTTTCCCCAACCCCAAGTGCAGCACGGGGTCCACGCTGGACTGAAATCCGCGTATCGGCTGTTGCTCGACGTACCATAACCGGTCCGCGTGCCAGGCGCTGACTTGTGTGCCAACGGCCTGTGTGTTCTGCGTCTGTCCCTGAAGTGCTATTTGGAGCCATCGGTGCGCGGGAAAGTGCCCTTCCGCAAGGTTCCGGTACACAAAGGCGGGCATATTGAGGTTGCTTATTACCAGATCGAGATCGCCGTCATTATCCAGGTCGCCATATGCGCTTCCATTAGAGAATCCGGGTTCAGCGAGATTCCAGGCACTGGTTACGTCCACGAATGGTGCATCCGGACGCCCCGCAAACATGTGGTTGGGAATCGGTTCGGATGGAATCATATCGATGAGCGTCTTCCAGTCCACGTAATTTTCGCCTGTGAGTGCGTCCATCGTGGCCTCCTGACGGATTTCAACGAGATAGTCCGCATTGGTGAGATCACGGTAAATGCCGTTGGCGACGAATATGTCACGATGGCCATCCAAATTGTAGTCGGCAATCAATGCGCCCCAACTCCAGTCGCTGGCATCGACCTCGAACATCCGGCCAGTTTCGCTAAATAGGGTGAAGTTGCGTGTGGGCGACGCGGGACCACGTCCCATGTGCAGCGTGTTGCGTGTGAACTGATGGAAATAGTCGTCGCGCACATAAGCCTGGTATCGCGTCCAGCTGTCAAAGGACGAGACCGTTTTCAGCCGCGTTTCCGAGGGGGGCAGCATATCCGTCACAAATATGTCCAGCCACCCGTCGCCATCGAGATCAGCCATATCCGCCCCCATGGCGGCTGCACTTGTACTGGCCATACTCTCTTCCAGTACCTCCGCAAATGTGCCGTCCCGGTTATTGATGTAGAGGTAGTCGCGCTCAAAAAAATCGTTGGAGATATATAAATCGGGCCAGCCATCCTGGTTCAAATCACCGATCGAAGCGCCGAGCCCGAAGCCGATTTCGCTGCTGTAAATCCCTGCTTCTTCACTCACATCCACAAACAGGCCTTTGTCATTGCGGTAGAGTCGATCCCCGCCTTCCGGATGTCGTATGTGACGCGTGTTTTCTTCCAGATCAAAGCTGCCAATGTTTCGATAGGAGTTGTTGACCAGATACATGTCCAGGTCGCCGTCCCTGTCATAATCGAAAAACGAGGCGTGTGTGGACAGTCCGTCATCGTCGAGGCCGTAGGCCGCCGCCATTTCGACAAAGGTGGTGTCCCCCTGATTGATGAACAGCTCGTTCCTTTTATCATCGCCTTCCACAATACCACTGTTGCAGACGTAAATGTCCAACCGGCCATCTTCATTAACATCGGCCATGCTGACTCCCGTGCTCCAAGCGCGCGCGCCTTGGATTCCAGCCTTTTCGCTTACATCGGTAAAGGCAAATTCGCCGTCATTCAGATACAGGCGATTGGGCCGCTGATTGCCGGTGAGGTAGACATCGAGTAGGCCATCACTGTTGACATCTCCCAGCGCGACGCCACCGCCGTTGTAAAAATTGCGGTAGCGATAGACGTTGAAATCGTAGTCATAGTCGAGTTCGTTTTCGAAAAGAATACCAGTTTGGCCGGGAGGTACAAGCTCGAATAGTGGACGCTGAGGGGACGTCGCGCAGGCTCCGGCGAGGCAGGCTGAGAAAAAGAATGGGATCAGCGGTCTCATGGCGTATTCTGCTGCACAGCACGCAAGTCCGTGATTACGGTGTACACTTCCTGGTCAGAAAAGCGACCGAGCGCTATCTGCCTGTTTGCGTCTATTGTGACGAATTCAGTGGTGGATTCTGCAGGGGGGGATACGATGGTTCGCTCTACAAATTCGCGAGAACCGTACCACCGGATCAGGAGGTCCATAACGTCGAAAAGCAGACTGTCCGACTGCAGTCGCCGGTTCCAGGGGGCCCAGTGGTCATATCCGAATCTGACACGCATCTGAACGACTTTGCCGTCTTTGAAATCCGGATAGAAGAGCATGGTGGCGGGAAAAGGCAGTGTCCGGGGGAGCCTGTATTGGACATTCTGATTTTGGGGTCCCTGCATGACCAGTCCGCGGCGGTTAAGTGCCCAGCTGCTGTCGTAAAATGCCTGCTGGGTCATGCCAAGTTCGTAATTCAGAAACAGCGCACGCACCGTGTCTTCTCGTGCGAGTTCCCGTGTTCTCATGCGCTCGTACGGTGAAGCTCGTTCACACGCCAAAGCTAGAGCCACAAGCAGAGCCAGAAAATATGGGCGCAAATCAGCCACTTTGCTTTTCCTCAATGGTTATCCGTGTCTGGGCTTGGAGCCCCCGGACAACGGTTCGAGTGCCCCTTGACCAGTGTACGACCAGAGAGTCCGGCCTCCCCGTAAAGCCGATGTGCAGGACCGGATCCATACTGGACAGAAAGCCGCGCACAGGCTGCTGCTCCACATACCATTGATGCCCGGCAGCCCAGAGTGTGACTTGGGCACCGATGCCATAAGTATTGGGGGCTTGTCCCTTAAGCACGATTTGCAACCAGTGGCCGGCGTCAAATAATTCGGAGGAACGGTTCCGGTACACAAAAGCGGGCATGTTTATGTTGTTGACTACGAGATCCAGATCACCGTCGTTGTCCAGATCTCCGTAGGCTGCACCATTTGAAAATCCCGGCGTGTCCAGTCCCCATTTGCCCGCTATGTCGGCGTATGTCATCGGTCCCGTGCGTGTAAACATGTGATTAGCCAAGGCGTGCGTAGGCACATGCTTCAGGAGTTCCAGAATCGGTTCGTTATAGGTCGTGAAGAGGGCCCGGAGTGAATCGGCACTGGACACACGTGCGATGAAGTCCTGGTCGAGCAGATCCTTGTAGATGCCGTTTGGCACAAAAATCTCTCTGTGTCCATCATGATCGAAATCGGCCATCAGAGCGCCCCAGCTCCAGTCTGTAGCTTCGACACCAGCCATCCGACTGAGGTCGCTGAAGTGTAAATCCGGGCCGCCCGCATTCAGTTGAAGTGTGTTGCGCGTCGCTTGATGATGGTATCCATCACGGACAATGCCCATTTCTTCGTCCCATGAAGGAAATGAAATCTTCGACTGGTAACGATCCGGCAGGCGGGGCAGCATATCCGAAATAAAGATTTCGGGAAAGCCGTCGCCATTGAGATCTGCCACATCCCCCCCCATAGAACTCAGACTCAATGAAGGGAAGACATCCGTGGCAATTTCTTCGAACGTGCCGTCTTGCGCATTCCGGTACAGATAATCCCGCTCGAAGAAGTCATTCGAAACGTATAAATCTGTCCAGCCATCGCGGTCCAGGTCTCCGGCTGAAATCCCGAGTCCAAAGCCGATCTGACTATTGTAAATGCCAGCCGTTTCCGTCACATCAACAAAGCCGAGGCTTGGCCCGTCATTGCGCAAGAGCCGGTTGCCTCCGTCCGGATCCGGAATGTTGCGCAGATTGGGTGCGGGATGGAGTTCGTCGAGGGACCGCAAGGGGTTGCTAAGCAGGTACGCGTCTAAGTCTTTGTCCCCGTCGTAATCAAAAAAAGACGCATGCACACTGAGGGCGCTGTAGGCTAATCCCCAAGCCTCAGCGCGTTCAATGAAGGTGCCGTCGCCCTGATTGATAAAAAGCTCATTGTGTCGCCTTTGCCCGCCAGGTGGTCCTGATTTGCACATATACACATCCAGCCGCCCATCTGCATTGACGTCTACGAGGCTCACGCCCGTTGTCCAAATACCCTCACCGAACAGGCCGGCTCTTTCGGTTACATCTTCGAATACGAAGCCGCCCCGATTGAGGTAAAGCCGTGTTGAGACCTGGTTGCCAGTAAGGAGAATGTCGGCGAGTCCGTCACCACTGACGTCACCGATGGCCACTCCGCCGCCATTGTAGAAATTGCGGAAGACGTAGGTGTTAAGTGTTTCTACCGGGGCCAGTGTGTTTTCAAATGAAATGCCGGTCCGCTCGGCGGGCATTTGCTCAAACAGGGTCGTCTCACGCGAGCAGGCGCCAAGCAGTAGTATGGACAGAATTGCGGCTGGAAAGATGCGTAACATGGTGGTGCTGCAGACTGGTCCTTAGACGCTTGGCCATCCCGAAGGCGCCCGTAAGCAAATCAAAATACGGTGTCCGGTCCCCTGTGTAAAACCACAACAATTGAGAGCCCCATCATTCTGTCCTGCGGGGGCTGAACGGGCCTGATGCAGCCCCAGCCAAAATCCGGCAATTTCAAGCTGATGCAACCGGTGCAATGCTGCAATACTGGCAGTACATGTGTGGAGTTCAACCGATGAAAACCGAATGCCAGCCATGAATCGTGCATGGATCTACCGGGCGTTGACCGCATCCGTTGTGCGGCAGGCGGACCCTAACGCTTCCGGGAAAGGTACTGTTTGGGTTGGCACAGTCATGGAGTTATGGGTAGCGATAGCCAGAAAGCAGTATGGACCGGATTAAGCCTGCCCGGGAAAATAGCTGGGCATTCAGAGTTAACCGGTGAACCACGGCAGTCGCGCGTGTGCCCGAAATAAAACTTCGTCAATGGTGCGTCCAAGCTATGCAGCAACAGGTTCTTGTACTGACTACTGGGGGCACTATCGATAAAGTGTACTTCGATGCCAAGAGCACTTATTCGGTGGGAGAACCGCAGATTGCCGGCATTCTGCAACGTGTAGGTGCAATGTTTCCATATAAGATCGAAACTATCCTGCGTAAGGACAGCCTTGATTTAACAGATGACGACCGGGCCCTCATTCGCCGCCGCATATTGGAGACGCCACAAAAAAGGATTCTAATCACACATGGTACGGACACCATGATTGATACCGCGCGGCTGCTGGCAGACGTGCATGACAAGACCATAGTGCTTGTTGGGTCACTGATGCCTGCGCGTTTCAAGGCAACGGATGCGGAGTTCAATATTGGTTTCGCGCTGGCCGCAGTACAAATGCTGTCCGAAGGCGTGTACGTGGCTATGAATGGACGCATCTTTGATCCGCTGCACACTCAAAAAAATGAATCCAAAAACCGCTTCGAAGATAGATGAGTCGGTTGTGCTCGGACCTGTTGCCTAACGCGGAATAGTCGACTGGACTGATTTTTGCGCAGGGGCGGTTGTCAGTTCTGGTCGGATCTACTTCATAGTATGGCGCAAGACGGATTCCATCCCCAACTCGTATCACAGGCGCAGAAGGGAGACAAAGTGGCTGTGGAGCTCGTACTCAAGCGGCTCACACCGGTTTTCCGAAGCTTCTTTCTTCGCCGTGTGGGCGATGCGTTTATCGTGGATGATCTGGTTCAGAATTCACTGTTGCGTGTGCATACGGGTCTCGGTGCGCTTAAGGATCCAAGGCGGCTGAGGGCGTTTGCAATGAAGGCTGCGTTGTTCGAGCTGCACGATCTGTACAGGGGGCGTTATGGACCGAAAGAGCGCCTGTTTGACCCCGTAGCATTGCCGGAGCGGCCTGCCAATACTGGTGTCTGGGCCGGTAGCAACGTAGATCTTGAGCGGGCCCTGAGTGTGCTCACGCCACATGCGCGGCGCATTCTTGAACTCAGAGAGTACGGGTATCGCTACAAGGAGATCGCCGCACTTTTGGACACTACCGAAACGGCCGTCAAAATGCAGGTTAAGCGGGCCTTCGAACGGATGCGGGAGGCCTTTGCGAATTGATCCGTTACTTTTTGGGGGAATCGGTGCGTCTATTTACAGCGGGACTTGGGCCGATTGCAGCGTAATCATGGATATTCGGGACAGGCTGGACCAGCTGCTTTCCAGTGAGGACTTGTCGCCTGATGAGTATCAGGGGTTAAGAGCCAGCTTGTCTCGTGATCCTGGACTTGCCGGTACACTGGAGGCTTGGGCCCGTGTGCGCGTACATGTGCGCGAGCATATTGACAGCGCCGCGTCCGATCGCCGCTTGTTCGTATTGTGCTCGCTGGCTTCCGCCGGGCATGCCTTGGAATTAAGCGAAGAGGAGCGCGCTGAAGTTGAAGCCTTTCAGTCGCAGTATGACCGCAGCATCCAACAGTACGCTGGACTGGCGGAGGCAGCCCGCGGTGTTGATCGCGACCGTGCTGTATTCATGGCTACTTGGGCTGAAGCATCGCATCCGGTGCGTCGGCTTGGCCCGCGTGTCTGGAGGATGGCAGCTGTAATAGCCGTAGTCGGACTCTTGGGCGCGCTGGCCTTGATTCTTCGGCAGCAGGATGCCAACTGGCACACGATGTCAGCCAGTGCGGGTGATACAGGTCGTATCGAATTGCCGGATGGATCGGTCATGCATCTTGTGGGTCCGGCAGAGGTGCGTTATCCGGAGGGCAGTTTTTCCCGTCACTTGGAGCTCACGGGAAGTGCGTTTATGGATGTAATACGGGATGATGCATTGTTTACTGTATCGACGCCAGAAGCTGTGATCAGTGTTTTGGGTACGCGGTTTGGCGTACAGGCGGCGGGCGGTGTCACTGAGGTCGTATTGGAGAGCGGCCGTGTTGTAGTCGCTTCGCAGATTGACCCAAGGGAAAATCAGGAGTTGCGGCCAGGTGAAATGAGTCGTGTAGTAGCTGGCGAGCCACCGACGAAACCCGTGTCTACTGAGATCGCACAGGCACTGGGTTGGACAGGATTCATGTTTTTCAGGGGAACACCTCTGGGTGAGGCTGTCGAGATATTGTCCACGAGATACGGTGTGCAGGTCAATGTGCATCCCGATTTGGCGAAGGAGCCAGTAACGGGTTCGTTTAGCCCCGAGGAGTCGCTGGAACACATTTTGAATGCGCTGGCTATTACGCTCGATGCTGTGGCCGTCGAGGAGAATGGCGCATGGCGAGTGACGCCGTAGCGCATCGCCACTCTTATACCTGTCTCAGGCATTGCATTCGTCATACTTGGAGACCTGATTTTACCATTCCAAGTGAATGCCTACACGCTGAAAATTGAAGGAGTGTCCTGCGGCCATTGTGCAAAGGCCATTAAAAGCGCCCTGCACTCGATACAGGGCGTCACAACAGAGGAGGTCACTCCTGGTTATGCGCGCCTTCAAGGTTCACCTCTGCAGCTCAACGCGGTGACCAAGGCCATTCGCGATGAGGGTTATGCGGTCATTACTGTTCCCAGGTATGACCAGTCCGACCGTGCAGACGGCGGGTGATACCGGCAGGAAGTGCACTTTGGCAAAGTCATCTCGTATGCACGTTAAGCCACGGGCACGGTACTATCAAATGGCTGAACTGGCCTCATGTGAATATATTCTTCGTCATGACTCGCCAAAGTTGCTGGCAGGGTCAGAAAGCACGTTTCATTACAATTACCAGCATCGGCGTCCGGGCTACCCCTATTGTCTGAATTGGAGTAAGGTTCCCCGCCGAAGCGGCTTTCGACGCAGGTACATACGGTAGTCGAAATCGACCACTCATTCCAGTTGAAATCGACCGTGTTATGCACTGGTTAGTGGCAGGCTGCCGCACGACTTCACCCCCTAGCTTCCTGGCCTATCACGTCAAGGCACGTGCCCCACGTAAATTCCGATCGACGCCCCGAAAGACTTCGCTGATTCGATCATCAGTTCTATTATCTTGATGCATCTGGTTACTGGTGTTTAGGCACAAGACAAATTCCCCCATGAGAATTACGATTAGCCTAATCTGCATCAGCTTGCTCTTGGGCGTGACCGACGTGTTTAGCCAAGCCCCCGGGCCGGCCTTAGGGGACGAATTCATCTTTTTCGTGGATTCCCCCAACGTGCTCGTGCCGTCGATATTTAGGGGGCCGGTTGTGGCTGACCCCGTGGATCCTACCAATTTTGTCATGCAGTTCATGTATGGAAACTGGGCCTTTAGAGGGTTTCAGTTCGTGGACTCAGTCGGTGTGGACCTTTCCCAGAACCGGGCAGACGGAGATGTCTTGCATCTGAGACTGCTCGTAGACCCGTCCAATCAAGGCCAGGAAAAGGTCCAGCTCTTGTGGGAAGATAAAACCGACGGTAGCGGGACTTCCGACGGCACAGCTGACATCCCATTCCGCCTAGTCTGGCGCGTACCAGAGCACTACAGAGACGGGAATTGGCACCGCCTGCAGATTCCACTACCACCGGCAACATATCAGGAACTTGAAGATGCAAAGATGTCTGGTACGCTGGATACGCTGTCCAACTACTGGAAATATGCTGGAGGCTGGTCAAGTGGCGGCTTTGGCGTCGGTTTGGTTGACGAAGCAGGCCCAAACACAAATGAAAGGCCGGAGCTCTGGCAGGAGTTTGAATGGTCCAACGTGTGGAGATTCGGCTTTCATTGGGATCACAATACAGGCGGGGGCAACGTATATTTCGACGATGTCTATATTGGGCCAAGGGACATGGACCTTTCACCGGCCCTTGAGCCCCCCGGCCCAATGAGCGGCGTAGTTTTTGCCACTTCCGAGGCTGGTAACCGGCTGTCGTGGGAGCCCATACAAGGCTACGGAAGCTATAATGTATATGCCAGTCTGGAACCGATCATCGACGTAGAAGCGTCAGACGTGGCACTACTGGCATCGGTACCCTACAATGCGCCTCGGTTTGGAATTCTGCACCGGTTCCCACTCATTCACCCTTCATTGGCTCCTGGAACTATCTATTACGCCGTGACTAGCCTTAGCCTATTTAGTGTGGAGAATCAGGACATCTCACAAAGCAGTGGGGAGCTTACTGATCCTTTCATCCCAACTCAAACCTACATTACAGAGCTTACGGACGAGGAAGGATGGCAGCTGCAACGTAACTTGGGCGCTGGAAATGTGTCGAGAGAAGGCTTTCCGGACTGGCTGGAACCTTTTGTTGTGGACAGGAATCATTCCAGGAGGGGGGATGGTGGGTTGCCGGAGAGTGACGAGGATTTGTCCGGCAAAGTGTGGGCCGGCTACGTATGGTGGGCCGGCTTCGAAGCGACCATGCGCTTGTACATCTACGCGGAAGTGACGGATGACCAGGTCACTGTCGCGCCCCAAGACACTCCGCCGAGTGAAGCATGGAGGCACGACAGCATCGAATTTGGCTGGGGCAATTATGACGTACGGGATCCAGACGGTGGTTCCACACTGATTGGGTCACCTCACACTGACATGTTGCGTGGCGAATTTGCAGACTACTCTTTTCGGATATCCGGACACGGTGATGGAACAAAGGATGGAACCACAGCCCACGCATTTGTCGGCTGGAGTCTGGATGCTGAGCCGCTTGGCGGTAGGGCAGCATACGATTTGATGACTGATGGTACATCTGTCACTGGATGGAAGGTTTTGGCTGTGTTTCCGCTTGATGAAATTCAGAATTTCGACCAAATGGATGCAGTACTACCACCCCCTCTAGGTACGGACATCCGCTTCATTCCATTTAATATCGCCTTGAATGACGGTGATGGTGCCGAGCGCGATACCCAGATCCAATGGTCCATAAAGGACAACGCGAATCCGAGGTGGTGGAGAAATCCAAGCCAATGGATGACCGTGGCCATGGCCGGTCGGTTAACCGTGGCCAGTTCAGAGCGCAATCAGGAATTGCCTGAGGTAGTAACGCTCGTCCAGAATTATCCGAATCCATTTAATTCCGGCACTGCCATCCAGTTTACGCTGCCACGCTCGGAGCACGTTTCGATGCACGTTTATGACACGCTGGGACGGTCTGTGGGCACACTGTTGCAAAATGAGTTTATGAGTTCAGGTACGCATATTGTTCGCTTTGATGCCCGGGGGCTGGCTACAGGTGTCTACCTGTATCGACTAGAAGCGGGCGGTACTATAGTGGCTTCCCGCAAGATGCTGGTAATGAAGTAGCCCTCATCGTGTGAGCAAATTGGCCTGTGTCACTTGGCCGGCCGCTTAGATGCCAGGTTCTAGCCCGGATTGTCTTTGTGGGGACTGGCACTAATGCACATGTCCTTTACTTCTGATCTTCAATCGGGCCTTGATTACACTTGTTCGCAGACTGTGATTTGGGTGGTTGGGGTTCATCACCATGCTACAGCAGCCATGGATGGCTTGCACCAACGCCAAGCCCGGATCGAATCCGGGCGGGCCGAGCGCCCTTTGCGCGAGGGATCCTGGTGCGGTGTGTCCCCCGTCCCTCCTAGGTGGAGAGCAACCCCATGGCGTTAGCCGAATTCGGCTACAGCCGGGAGGGCCAAAAAACAAGAAGCCCATCCACTACGGACTGCTCTTGGATCCGGCCGGCCCGTTGGCCTGGAAGTGTTCCCGGCCACATATCCGATCCGGCCACACTGGGAGGCCGCTGAAGAAGCTGCGCGAGCCGTACG
>JAAXGT010000186.1 GCA_012271205.1 Rhodothermales bacterium
CCGATACTCCCGCCCGTTTCACCCATTCGATGGCAGGTTTCACATAGCGCCGCCGCATACATGGTGCGGCCGCGCTCCAAATCGCGCGGTTCCTTCATGGCGTCCTGCATGTACTCCCGGATCTCTCCGCCATTCCACTTCCGGCCTGGCCCTTCTGGCTGGGGCAAGTCTGCCAGTGAAGGTCCCGCGGAGGATTCAACCAAACCACCCAGGCTCTGACGCTCGTCATCGTTCAAGTGCGCAATCGCATCCGCACGCATGTCCTCCAAGAACCCCGCATAGCTGTGCCCGCCACTCCGACGTAAAGCCCCGTAAAACCAAGTGAAGAATTTCGTGCGAGCATCCAGCGTCCAGCCTGTCTGCACATTGCGCAGACTCATCACCAAATCTATTTCCTCGACGCCGGGCGGATTGGCGCGCAGCTCGGTAATGGCTCCTCCATACTGTTCACTCCGCTCAGCTACATCTTCACTCAAGAGCAATCCAACTGCAGGACCGACTTCGCTCAGCGTACTCAAGTGCATAAGCATTTTGTCCACAATCCCGGGCGCTTCCAGAGCCGCCAGGAGCCGGCCGCGCTCTCGGTTCAGAGCCGCGTCGCCCGAGGGATAGTGCGCATCCAGCCGGGTAATCAAGGCCTCACGTGTCACATCTTCCGGGCTTCCCAAACGAATCAAAACCAGCCCTGCCGCGCGCATTAACTCAAGCTCCTGCTCTCGTGAAAGGCTTGCCACATCAATGGCCATCAGTGACTGCATGGCAGCATCGGCAAGCGATGAATCGCCATGGCGCGCCAGCGCTACGATAGCTTGAATCCTGCTGGCAGGATTCGATTCATTCAGCGCCAGGTCCTGCCATGAAGCTACCGGTTGATGCTCGATTGCAATGCGGGCAGCAAACCTAACGTTGCGATCCGGGTGACCCAGATGCGGCCACACAGCAGCTATCACTGCTGGATCCGCCGGTGCACCATGGTGCGCTTCAAGCGCACGTCTCAGCGCCATCTGAGGAGGAATAACTGTTGTTATGTCCGGTGCGTGTGTCCCCGTGCCCTCATAGTAAACGCGCCATAAAAACGAATTCAACCGGCGTCCACCCGTAGCAAAATAGAAAGCCCCGTCTGCACCTATTACTCCGTCGGTGACAGGCAGCGGCGCGCCACTCAGGAATTCCTCCATCCGGCCAGTGTAGGTGCTGCCCCGGCTTTCCAGCGATACGTAATAAATGGTTCCAAAGCTCCAGTCAAATAACAGCAGGCCTTGCCGGTACTTGAGCGGAAACGCGGCATTGGCAGTGGACAGTACTCCTGTAGGCGATCCCTGCCCGATATCTGTGACGGCCGGCAACGCATCCGGGTAATATTCCGGCCATTTGCCACTGCCGGTGCGCCAGCCATACTCGCTGCCGCTGGTGACATGGATCAAACGAATCGGCCGGTACCAAGGCATACCCAGATCCCACTCCATGTCCGAATCGAACGTGAAGAGTTCACCCTCGGGCGTGAACGCCAAATCGTACGCATTCCGAAAGCCAACGGAAATCAGCTCCCACTTGGAGCCCACAGAGTCCGTTCGCATTATCCAGCCGCCCGGTGCCTTGCGATCTTGGGCATGTCCGCGCGGATCCCGAAGAACCTCAATCAGCTGATCTTCCTGCCAGACGGGCGGCACTATAGCCTCAAAGTCTTCCGGCAGATCCGTATGATTGCCGCAGACCAAATACAAAGACGCCGCGTCGGGACCAAGCACGATGCCGTGCGGCCCATGCTCGCCGAAACCCTCAAACTTTGCCAGCGCGTATATCGTATCCAGTTCAGCATCGCCGTCAGAGTCAGTCACCCGGTAAAGGCCACTGCTTCGTCCCTCCACACCCTCTTCGCTGTTAACCATCACGTACAGGCTGTTGAAAGCCCACAAAAGGCCTTGGGCATGCCCAATATGAATGTCGAGCTTCTCGACCTGCGTCTCAGCCGGATCCCCACCGATCGGAGGTGGCGTAATCCGGTATAGTACGCCGTACTGGTCTGAAGCCAGAAGACGACCCTCACCGTCCAAGGTCAAGGAAACCCAGCTGCTGCTGTCCTCAGCCATCGGATGGTACAGAACCTCTGTCCGAAATCCATCAGGAGCCGTAATTTCCGGCGGCCCGTCAACTGCATCAGAGCGATCCGAAAACAGCGAACAGGACGCGCATGACACAAGAATCAGGAAGCCGATAATCCCGCGCACGTATCTCTGCATTGATGTAAGTTCTTGGGTGAAGCACTTCTGTTTCCAAAGTACAAACGTTCAATTTCAGTTAGTCGATCAGGACAAACACTTCTTCCATGCTGACTTGCCAGCGCAGTCGCTTCTCCTTGCCGGATGACGTGCACTACTTAAACTGCGCTTACATGTCACCGCTGATGCGCACTGTTGAGGAGGCCGGCATCGCGGGCATTCGACGGAAGCGCAATCCGGTACAGATTAGTGCGCAGATGTTTTTCGAGGAGAGCGATGAAGTACGCGAGCTGTTTGCACGCCTCGTCGGTTCACGGGCGAGGCAGATTGCATTTATTCCTGCTGCATCCTACGGCGTGGCCACCGTGGCCCGCAATGTTGCCCTTTCCCGAAGTCAGAACATCGTCGTTTTGCACGAGCAATTCCCCAGCAATATGTATTCTTGGCGGCGCATGGCGCAGGAAACAGGAGCTGGCTTACGCGTCATTTCCGGCAGCGGAGCAGCATGGAATACCCGCATTCTGGAAGCAATCGACACCAATACTGCACTGGTAGCTTTGGGTACCGTACACTGGGCCGATGGAATCCAGTTCGACCTGGAGGCTATCGGAGAGCGGGCGCAAGACGTCGGAGCGGCCTTCATTGTCGATGGCACACAGTCCGTGGGAGCCTTGCCGATCGATGTTGATGCGTTAAAGGTTGACGCTTTGGTTTGTGCCGGATACAAGTGGATTATGGGGCCGTACAGCTCCGGCCTGATGCACCTGGGCGATCGATTTCTCGATGGTGTGCCCCTTGAAGAGACGTGGATTGCACGCAAGGGGAGTGAAAGGTTTTCAGAACTGGTCAACTACGCGAACGAATACCAGCCCGGCGCACGCCGGTTTGATGTTGGTGAACGCAGCAACTTTATTCTGATGCCGATGCTGGCCGCTGCATTAAAGCAATTGCTGGAATGGCAACCCCGCAATATCCAGGCTTACTGTCGGACTCTCATGGGGCCGGCCATTGAGGCCATTCGTGCCTTGGGTTATGGCGTAAGCCCGGCCTGCAGCGGACACCTCTTTGGCGTACATGTGCCGGAACATGTCAACCGCTCCCGGCTGAAAGATCTTCTGGCCGCATACAATGTATCGGTCTCCTTTCGCGGGGAAGTCATTCGCGTCTCCCCCCATGTTTACAATACACCGGAGGACGCGGCCGCATTTCAGGAGGTCCTGATCCGGGCCGCCAGGTAGGCTTCCAACAATCGTATCATCCAGACGTGCGCGAGTGTGTACAGGCCGGGAGCTTGGCTCTCTCGAGGACCGGCGACATTGAGCACCTTAATCAAATGAAGCTGCAGCCAAGCCAGCGTGTCATCAAACCCAGTTCGCACTGATTGCAGTCGAACGGGATACTGGAGCCGCCGCGCTGTGCGAATGGCGAGATTCGTGCCTGCAGACTCATATCCCGCATTCAACACCAGCAGCCCGTCGCTTTGCTGAACATTCCGCACCGTCCGCTGCTCCGTGTTTGCGCTCGGCGTTTCACGTAACGGGTAATGTTCAGGAATCGGTCCGTCTTCTGCTGCGCGTCCGGCCGGACACCACCCCGCCACGGGTATACCCAACGACATGGCTGCATCCAGTGCTGCCCGGTCAACGCCGGCCTGCCCCCCTGTGACGATGGTAAGCATAGGTGAACACGCTGGTTCACGTTTTCGTATGAGCAGACAAGCACATCGGTTTCATGCATTTCGTCCGCATAATTGCTTTTGGCGCACTGTTGTTGCCTTCTGACTCTGTCTTAGCACAACAGGCGAACCTGCTTCTCGCAGACGTGATGGCCCAGTATCAGGGAGCCATGCAAGCATCTTTCACTCACACTATGACGTCACCCGTGTGGGACGGGCAACACGTCACACATGGACAAATCATTCTGCAGGATGACCGTTACCGCATTGAAACCGAATACGAACTCATTATTGGACATGGTGCAGACATTTGGATCTGGCGTCCCGAAGACAATCAATTACTTATCAGCTCGACCGACGATGAAGGCCTCGCATTTGCACCGGGAGCGCTTTTTCGGGACTATAGCCGCCATTATGCCGCTCGCGACATAGCTGTAACACAGGAACGCGGCGTGCCCCATTACCAGTTGACCTTGACACCCGTCAGCGACAATTTTCCGGTGCGCGAAATCGTGTTATGGGTCCGGCAGCCCGAACGACTGATAACGCGTATCCGTGTGGTTGACTACAACGACACACAAATGGAGTTCAGGCTCAGTGACATTGTGCCGGCCGCTGATATTGCCCCGGGCACCTTCGAGTTCAGGCCTCCCGATGGCGCAGAAATTATTGATTTGCGCTCGTGAGATTCATTGGTGCCATACGCAGTTCGCGCCTTGGGCGCGGACTCCTCAGAACGCTCTCCGTACTGGTTGCCGGAATCCTCATCTGGCTCACACTCCGCGGCACCGACCTGAGTGAATTCACCAGCGCACTTCGCACAGCCAACTACTGGTGGGTCCTTCCTGTCATTGTTATTACACTCCTCAGCCATGTGGTCCGGGCTTGGCGCTGGCGCGAGCTGCTGACTGCGCTCCGGACTTCACCAACCCGGCGCATTCCACTCTTCGATGTGTTTGCCGCCCTTATGATCGGCTATATGGTCAACTACGCTCTTCCACGTGCCGGTGAGCTTGTACGCAGCACCCACTTGGCCGCCCGGCAGCGCCTTCCTCTTCCCGGTGTCGTCGGAACGGTGGTCACGGAACGTATCATCGACATGTTGTGCCTGGGCGCCGGCATAGGCGTAACAGGCCTCATCCTCAGAAGCCATCTGGACGTCCTGCAAACCCATATGATCCAGCCGCTGGTCACCTACATACGAGGGTTTCCTCTGGTGGAGCTTCTTATCGGTCTGGTGATCTTGGGCGCTTTACTGTTTGCCGTCCGGCGTGCCGGATGGCTCCGGCCTCTTGGGAGCAAACTCCGCCCGCTGGCACAGACCTTCTGGGATGGCCTGACCACCGGGTATCGCCTTGAAAAGCGTGGACTGCTGGTCGCGTCAACTGTGGCCATGTGGCTCTTATACGGACTGATGGCCTACATCCCCCTTATAATGTTCGGCCTCGCCGTCCCCTTCGAACTGTCCTATTGGGACGGATTAGCCATCATGTTTATTGGTGTAATCGGTGTTGCCGTACCAACTCCTGGTGGCGCCGGTTCATTCCACTACATCACGTCCCTTGCACTGACTGCCTTCTACGGCATTCCCGACGCCAGCGCGGCCGCCTATGTCGTATTTGTCCACGGTGCACAGCTACTCCTATATCTGGCAACCGGCCTACTGATGCTTTTGCTTAAGGATGGTTTTACGAAAGGGAATTATAACCAATAGTGTACGCCGATTCAGCCCTTCCTGCGGCACCGCGCCTTCAATTCGCGCAATTCCGCGTCGCTCATAGGGCGAAATACCATACGCATGACCTCCTCGGGTGTACGACCGGCGTAACGCGGGTTCTGCGCCGGCTCAGTGCTGACGCGGACTCGTTCGTCTTCCGGCGCAGAACGGTCGGACGGGTTCATTCTTCAGCTCCCTCAGGCTGGTATGGCAAATCCTGTGGCTGAAACACATAGGAGGCCGTGCGGAAGATTTGTCGAACGTAGTGGAGTGTCATCCTGCTTAGCTTGCGACCTCTAAACGAAGCAAGGACTGACCTACCACTTTGCTGATCTCCCACTTGCCTTTTATCTGGCCGTCAGTTATGATCGGCCACTGCACATTCAGCAAACCGTAGACATTCTCAAGATGTCTCAAGTCTTCAGCAGTTGGATTCCTTATTTAGTCCTAAAATTTCCTGTTCAGGCATATTCGGGGGACTGTTCCTCAAGTCGGCCTTCAATGCGGTCTAGCCTGGTTTCCACGCGATCGAGCCGCTGTTCAAGGCGGTCAAATCGGCGACCCTGTGCAGAAACCATGTTCTGAAGCGTCCCCATAACGACATCGAACTTGGCGTCCATCTTGGTCTCCAGCCCGCCCAGCCCGGTCTCCAGCCCGTCCAGCAGACTCAGCACGGCCTGTTGAAAC
This sequence comes from Rhodothermales bacterium, assembly GCA_012271205.1. Lineage (GTDB taxonomy): Bacteria > Bacteroidota > Rhodothermia > Rhodothermales > Bin80 > JAAXGT01. The sequence continues at coordinate 6,299 of JAAXGT010000186.1, forward strand.
TCCTTATCGCTCATGGCTCATTCTATGGGCTTCCACCCTGTTGTGTGTGCCAATATACGGCCATCCACGTTAAATGATTGCCCGGCCAGGCCCTGCCTTATCCTACGCTACCCAGACTCACCAATATAAGCGCTTTTAGGCCGATTTCCGCATCCGCACTCATGCTGGATGTTTTTTATGGCTCCGACGCTCAATTCGTTGGCATGTACACGATCTTGTAAAGCCTGATATCGGTAGCTCAAAATCCCCCATATGCAGAGCAGCCCGATCATCATCATGCCTATAAGGGTGAGCTCCAAAACGATCATACGTCCATCCAGTCAATCAATGCCCTGGATCCTACCAGACCTCTAGAACCCTGTTCCGGGCACGAAACAATACTCTCTCTCGTATACATAGCATGAAGCATCGTTTCGTCCTACACTTCTCAGCCGGGTTCCCATCTGCGGACCTCGTTTTTGATGACAAAACAGAACGGTGGGATCAATCCATCCGTCCCGCAGACGAAAACCAGGAAGTACAAGTCCAAGTTGTGGCTCGGAAAGCCGTTGCCGACACACTCCGCCATCTGATTTCCCTGAATCGAACGCGTGCTGACCAGCTCGGCTACACCCCCGTATCTCGATGGGGCCAATTAGAGACCTTGCCCAAAACAACCCGCCTTTTTCCCGGCATTGTGGAGCTCGTTAGCCAGACCGACCGGACCTATCCAAAAACAAAGCCCCTCGTGGACTACTAAGCCGGGTCATTTGCCCCGACCCAATATTCGGTTCCATATAAATACGGCAAAGCGTATTAAATGGGCTCTTCATCCAATCGAGTGGGT
>JAAXGT010000185.1 GCA_012271205.1 Rhodothermales bacterium
TACAGTCCCGATTGAACACCCGATCCTCCCGACTCAACTGGCGGCGGGGCGTCCGCTGGCGAGGCCCCTGCCCCCTCTTCCCCTCCGCCTTGGTCTTGCGCGCCTCGCTGACCTACGCCTGGTCACCGTAAATCTCGTCCTCCTCTCCGGGCAGACATGCCTCCATCACCGCCGAATCATGGACGTTCGTCGGGGTCCCGACCGCCGTGTGCCCGACGCCGTTCACATCGGTACCCCCGTGCGCCTTCAGACCAAAGGGCCAGAGGGGGGCTTTTTCGTGGATGTCCTCTCGGAATCCCGCTTTTTCGCCTTGTTTTTCGTTGAGGACGGCGCCGATATAATCGTGGCGTCCACTATCGGGGCCTTCTGGACTATCCGGTTGTGCTTCTTGAGAGGGCCCCGAACCCGGACCAAAAACGCCGGGGTCAACCCAGGCCGTTCCAGCCAAGGGCGGAACGGGCCCATCGTGGTCTCATCCGGCACGCGGCCCGTGTCCACACGGGCAAACACCCGTACGGGCGTTACCTCATACCGGGCCTCCTCCATGGCTGGATCAGCATATCCAAACCACTGCGGCCTGAAGTAAAGGCGCCGCATCGTCTCCAGAGGAATGGGGGGACGCCCCAGCGTTCCCTTCGGATCGGGCGGTTCCACTGTAGCGACCAGGTCGGTCCACGGGAGGACGCGATCCATGGCGGACAACAACCGTTGCTTACGTGTTTCCTTCTTGCGCGTGTACGCATGTGGCGTCTTCAAACGAGAGCGGATGCATGAACTAAAAAGGTAAAACGATGATAGACCTGAAATACAGACCCAGATGGATACGGGCCCGTTGTAGGCATTAAATCAGAGATTCCTTAGTGAACCCGGACCACGGACCGCGAGTCCCCAAGACGTTCCATCCGTCCCGGTATCAGGGCTCCCAGGCCCACACGCCCTACGGGGGGTCTATCACCGTCCTCCCCCGAGGCCCAGGTCCCCCCGGCGTTCGCCACAGCCGGGGGCCAAGGGTAGCGCTCGGAGAGTGGACTCGGGGTTCCCAGCCCCAAACAGAGCCGACTGGGGCGAACGCCGCCGAACCGGCCGGACGGGCCCAGTCCAAAACCCTGCGACCAAACTGGCTGACTTCTCCACCTTGTTGCGCTCACTACCAACTTACCCCATTAAGCACCTCTTTCAAGATACAGGGGGCATGCCCCTGTGGGGGTACCGCCAGACCCGGTATCGCGGGTTAACCCGGAACGCGGCCCAGGTCTATACGCTCTTCGCGCTGGCCCATTTCTACCGGGCTCGCAAGGAGTTGGCCCGCCTGTAGGGTCGATCTATGGGATACGTGGCTTCAGTCGGTACGCCCCGGCCTGCCAAGTGCCCGGGATCGGCCTTTGGGCGGGGCATTCGTCGTCAAAACGGTCCAAATCGGCCGGCTGCGGCCAAAAAAGTGGGCATGTTCTACCCCAGCACAGAAATAAGCACTAGTTCAGACCTTCCTAGATTGGCACAATGCCCCATGGCATCAATGCATGTCGCTCCAGACACTGCTACCGTCAGATGCTCTGGGTAGTTTGCAAAAGGCTCGTTGGACAACAGAACATGGGAATAGAAATTTGCGCCTAAAAAGCGCGAATAGGCGGCGAATTGGCCTCAAAATGGACCGGACCGGCCGAATTAGCCGGCCAATCCCCATGCTATAGCCTCGATTACACCACCAAAAGGCCGCGCTCAGGCCAAACAAGGGGGAGGGGAGGACTTTCGATGTTGCCTGCCGGCCAGAAGGATCATGAAGCAGGCGCAATCTCGACGAGTGATTCCTCCAATGCCGTTCGAACGAAGAGCAAGGCCACGTACCGAACCTACTACTCGGACGCCAATATGCTGTACGCGTCACCGTGGCAAATGCATGTAGAGTGGGGGCTGGAATTTACGCTCAGCCCTGACCGTGGCAACCGCCCTAAAGTGCGCTGTTTCATTACCGTGGTTGTCTGGACGAACACACCCCCGTTCCTCCGCCAGCTTCAAGGCAAACAAGCGACTTGCCCATGGACGATTGCCTCCAATCAACAGTGCCCGTTGCATTTCGTGCCCATGTGGCTCATTCTTCCATTACAGTCAGCCGGGCAAATCTCAGGATTAACTTCTTCGTGCCCGCATGCTTGAACTTGACTGTAGCCGTGGCCATTTCACCGACGCCACCCAACTCCGTCACATACCCGACTCCAAACGAGGTGTGATGCACTATCATTCCGACCGCAAGCTCACCCGCCTCGCGGCGGCCTTGCGATCGCTTTGAATGACTGGAGCCGAGTGCGCCAGCGTAGGCGGGGTTGCGTGATGAACGTGGTTGCTTGTGAATGTGCATGAAGCGATTTGCAGGCGATGACCGCTGCGGAGTTTCCGGGCGCAGGCGGGCGTGCTGCGCACGGCCGGGGAAGTGTGACCGGCGCTGCTTTGGGTACCCGTCATATTCATCGGTTACTACGTTCGGATCAATCTCATGCAAAAACGGGCTGCGATCGCTGCCAAAATGGCGGCCCGCAACATAGCGTGAGCGGGCTAAGGACAGAAACAGGTGCCGCTTTGCCCGTGTAGCCGCAACATAAAACAGGCGCCGTTCCTCCTCCACTTCGTCAATATCCGAGTCTTCACGCATAATCGGAAAAAGTCCTTCCTCCAAACCACCAATGAACACAACTTCGAACTCCAGCCCCTTGGAGGCATGTGCTGTCATGAGCGTGACCCAATCCTTGCGCTCATCATGTTCATCCGCGTCCGTAGCCAGCGCAACCGTTTGCAGAAAACCGCTGAGCGTGCCGCCTTCTTCCGCTGCGTACTCGGCTATAGCACTGATCAACTCCTGAACATTTTCCAGCCGGCTCTGGCCCGTAGGTGTAAAGTCATGCTGCAGATCCTCGAGCAGTTTAGTCTTGCGAAAGAGCGAAGCGGCCACCTTTCCCGGATCATCCCCGTTCTGCAACCGCTCTGCATGCACTTCCAGCAATTCCCGAAATCCAGCCAATGCCTTGCGTGCCGGCAACGAAAGCCTGATTTCGTGTAGGCGAGCCAACGCAACCGGGATTCCGCAGTCATTGGACCGAACATATTCGGCAACCGCGTGCTGTGATTTGAGCCCAATGCCCCGCGTGGGATAATTCACTACGCGCTGGAATGCAGCCACGTCATCGGGATTGACTAAGAGTCGCAAATAGGCCACTGCATCCTTGATCTCCTTTCGCTGATAGAACGACATCCCCCCCACCACGCGGTATGGCACACCCTCGCGTCTCAGTGCATCTTCGAACGAGCGGCTCTGAGCATTTGTACGATACAGAATCGCAAAGTCATTGTACCTGTAACCGTGCTGGACCCGCTGCTCCCGGATTATGCGCTCAGCCTTTTGGGCTTCATCCTTTTCGCTAACAGCCGATAGCACCGCGACCTTGCTGCCCTTCTTATTTTCAGTCCAGAGAGTCTTGTCAATTCGTTTGCTGTTGTGCCGGATAATAGAGTCCGCCAATCGTAGGATATTCTTGGAGGAACGATAATTCTGTTCCAGTCTCAGCGTACGAGCCTGTGGAAAATCCCTTGTAAAGGAGAAAATGTTCTCGATCTCTGCACCCCGAAACCTGTAAATGCTTTGCGAGTCATCACCGACTACACAAAGGTTTCCGTGAATGGCTGCAAGCTGCTTCGCCAGCTGGTACTGGACCGCGTTGGTGTCTTGGTACTCGTCAATAAGAAGGTGAGTCCACTTTGTTTGATACTTCTCCAAAACGTCCGGATACTTCCGGAACAGCTCCAGCGGCTTGAGCAGGAGGTCGTCAAAATCCAACGCGTTTGCCGCTGCCAAGGCCTTGTTATAATTGTCAAAAATCTGCTGGGCCGCCCTTTCCACGTTGGATTCGGGTTGTATCCCGTCGGACGTCCGCATATGATTCTTTGCCCGCGAAATGACTGCTCGTACGGCCCTCGGTTTGAAAGTCTTTAGATCGTATTTCAAATCCTTCAACAGCTCCTTGATCACACGTTCGGAATCATCGGTGTCGTAAATCGAAAAGTCTTTGGAATAGCCCAAGTGTCCAGCCTCAATCCGCAAGAGCCGTGCAAACATCGAATGAAATGTTCCCATCCAGACGGGAGTCAACGCGCTTTGACCGGTCCCATCCAAAGAAAGGGTGGCTTCCACAAGCGCCTTGACACGCAACTTCATCTCGCCAGCCGCCTTGTTGGTAAAGGTCAACGCCAGAATCTGGCTCGGCCATGCCTGTTTGGTAGCCACAATCCAAGCAACGCGGCAGGTCAATACCCGCGTCTTGCCAGAGCCTGGACCGGCCACAACCAGCACGGGCCCCGTTGTGGTTTGTACCGCTTCTCTTTGGGCCTCGTTTAACCCCTTGAGAATAAGTGCCGTGTCCATGCTTTAAATCAAAACCTGCTCGTGCCACCGGTGCCAAAATGAGTCGGTGAGAGACATTCACCTCCGGTTTTCATACAATCTCTCCGTATGTCTTGGTGTTAACGCCTCTAGAGTCTGTTCGCTTCATTTGACTTGGCAATTCATGGATTTCACGCTTGGCCTGCTCCGTGGCTTCGTTGGCCTCGCAGCTATACTAGGAATCGCCCTGCTCTTTTCCGAGCATTGGCGCCAGACCAACTGGCGTATGGTGGGCTGGGGACTGGTCATGCAAATCGCACTCGCCATTTTGATCCTGAAAGGGGATGCAATGGGAGCGGCGTTTGCTCCTTTAGGCTGGCCCAAAGCCCTGTTTTCGTGGCTCAGCTCACTGTTTGTGCTGCTGCTGAAGTTCACAACGGCCGGAGCCCAGTTCGTTCTCGGTGACATCGCCTTGCCCCCGGAAGGAGGCATTGCCCCCGGCACACCGCTCGTCTCCGGACAAAGCTGGGGCAATGCCATTGCATTCCAAGTATTGCCCACTATTATTTTCTTCGGCGCCCTGATGGCCATCCTGTACCATCTGGGTATTATGCAGCGTGTTGTTCAGGCTATGGCCCGCCTAGTTACCAAGCTGCTTAATTCAAGTGGTGCTGAATCACTGTCGGTTTCCGCAAACGTATTCGTTGGCCAGACGGAGGCGCCCTTGGTCATTCGGCCATACTTGCAAAACATGACACGATCCGAATTCATGGCCGTTATGAGTGGCGGTATGGCCACCATGGCCGGCGGCGTCATCGCCGCGTATATCGTCTTTCTGGCCGGTCCGTTTGCTGCCGTACAAGGCATTCCGGTTGAAGCGGCACAACTGCGCTTCGCGGAACACCTCTTGGGCGCCAGTCTAATGGCTGCGCCCGCCGCATTAGTGCTTGCCAAAATACTGGTGCCGGAGACTGGCCAGCCCGTCACACTAGGACAGGTTTCGCTCCCAGTCTCAACTGATTTCAAGAACGTGATCGATGCCGCAGCCAACGGTGCCGGTGCCGGTATGAAGCTGGTCATCAATATCGCTGCCATGCTCATAGCCTTCATTGCTCTTATAGCCCTCGCTGATTACATAGTCGGGTGGACTGGCGATCTGGTTGGTCTCGAGCTTACGCTGGGACAGATCTTGGGATGGGCTTTTGCACCGGTCGCCTGGCTGATTGGTGTTCCGATGACGGATGTCACTCAGTTCGGCTCCCTGCTCGGCATTAAAGTCGTCGCAAACGAATTTGTAGCTTACTTGCAGATGGCCGAGCTCTTGGGTACGAACGAGCTTTCCCCAAAATCCATCTTGATGGCAACGTTTGCCTTGTGCGGATTCGCTAATTTTTCATCGATTGCGATCCAGATCGGTGGTATCGGTCCGCTGGCGCCGGAGTGCAAATCCACGCTGGCGGAATTGGGACTCAAAGCGGTGCTGGCTGGTACACTGGCTAACCTTATGACTGCGACGATAGCTGGCGTACTGGCATCATGACGCGTGCCGGTGACAACTTGAACTGCAGGTTCATCACTCCACCCACTTACCGTGTACTCCATACAGAACCCCTCGGATACGAAGCTGCCTGGAGAAGAAAAGCCGCTGCCTCACGAAGAGGCGTTTGCTGATTGGAGCAGGCGCCTCGCTGTTTCGGACCGGCGTGCTTACGGGGAGTTATTCAAAGCTACGCATCCGTTGCTGCTGCGCTTTGCGTGGCGGTTCACCAAAGACCGCGAGGTTTCTCGTGATATTGTGCAAGACGCTTTCTTGAAGCTATGGCAGGTGCGGACAACACTCGACCCCAACCGGTCACTGCGTGCGCTTCTATACACCATTGTACGCAACCTTGCCCTCAACGCGGTGCGGGATCACCGCCATACGGATGAACTTACGCCGGACACGATGCGGGATGGAGAAAGCAGCCTCCCTGACGACCAGTTGGAAAGCAGGCTCTTGGAGAGTCGGCTACACCAGTATATTCGAGAATTACCGGAGCGCCGTCGCGAAGCGTTCACACTCAGTCGTTTTGAAGGTTTGACCCACGCTGAGATCGCCCAGATCATGAATCTTACACCTCGGACGGTCAACACCCACATCACACTGGCCATGCGGGACCTGAGAAAGCGCATGTATGCACTCCAGAACGCAGGAGATCAACATGAAGCTTGATTCCACTTGGTCCATTTCCCCTGAACTGCGAAGTGGTCTGTCTGCAGACGAAGCACGCGAGTTTCAGGCTATCTGGCAAGAGGCTGAAGGGTATTATGGCCCCGAGCCTTCACTGGGTGAATTCCGGGACATGGGCGGCGAAATTTGGCCCGTTCTGGATGTAGCCACACGCCCCCGCCTGCGCAAAGTCTGGCTTCGCCGTGCGGCCGCTTTGGCCGCGTGCGTAGCTCTACTCCTTTCAATTGGTATTGCCGTCTTGAACCAAGGAACAACTATTGATGCTCCTGTGGGCACCCTGCAATACACACATCAACTCCCTGACGGATCCACCCTTACACTCAATAGCGGCACACGAATTCGTTACAACAAGAAGTTTGGTGCCGATAATCGGGACATTAGCCTGATTCGGGGGGAGGTGTTTTTCGAAGTGGCGGAGGATGACCGGCCCTTCCGGGTCCGCACGTTTAACTTGCACTCCGAAGTGCTCGGCACCTCCTTTAATGTGCGGGCTTGGCCCGATGAGCATGATGCAGCAACAGACGTATTAGTCAAGACCGGGCGCGTCGTTGTGACTCCGAAGGCCACCCCCGACGTGCGTCTTAGCTTGGTCGCCGGGCAGTCGGCCCGCCTCCCGCAAGGGAGCCAAAAACTTGCTGTAAGCGAACCAGTCGAAGAGCCCGCTGGCCTGTTGCTGTGGGTGGACGGCAGCTTCAAATTTTCGAATCAGGCGCTTGGTGATGTTATGGCAGAAGTCGAGCGCCGGTATAACGTGCACATAACCGTCGATTCTCCTGCATTGAATACCTTGCCCATTGGTATTCTGAAAGAAAGTCCTGAGAACGCCGCAGAAATCATTCGGGACATTTGCGCGTTGCATTGTGCTTACCGCGTCGTCCCGGACGGCTTTGTGCTTACTGAACGGTAGTACGACCTGTCCCCGGGTCCGGCGCAGCACTCCGGATCGGTTGCAGTTGGACTCGTGGCTTTTCGTTTGCATCATGCCCTGACACTTGCAGCGGGCATAGCATCACTCCTGCTGCTGAGTACCGCCCAAGCGCAGAATGCCCAAGCGCAGAATGGCGGTGGAATGCTGTCACTGTTAGAAGCTACTGAGCGGTTTCAAGCGGCTTGGGGTGTAGATATCTCCTACGCAGCCAACATACTGGATAACCGTTTTACCACGTGGTCACGGCCCGTCGCCGACACGGCCGAAAGAGATTTGCAAGTCTTGTTGGTCGACACGGGTGTTACCTACACGCTGAACCGCAGCGGCACGTTTCTGCTGCACGCTGTCAGACCGCAATTACGTGGCACCATAACGGGTACCGTCACCGACAGCCTCGGCACACCTCTGCCAAATGCGCATGTCGTGAATAAAGAAGACCGCAGCCATGGCACCACGACAGATCGTAATGGAGTATTTGTGCTGGACGCCTTACTGCCCGGTCCCCTAACCCTAGAGGCCAGTCATGTGGGCTTTGCCACCAGTAAAACCACAGTAACTGTGGAGCCTAGCAATAGCACTCACATAAACTTTCAGCTCTCACTATTCATTCTGGAGCCAGGATCTCTGGAAGTAATTGCATCTCCGCTGGAGAGCCCGGAGCTGCCAGTGATGTTTGTCCCCCGCAGCTTGATCATGGACACGCGGTCGTCCGAAGAACTTAACCAACCGGGCGGACTAGGCACCAAGGATCCAATCCACAGTTTGCGTGACGTATCTGGTGTTTATCTAGATCAGAATACGTCAAGCATTCATATCCAGGGTAGCGGATTTGGAGAGCACCAAATCCTGCTCGACGACAATCCCGTGTATGCACCGTTTCACCTCGGCTTAGTGGGGGCCCTCAGTCCGCTGGCGATTGGAAACGCACAGATTCTTAAAGCTGGCTTTGATACCGCACAAGGCAGTTTTTTGGCAGGGGTCATCCAGACGGAACACGCCCTTTACGTTTCTGAGCCCATGCGTCCGTTGGATGTGCAAATTGACCCGCTCAGCTTCAATGGTCGCTTCAACAGTCGGCTGCAGGTGGGCGATGCAAGTGTAAGGCTCATGGCGGGCATTCGCTCAAGCATATGGAAGAACTGGTGGAGTAGCACGCGCAGCGCGAGCATTGACTCTCTGCTGCGTTCCTGGAACACACCGGACGTATTCCTCATGCAGGCCAGCCTGTTTCCGCTTAAGAGGGCCCGTCCCGATAGCTATGCCAGATTTGTGCAGCAGCTCCAGCAAGTGCCGGATCCAGCGTTGCCGGACTTCGGATTTGACGATGTACACCTAGCTGGCCGTATCACTTTGGTTCGCGGACACGAGCTTGACTTTTCTTGGTATCGGGGGGGCAATTTTCTCCGCGGACGATATCCGATAGCAGTCGAGGTGGAGGAAGATAGTAGCCTTGTACCGAACGATCAGCACGACTGGCTGAACGAAAACACGCGCGTAGCATGGAGCCATTTCTTGAACTCCCGTACTAAGCTAATCGCTGCCTGGCGCAAGGGGTTTTACGACTTCACGCACCGCTACGGAGGCCTCGACCGCCAAAATAGTGTAACCGCAGCCTTTAATGCGATACAGTACGATGTCATCCCCACAAATGATTTCAATCAGATTACTGACCATAGCATAAGCGCGTCGTTATTGCTTGAGCACGCCTACGGAGAAGTCGAGACCGGACTCGAGCAGGAATACAGCCGACACCGTTTTGCCATTCTGCATGTGCTCCCACGCGAATTGGAGCATGCGCGGCGCTCTGTACGCTCGGCAGCGTTCATGCAGCAAATATTTAGGCCTTGGCGCTGGATAGGACTGACGGCCGGATCCCGGTTTACATGGCTACATGCACAGGATCGACTGTACAGCGAGCCCCGTATTGCAGTCCAGCTGCGCAGCCGTTCCAGCGGGGGCTATGGTGCCGCTCTCCGACTGGCCACCGGCGTGTATTACCAGTTTTTGAATCAGTTTGAAATCGGAACCATTAGTCCCAGTACGGCTGTTCCTTCAACACGTCTTTGGTTGCCGGTGGATGAAACCCTGCCGGCCCCCATGTCAATTCACTACAGTGCGGACTTTTCCGCGCAATTGTGGACCGATTGGGTATTTCGATTCGAGTATTACTACAAAGACCAAAAACGATTGTACCGCATCGACTACCCCAAACTCTGGCGTCAGGATGAGATCCCAGGTACCATTAGCTCAATCAGCCAATTTGTAACGCTGACTCACGGCACTGCCTTCGGGACATCGGTTGAACTGAATCACGTTCGCGATCGACTCGAATTCGGAGGACGCTACGAGTACGGCAAGTCTCGGCGTGAGTTTGCGTTTCGTAACGGAGAACTGCGCGTTGTACCCGTGCCTTGGAATGTGCCCCGTCAAATCCAGCTGCACGCACGTACACAGCCACTAAGGATGGTGGAAGCCTTTGCGACGTGGCGTGGTGCATGGGGGCGTCTCTGGGCGTTCCGACAATCCTACTATGACCTATTAGGCACGGACGTACGTCATGTCGCGACATTTGACGATTATGATTTTCGGGACCCAACAGCACCTGGTCACGAGTTGGGGCCCCACAAGCAGCTGGATTTGGGACTCGCACTAAACGTGGACTTGGGTAACAGTCACCGGTTGCAGTTTCGTGCCGATGTGCTTAATGCTCTGGACCGGAAAAACCCCGCTTACCTGTTCGTGCGGGAACAGACAGAAGACGAAAGCCGGCAGTTGACGACCGAAACCAGTTACCTGCTCGGCCGCACGCTCTCACTGTCAATGCACCTGAGCTGGTAGGATTACTGCGCGTGCTACACAGAATCCAATCGTGCGAAATAGCGCCGCCGGTCCATAGCTACAATGCGCACACTGCTGCCCGCAGCAATAAACTCTCCTTCTGTTGCCACCTCAATGCGCTCGCCCTCGATTTCAACAACCCCAGTCGGACGCAAGCTGGTAATGGCCACGCCACTCTTGCCCAAGTATCGTTTTCGCTGATCGGCCTCGCGTACCACTACTTCATCATCCACCCGAAGTGTAGTCGCAAGAATGAACCGGTCCCAAGCTCCAGAGCGCCAAAGCAGATAAAAAAGCAGCACTCCGCTTCCCGCGGAGCCTGCCAAAGCAATCGTACCACCCACGAGCCCGGATTCGCTATACATGTACCCCACGGCGAACACGATCAGCAGAAAACCCAGAATGCCGATCACGTTGAAGCCGGGGATGAGGTATACCTCAACCACAATCAGCAAAAAGCCGACACTGATAAACAGTATGGGGATAAGTACTTCCACGGCCTAAGTCTCGTGTCGCCTGACTTCTACGCGCGTTCCACGCACACTAACCACACGCACCGTTTCGCCCTTCTCAATGAACTCGCCTGCCGTTATGACATCTACGCGGACGTCCCCAATCATCATGGCGCCAGAAGGACGAAGCGCAGTAAGGGCGAGGCCCGTTTTTCCCAGGTATTCGGTATGTGTAACCGCGGTCGTATAGCCTTCGCTACTTCTCAGCTCTGGTGTGAGTACGAGATTGCTCACATGGCTAACACCAGGTAACAAGCGTCCCGCCGCAATTGCAGTCAAGACCAATAACACCAAGGTTACAGCCAGTGTGTACACGCCGGGCATGATGGACGGCAGCGGCGGAAAGGAAAAGCCCACATTGCCCACCAGAGATACAACAAGCGAAAACAGTATCAACACTACGCCCGATATGCCCGCGATACCGAACCCGGGCAGCACAAGCAACTCCACCAGAACCAGCAAAACACCAATCACAAACAACACAACCTCCCATACTTCCACCAGTCCTAATAGATAGTGTGGTGCAAAAAAGAGGGCGATACCCAAGAGTGCAACGGCGCCCGCAAATCCCACACCCGGCGTCTGCAATTCGAAGTAGAGCCCACCGAGCATCATGAGCATCAGAATAGACTGGATGACCGGAGATCCCAGAAATCGTAATATTCGCTCTGCCGTAGTTTCCCGGTGAGCCACGAGCGATGCAGCTTCAAGGCCGTATGCCCGGATGACTTCATTGGTCGAAGCCAGAATGCTGTCCGCTACACCCAAAGCCAAAGCCTCTGCTGAGCTAAGCGTCAGCACTTTCCCTTTCTCCGAGACTCCTTCTACTTCGAGCTCCGGATCGACCATGGATTCCGCGATTCGCGGATCGCGGCCATTTGCTTCGGCGGTAGCCCGCATTAGACCCCGCATGTAGCTTTGATACTTGTCCGGCGCAGCGTCACCACCTACACCTTCTACGACTGTGGCGGCTCCGATCGAGGCTCCTGGCACCATTACGATGCGGTCAGCTGCATAAGAGATCAGCGCACCGGCAGACGCCGCATTCTTGTTAATCATGGCGACCGTCGGCATCGGCGCATCCAAAACCGTCTTTCGAATCTTGTCCGCCGCATCTACGAGCCCCCCGAACGTGTCAATCTCAAACACAGTCAGCGCGGCATCCCGGGCATCGGCATCACCAACCGCACGCGTGATATAGCGTGCGAGTCCGTTGTCAATCATCCCGTTTACGGGAACTATAAAAACGGGTCCCCCCCGCGGCCCGTCATCAAAAACCAGCGGTTTGGGAGCACGTTCTTGGGCCAGCGCACGCGGCGCCACCAGGAAAAACAGCAAAAGTGCCACTGATCGCTGCATGACTACAACCTGTTGGCTTTATAAGTCCTTACGCCAAACAAGGGAATCAGGATTCATGAGATGGATGCATTCGCCGGTACCACTGCACCATTCTGAACGGCCGCTACGGCCAATTGGTAAATGACGTGCTTTCTCGAAAATTGCGGTGCAAAGAACCGCGATTCGATGAAAGCCCTGAATTCCGAGTGCGTCCAGAAATTTACGTGCCCTGGATCCTGGCTGAAACGAATCGCCCGTGCAAAGTCATTTATCCATTTGAAGTACGGCTCATTGGGAACAGATATGACTACGTAGGTTCGGGCCACGCGCTTGAGTTCAGTCACGGCCAGTTCCAGTTCAGATATATGCTCCAACACTTCACTGCAGACTACCGTATCGAAGGAGTTGTCTTTAAAGGGTAGTGAGAGGATACTTCCGGCCTGAAAACCTGCTGCATCGCCAAAGTTTTCCTGGGCGTATCGGATAGCATCCGGGCTCACGTCCACACCAAGAATTTCCAAGCTTGGATCACGATCAGCCAAATACTTGGACACAAAGCCTTCACCACACCCTGCGTCCAACACAGTTCGCGGATTTGTCTGCGCCACCAAGCTGTACACGGCCTCCATCACGCTGCGTAAGTGCCACCTTGAAATGATATCTCCGCGCAGGTATTTCTGTTTGTTGGCGGTATTGTACCGGGCCATTTGCACAGGTGCCCCCTACTTTTCAATGACTACGGGCGTGCCTTCCTTCACCCAAGCCCAAAGTGCATCCATATCCTGATTGCGTACCGCTACACAACCCTGTGTCCAGTTTGTATTAAGGCCGGTACCCCCGCCGTGAATCTCTATCATTCCGCCCAAGATCGTGTTCATGGGCGGGGGCAGGCCGCGCTGCTCGGCCGCCATAATGGCATCGTGCTCCACTTGAGAAATGAGCCCGTCCTGCAGTCCACGCTGCGCGTCTTCCACGTTCGGATAATTGAGCAAGAACGCACGGTAAAATTGGCTGTTAGGATTCTTGCGTACTACATAGAACACACCTTCCGGCGTACGCCAGTGATCACGCTCACCCTCGCTGCCCCGTTTTACCTTGTCGGAATATGCGTTGTAGCCAAAGTCCACATTGAACTCCATGATGAGCTCCAAGCCCTTAAAAAGACTTAGACGCTTTTGCCGCTTCGATACCCGAATCCACACATTTGACACGCTTTGAGCATCCACATACCCGCGTGCTCCATCTTGCGTGGATACCTGGAAGACACCGCCCTCGGTGTCGGAAGCAATGAGTGGCTCCCGAAACCCTAGGCGCAGATAGGGCTTATCTTTGACAGCATCCCGATATAGTGTCGCTCTGCGCTCGACGACGTAATAGAGATTGTCCGCCGAGATTCCGGACGTCGGAGACTGATTTTGGGCACGCCCCCCGGCAACCATGAACAATCCCGCCAAAATCAATCCCAAACGCATTACGAGGTACTGACAGACTTGCGCAAAGATCAACGTCAGACAAGAAAACCGCAAGTTAACCCTTCAATTTCTCCATGAGAGGCTGCACGAATTCGCTGGCAATGCCCATGCTGCTAAAGCCTCCATCATGGTACAGTGTCTGCATGGTTACCATTCGGGTGAGATCGCTTAGCAAGGTGACTGCGTAGTCTCCGCAACTGGCCGCATCTGCATTGCCCAAAGGTGACATTTGGTTGCCAAACTCGTACATGGCATCAAACCCGCTGATGCCTTGGCCTGCGGTAGTGCGTGTCGGGCTCTGTGAAATCGCGTTGATCCGAATGCCGTACTTGCCAAGCCGGCTCCCCCACGTTCGTACAATGCTTTCCAGCAGGGCCTTGGCATCCCCCATTTCCGAGTAGTGCGAAAATGAGCGCTGCGCCCCTATATATGTAATTGTCAATATCGAACCGCCATGCCGCATGGCCCCGGTCTCGAGGGAATGGTGCACGATACGGTGCAGGCTGACAGCCGAAATATCTAGTGTCTTCGCGTACCAGTCATAATTGAGCTTTTCGTACGGCACACGCTTGCGCACATTCACACCCATGCCGATAGCATGCACGATGAAGTCAATCTGACCATAGTGCATCTTGACCTGTTCGAACAGCGTCTGCAAATCGCCGTCTTTGGTCGCATCGGCCCAAATGACCGGGCTGCCCGACGCTTCCGCCAGCTTATCCAGCGAGCCCAGCCGCCTTGCAACGGGGGCATTGGAAAGTGCAAACCGAGCCCCCTCGCGCAGAGCCGCTTCGGCAATGGCCCACGCAATGCTGCTCTCATTCAGCGCACCAAAGATTACGCCTGTCTTGCCTGCCAGAAGCCCGTAACTGTTCATAGTCAATTCCTTTTGTTGGATTGTGAAAATACGCACCACATGCCTGAATCCACGCACCGAACACGAAATGCCCTTTGAATCACCAGGTCATACGCGCTACGGACATTGCACCAATTAATGCGCATGGTGTTAGCTGGCGATTTTTCGCCAATCGCAACAGGGATCTCAGGAGGATCGCAATGGTGGAGTAAGCAGCAGCATTTCCTCATGAACCCATTCGTTTGATGCCACTATCTGACCAGCAAACAATGGGTCCCGCTCACCGTGGTAATCCGTCACGCGACCACCAGCCTCTTCAACGAGCAGCATGCCCGCTGCCACATCCCAAGGATGCAGCCCTGTTTCGAAGAAGCCATCCATCAAGCCGCACGCCACATACGCAAGATCTACCGACGCCACGCCAAACCGACGCACACCTCGAGTTTCCACCAGAAAACGGCGAAGCACTTCCAAATATGCCTCTGTATAGTCCTGCTCCCGGAACGGGAAACCCGTGGCAATAATGCAGTCCGCCAGACGCAAGCGTGTACTGACCTGAATCCGTCGACCGTTTCGCCACGCGCCTTTTCCACGAATTGCGGTAAAGAGATCACCGGAGCTTACTTCAAGTACAAGGCCCATCACCATCTGGCTTTCACGTCTAAGACCAATGCTGACAGCGTACGGTGGCAGTCCGTGGGCAAAATTCGCGGTTCCGTCGATAGGATCGACAATCCAACCTTCGAAATCGCTCAGGTCAGACGGTGCACCTTCTTCCGCCAGCACCCCTGTATCGGGAAACGCTTCCTCGAGAATGCGTATGATGAGCGCTTGTGCGGCCTCATCAGTGCTCGTGACCAAATCGCTCGGCGCCTTTTCCTGGGCATCGGCGTGCCCTGCGTTCACGCGAATCAGGTGTACAGCCTGTACGGCCGCCTGGATGGCTACATCGATTTCCTGCATCCTGGAATCCACTCAGGCAAGATTGTGCCTTCGTTGTACATGATACGAACCAGTCTGATTGCTGGTCTCCTTTTGGCCGCCACCTGTTCTTCCCCCCTGCCGCCGCCTAGTGATGCGGAACAACAAGCGGCGATCCAAGCCCTGGATTTATTGCAACGGGTCCAGATAACCACTCTAGCGGGTGCCTTCGAGGCTATTTCCACGCATTCTCATACGCGACATACCCGTATCGTGCGCCAGACTAATCGCCATTTCCGAACGAGCAGCCGCGTCGTGCACTACGGACCAAGCCGTGTGCCGGTGGTATTGGGTGAACGCATCGATGAATATTTTGGTGAAACTCTGCAGTTGCCATCGGACGTGGCTGACTTGCCATCTGCAATAGCTTCCGAAAGTTTGAATTACACCATACCCCGATTCCGTGACGAGTATACCTATCGGGTGCGGTCGGATACGCTCATCTGGACTCGGCCCGCACAGGTTATTGACATCAGCGCCCGTCCGGGTTCGAATCAAGATGTACGGCATGCCCGGTACGTCATAGACCAAGCATCGGGTATTCTGACCGCCTATGAGCTGGAGATCAGTTCCTTGGATATGCTCTACAAGGAGCACAGCCACTACTTGTTCCAGCTTCGCCCTGGTCTTGGCGACATGTGGGTACCCTACCAGGCGCATATTGACATCCGGCTTGGATTGCCCTTGGGGCGCAGCCGGTATTTGACGCGACACATCACGTGTTACAATTATGACGGTGGACTCTGAGTCAGAATTCCCGCTTGCACATCGAGTGGCTGCACTGCTAAAGACGCGATCATTGGGGCGCAGCCTGCGAGCGAAGTATAAAGTTAACTCTACCAGCACTTGGGCCTTGGACTGGGCTGCCCAAGGCGCGCCCCACGGAAGTATTGTATTAACAGACTACCAGCTTTGCGGGCGGGGCCGCATGGGCCGCACTTGGGAGGCCACTGCCGGACAAAACCTGCTATTCAGTGTTGTACTCCGGCCAGACATGAAACCCTCCCGGCTCAGCCTGATCACGCTGGCCGCCAGCCTCGCCGTAGCCGACGCATTGACAGAGGTCGCCGCACCTGTTCCTGTTCGCGTCAAGTGGCCCAACGACATCTTGCTGGATGGACGCAAGTGCTGTGGAATGCTACTAGAGTCCACTGTCGGACGGCAAATTACCGTCGTATTGGGGATTGGTATAAACGTAAATCAGACGTCTTTTCCGCCTGAACTCGAATCAAAGGCAAACTCACTCATTCTTGCCTCCGGACGCCCTATGGATCGTGCCACTCTCATGGCTGATGTACTCCTGCGTCTGGAACAGCGCTTGGACCAGCTGCAAACGCACGAAGAAACCATCCGGCGGTCCTATGTCCAGCAACTGAGCGGACGCGGAAGGGTTTGGCACGTTGGACGCGGCCCACAACAGGCGGCATTGAAAGGTACGATACAGGGTATCACTAAGCAGGGTGCCCTGCGCCTTAAAACATCCAGCGGCATGGTTACCGTACACGCCGGAGACTTGACGTGTAATGCAGGTGGCCATTGATATCGGCAACACCTTTCTGAAGGCTGCGTGCTTCGAGGGCAATCGCCTATTGCGGCACATCTCGTTGCGTGCAGACGCAGCGCTGGAATGCACACTTGCGACTTGGCTTGCGAAACTAAGCGTCACACGTGTTGGACTCTGCAGCGTCGTGCCCGATCTTACGCACCGCATCTGTTCGATACTAACGGCTCACGAATCCGTGTCTATTCTGCACATTGACCACACGCTGAAGCTTCCCTTTACAATCCGCTACAAACCTCAAAGACGGCTGGGTGCTGATCGCATCGCTGCAGCAACCGGTGCACGATTGCTTTACAGCTCGCAGAACGTCGTCGTAATTGATGCCGGAACAGCTGTCACTATCGACACGCTGCGCGCGGATGGGGTGTTTTTGGGAGGCTCCATTGCCCCAGGGCCGGAATTGTTGCGAGCAGCACTTACCTCAGGCACTGCCTCCCTGCCAACTGTGCAACTCGAGCTTCCTGACGGCGAACTTGGAACCTCAACGGTGGAAGCAATACAGCATGGCCTCATGTACGGCATGCTGGACCATATAAATGGTGCCTTGTCACGCATGCGTTTGGTCTTGGCAGATGACTTCGTCGTGGTGCTTACAGGCGGTTGGCACAAATTGGTAGCGACGCACGTACCGGACATTGACCATGTGGATCAGCACTTGGTTCTTCGAGGCATTTGCGGACTGATGGTGCTTAATCCTCCAGCTGCTTAATATACACCTGATAGGCACCAAACTTGGCGTACGCTGTGCTTCGTGTCATGGCTGCAACAACGCGGCAGCCCGATCCATTTCAGCTGCCACGCGTCGCAGTACGCCTGCGGCAATCTCTATTTGAGTATCTGCTTTGTCCCAGTCGCGCTGCTCCAGCGCCTCCCGCACTCCGGGCAGCGTCTTGACGCCATAGCCTGTGTAGAATCCCGGTGCATATATGTGATGCCGGAACCAATGCCGCCCCGGCAAACCTTCCTTACGGGTCATAGAACGTTCCAAGCGTAGAAGCACCTGATTGACCGCTTCGCGTTGCTCATCGGCAAGGCCTTCGACCTGAGCAGCCAAGACCCGATCATAGGCTATACTGCTCTCTTGTAGCGTTTCGAGGGCATTGCGCAGTGGAGCATAATTGATATGAGGCACCTCATCCTTCTTTGGTGGCAACACATTGGGAATTGTTGGATCGGCAGCCAGTGCCCAGGAACCACTGTCGATCAGGTGGTTGTGGGTTGCGGTTTCCTGGCGCAGAGTCGCGGACAACTGGATTACTTGATCTACGTAGGTGCCTACGTTATCGACAAAATTCTGCATGCGAAGCGGCAGGACCTCCGCATTCGCCATACGCAGTGTAAGGCGCCCGGCAACCTGCGCCAGTGCTATCCCGTAGTCGAATCCGGGGTCACCAAACCTAGTGTAATAGTCGAACGAGTCGAAAGCGGAATGGTAACTGCCACCGCCGTTCTCGCCGCCGAACCCAATGTGGAGGGAGGCAATTCCCAAGTGTTGCAAAAAGGGCGTGTAATCTGAGCCACTGCCGAGCGGCGAAATTCTGAGATCCTCACGTGTATCCGCTTCCGTGTTGCCGCGCACGCGTCGCAGAGCGCGCTGGCGCTCGCTCACGCTCACTCCAGTCTGCGGATCGACAACACTTTGAGCGACCTCGTTGAGAAGTCGTTCAAGCGTATGCGAGCCGCCGGCGCCTAAGAATCCGCGTCCATTGCTGTCTGTGTTAATGTAAATCACCGCTTTTTGGTGCAGCTCATTGGCGTGGTGTTCGACCCATTCCGTCGAACCCAACAGCCCTTGCTCCTCCGCATCCCAGCCTGCAAACACAATTGTGCGACGCGGCTTATGCCCTTGCCGAGCCAGCTCACCTATTACACGCGCTTCCTCCATAAGCGCCACCATTCCGCTAATGGGGTCCTGAGCCCCAAAAACCCAGGCATCGCGATGATTTCCCCGTACAATCCATTCATCCGGATACTCCGCCCCGGGTAGGGTAGCAATCACATTGTAGGCCGGTACGAGCTGCCAATCGAAGGTGATTTTTAGCCGCACCCGAGCGGGGCCTGGCCCGATATGATAGGTAAGGGGCAGCCCACCGCGCCAGTTGATTGGCGCCACTGGACCTTCGAGCGCTTCAAGCAGTGGCTGAGCGTCACTCCACGAAATCGGGAGCACCGGGATCTTCATCAGGGTTGGCGCCTCGCTTCGAGATATCCGCTCGGCGTCTTCTGTAGCACCAATGCCAGGCGTTAACGGATCTCCCGGAAACAGCGGCATGTCCATCACGGAACCTCGCTGGGCGCCGTGGGCCATACGATAGGGCCCATCGGGATACGTATCGCCTTGGAAAAACCCGTCATCACGCGGATCCGAGTATAGGATACAACCGATTGCCCCCCGCTCCGCCGCCAGTTTGGGTTTGATCCCGCGCCAAGATCCACCGTAGCGTGCGATCACTATTTTGCCTCTCACTTCCACGCCATATCGAGCCAATACGTCATAGTCTGCCGGAATACCCTGGTTTACGTACACTAATTCACCGGTCACGTCTCCGTCTGCACTGTAAGCGTTGTATGGCGGCAAACGGTTTTCCCGAATGCCACTGGTGGCATCGCCATCCACTTCAGGTTCCATCAGACGAGCTGTAAAGCTGGCAGGCGACAGCAACTCCAGATGACGTTCCAAGGGGGTCGGGAAAAGTACATGGTAGACCTCCGTTCGAGCCTCATAGCCCCAGTCTCGAAACAGCTCCACCATAAATTCTGCGTTTGCCTTGGCCTGCGGCGAACCAACGTGCTGCGGCTTTGCGGTCATGTGCTTCATCCAGATGCGCAGGTTATCTTTACGCAGTAGCACATCGTATTCTGCTTCCAAGCTACGCTGGATTTCGGACCGCTCAGCACTGAAGCCGAGCATGGGTGTGTCTTGACCACCCGGAGCGACCAGCAGGGCCGCCAAACACATCATTAAGGCCAGTCTTGCGATGAGCATATTGCGCATATGCATTTGTGATTTGATGTACCGTGAAGTTCAGACAGGATTCCAATTGGAAACCGTTGTGCCACAATGTGTTGAATAAGACTCAACCCTCCAATAGCACTTTAACTCAAGATACTATGAAAGAGATTTCACTAAAGGACGTGGCGGACGGTCTGGATGAAATGTTGGACGAGTTGATGACTGGCCAAGCGCGTATTACGGCCCATTTGATTGCTGCCGCAGAAGCCGGCGGATGTAGCGCCGAGGAAATTATTGCCATTTTGGACAAGGTCGTCGAAATGACTGTGCTTGACGAGTTGTGGATAACAGACGAGAAGGGGTTCGCATATCTGACCAATGTGCGTGATGAGAAGGGTGTGCTCATACCCTTCTGTTTTGTTTCGGACCCCGAAGCGCAGCCTCAGGCCTCTGCGTTTTACCCACTGCTGTCAGCGTCGACCGATGCCGATGAGGTAACCACACAAGCCGCGCAAGTAAGAGAAATCGATTGGGAAATCTACAAATACGTGGGTGTCAGCGGTATTGACCGCCAACGAATTGTCCAAGTCGGCAATGCATTGGCCTTTGAAGAGCAAGGACTCCTGGCCAACAGTTACGCATCTCCTGTCATGACGGCCGTATTGGCCGCCTTTGGTGAGAATGATTTATTGAGCCTGCGATACACATCGCGTATTGCCGAAATACGGTCTGTATTTGACTCGATCATGAGCAAGCAAATGATCGTTCAGGCCAGTCTGGTTGATGCGTTTGTAACCTGCTCGAAGGAAGCAGGCTGGTCGCCCGAAACGGTCAATTCGCATCTGCAGCGTATTGCGCGATCATCCAAGATTGAAGAGATTCAAGTGGCGACGCTTGGTGGGCAAGTCACACAGTCCAGCTCCATGCCTTACTTAGGCTTGCGTCATGCGGACACGAGGGGCCCAACCGAAGTCCATAGTAAACAGGTTATTGTTCATCCGGTCAGAGTAGACAAAGCAGGCCGACCAGCCGAAAAGTCCGTCACCATTTGCAACCCGGAGAGTGCCCGGATTGTCCAAGTGACGGCACTGTTGGACAACAATTCCCTGGTGTCCCCTCACTATGAAATTCCGTGATAGCCGTGTACGATAGCTGCCGCAGACGTTCAGGTTACCTGAATTGGGGATATACATTGGCTGATCGCGCTTGCCTTGCGAGCGCAGCCCGATTACGTTGCTTCGTCACCAGGGCGATTAAAGCGCGGCATTTGCAACTACTGTGCGCCCCGAATTACAGATTGATTCGGGGATCCATGTAACAGACTGACAAGAGAGCCTTCCTTGGTGCACGGCAAACTTGATCTTCCTTAAAACAGGTCGCATTCACTGCTGGATTCGTGTGAGAAATGGCGTAAAGGCGACGGGTGTCCTGAAATATGCAGAGACCATCGCGCCCATGGGACGAGGCTTGTTTTGGGGTTGACTTCCCCTCAGCGCCATAGCACAAAGCGG
>JAAXGT010000053.1 GCA_012271205.1 Rhodothermales bacterium
GCGCCTCATTCGGCGTGCGGCCGCCGGAGAGCGCCGCAAGGATGACGTGTTTGTCGAGTTCGCGGTCGGCCGGCCGGCTGCCTAAGAGCTTGCCTATGGCGGAGCGGATGATTTTCTCGACATCGTCTATGCGCCCCTGGTAGTATTCCGTTTTTCCCTGATGTCCCCGTTCCATAACATACGCCAGTCGGCCCGGCGTCAGCTCGCCACCATTGTGGCGTACGACCCAGGCGGCGGGCTGGGCGAAGCACATGATGTGCTGGGGCCAGCCGTGGGTTTCGCTGGCGATGGCATGGGTCCAAGGTATCACGTCGCCTTTTGCCCGGCCGTCCTTGCGGAGCCAGTCCTGGATGACGGCCCGCTCGGCCGCCTCGGACAGACGTCCCAGGTTGACCATACAGCCGATGTCGGAGCGGGAGATTCCCAGCGCGCCGAAGGTGCTTTTCGAAATGCCGAGGCCGCCGCAGAGCAGGATCACGGGACGTCCAAGATCGCCGTTGTGAATCGCATTGAGCGTGGTCGTAACGGACGGTCCATACGTACGGCCTGTGAGAGCTCCGATGGTCTGTGCTTCGTCCAGTAGCAGCAAGAGTCCGGTATCGGGCGTCAGGTCTTTGAGCACTTGGGGAACCGTGGCGGCTCCGGCCATTTCCGTAATGGTTTCTCTTGCCACGACCTTCGCATCGAGCGTGGTCACCCGTTCTTTCCGGGTGATGTACGGCTCCCCCAGATTCTGCGCCATGACAGCCGGTTCGTAGAGGGCCTGGTTGTTTATTTTTGTGGCGTGCCATCCGTCGATGTCAGCTTCCACGGCGCACTGGTGGAGCAGGGCGGTCTTGTCCGCTCCGGGGGGGCCTTGGATCAAAAATATGGTGCCGCCCTGGTCCTGAATCGCATCCGTGCGCAGCTGCGCGAAAAAGCTCCGCACGTGTTCGCGGCCGTGGAAGTATTTGGCCGGCCCCCGCTCACGCACACGGGGGATGGATTTGGGGGGCATGCCAACCCGGTCTTCGGGGGAGGAGGTAAGATCCTGCATGAATGCAAAAAGCTGCCACTGCAATACAAGTTCCCGGTCCTGCACGCGAAGGGCGCTTGAGCGTGAACCCCAAAGTTGGCTCGTCGGAGGGTTTCTGCGTTACGGGCAGTGGTAGGATTGCACTTCTAGTGGCGGCCCCCAGTAGTCGAACCCGCTCTACCTTTCTTGCGCTGCTTCGTCCTGTGTCGGAGCCTCGCCTTCGGCGAGCGGCGCGTCAATTAGCCGGCATTTCATCCGCCTGCCCCCGATTCGGGCCGTGACTTTCTCGACATGGCGCATCTCGAATGCGCTGCTCATGGAGGTGCCGCAGGGCTTGGCAGACAACTCTGCCAATCTCTAGATCGATATTCTTGTTGCGCAAAAGCCAATCAGCGTCCTCCTTGTACTTTAGTGGCGCAAAGTGGCTGTACTGAAAGTGATAGGCTGAATCACCAGAGTAGAATATGGGCTCGCGAAGCGCGCTGGAAGTCGGGGAAGACGTGGCAGGTAGATCGGGCTCTCCCGAATTGAAAATCGCTCCATGAAGTTCTTTTGGAGAAGTGCATAGGATTGGTCTACATAGTCGGCGAGGTCTTTGGGTGAGAGCAAATCAAAGTTAATGGGGTCCTTGATCGGGAGACCCACAAGGGTCATGATCTCAGTATTCGTGAACTCAGTCAGGAAGGGTGAACGGGTCTCGTCTTCGGCATACGGCTGAGACCCACGTACTATTTCGTTGTTGGCGCAAATGAATGCGAGTGCGTGAATATAGCCGTCTGAGGCGCAGAGACAACCTTATGTGGCAAATAAAATATTTATTATATCCTCAAAATCGACTATTTTTCTCGCATCGTACATCGTACACCGAAGAAAAGGGGGAACCATGCGGGTAGCCGTCCACATCGAGCTGGACACCCGCCACGGAAGTCGCAGCGGGGCCTATGCCCGTGGATAAAGTCTGGTTTGGTGGCTACCTGGTAAAGGGGTTAAGTCAGGGTCACACCAAGATATTGACCTGTGAGGACGCCTATGGCGATCGGCAAACGTTGCAAGGCACCGCACCAGGAACGGTTCGTGGCCACCGTAGTGATTCACACATTAGGCAATCCGTTCTACCCACATTGAAAAGGCTGTTAGAAGAGCACGGATTTGGCGAGTTCACCGAAAGGCAGTGCCGGGCGTTCGTATACGTGTGACGCCGGTCAACGGGCGAGGGATATAAGACGCGTGCTTGCACGGAAAGGAGGCCCGTGGCGGGATGTCCAGTTGGCGATCAATAACGGAAAGTGAATTGTACGGGTAAGTCCGGTAAATGCGAAAAGACCCGAACAGGGTTGGGTCAGATGGAAGGTCATGCTACCGCGGCCCGAAGAGGGTATACATGCAGGTTGCTCTGACCGACTCTTGTCTGACGCGCTATCCACACGTAGCTTTTACAGGATGGCTATGCACGGACGCCACGAAAAGGGGGCAGGGTATTCAAGACGTATGTGTGTGTCAGCAAGAAGGCTGCATTTGGCTTGCGAATACGCTTTCCTGACTGATTCCTCAGCCCGATTGTGGCCGGTCCCGCCATCAAGATACTATAGACCAGAGCTTCCCGAATGAATGGTGTACACCACACTTGCATACTGTCTCTGCGCCCAATGATAAATCCGGCTAGTGGTATTGTCGCTTGACCTTGCGCCGGAACGGCTGCCCGTTATACTTTCACGCCAGATCCTGAGGTCGGTACAACCAACTTACTCATCATACTGCCATCATGCCCGAAATTGGAAGCTCCGATCGGCCGGCGCGCATAGCAGTCATCGGCGCTGGCCCGGCTGGTTTCTATGCGGTGGGCCATTTGCTCAGCAACAAGACGCACAAGGTCACCGTGGACCTGTTTGACAAGCTTCCCGTCCCTTACGGGCTCGTGCGCAGCGGCGTGGCGCCGGATCACCAGAAGATCAAGAACGTGACGCGCGTATATGTAAAGATGGCCGCACGCGAGGGTTTTCGCTTCTTTGGAAACGTGGAATATGGACGGGACATCCATCTCGAGGATCTGAGGCAGCTGTACCACCAGGTTTACTTTTCCACTGGAGCGCAGGAGGATCGCCGCCTGAATATTCCGGGTGAGGGCCTGAACCGCAGCTACTCCGCTACGGACTTCGTAGGCTGGTACAACGGGCACTCGGACTACCGGCACTTGAAGTTTGATCTTTCGCGGGAATGCGTAGCCGTCGTTGGCGTGGGCAACGTGGCCGTTGATGTATGCCGCATTTTGTGCAGAACGATCGACGAGTTGCGTAAGACCGATATCGCAGACTACGCGCTGGAGGCACTCGCTGAAAGCCGTGTGCGTGAGGTCTATATGTTGGGGCGTCGAGGGCCGGCTCAGGCCGCCTTCACCAATCCGGAGGCGAAAGAGCTGGGCGAACTGCCGGGTGCAGATATCCATGTACCCGTTCGCGATGCAACGCTGGATCCCCTGTCACAAGCTTGGATGAATTCGGCCGGTGACCGGCTGACGACGAAAAAAGTGGCCATGATTGACGCTTTTTCGAAACGTGTGGCTGAAGGCAAGCCGAAAACCCTTACGCTACGCTTTCTCGTGTCACCCGCAGCACTACACAACGACGGTACCGGAGCGGTCGGCGGGGTGCGACTCGTTCGCAACAAACTCATTGAAGGTCGTGGTGACCGGCTGAGTGCACAGGCTACGAGCGAGTTCGAAGAGCTGCCCGCGGAGGTAGTGTTCCGTTCCGTGGGTTACCGTGGTGTACGGTTGCCCGGATTACCATTTAGGGAAGACTGGGGCGTCATTCCAAGTGACAAGGGACGTGTGATCAATGGTGATGTACCGGTTTGTGGTGCGTATGTCGGGGGCTGGATCAAGCGTGGCCCCACCGGGGTCATTGGTACAAACAAGCCGGACGCGCTTGAAACGGTAAGGAGTATGCTGGAAGATCTGACGGCTGGGAAGTGCTTTGCACCGGAAAAAACCGACTTGATGGTCCCCTCCCGCTTCCTTGAACTCCAGCAACCGAATATGATTACCTGGCAAGACTGGGAGAAGCTGGACGCCGCAGAAATCGCAGCGGGGGCCCCCCAAGGGCGCCCCCGCATAAAGTTTGTCTCAACAGAAGAGATGCTCACCGAACTGGGACGTCCTATTCCAGCTGCGCCTCAATCCGGTCATTAAGTCTGGCCAAAGCCACAAATAGCGTCTCCAGTTCCGCGTAATACGCAGTGTCCGACAGGTCCTGCTTTCTGGTCTTGAGTTCGGCAATCCGGCCTTCCAGCATGCTGCGTTCCTGCGCAAGAGCGTCGTCTGCCACCACCAGGATGGTCCCGCGTCGCAGATAAGTGATGCCTGCCAAATGACCTTCCGCGCTGTCGTTTAGCGCTTCTACGCGGACGCCCTCGCCATCCCCGGTGTCTTCCAGCAAACTGTGCTCAGTAGCCAGGTGGCCCGCTTCGTTATAATGCGCGGCGGTCTTTTCAGCTGCATATTGAAACACTTCGAGTACGGACAGGCTGCCATCCCGGTCAAGATCCGAAGATGGAGCGGCCAAGGCCTCCACAAGAAACTGCGGGAAGACCGTCTGATTGCGTTGCGTACCGGTTCGTGTTGCGGTAATGACAATGTGGTCGGGCGCGCTGAGTGCCTGCACAAACGGCCCGCTGGCACTCATCGTGCAAATCCATACCATACGCCCCGCATTCAGTGCGTGGGCCAATTCCGCATAGTCGCGGTCGTAAAGGTCGCGGCGCGGAATATTCAAGGCCGAATGACTTCCGTCATAGCTTCCATGGCCAAACAGCAACACATACACCTCATCCTGAGGGGTGGCCGTTGATGCGAGCGAGGCAAACCATCCGCGTATGTTTTCGGCTGTTGACTCGCCCTTCACAAAAGATTTGCCTGCGAGGGTGCGTTCTGCCAACACAGTCACTTCATCAAAGGCCAGCGGGCCACTCAACGTATTGAAGGTGGCTTCGAGATGCGTTTCAATGCGTGCGATCTGATCCGGAGCGCCCCCCAGACCGCCGATGATCAAAGCGTACCGGTGCTGGGATAGCACGGTGCCATGCATGAAGCAAAGCACCGTAAGCACTAGCGCAGTCCGTGCTGCCTTCGGTAATACCATTCTCCACACAAGAGCAGTACAGCCATAATGAGAAGCAGCGGCATATCCCACAAGTAGGATGCCCGGTAGACCGACGTGCTCGTGCGCATCGATCGCAAGTTTACCGGGATGTCAGCAGCTTCATCCGGCGTGTAGTACACGGTCGCCAATGACGCAAGCCAATCCTTCTTCTGCGTCGCATCATAATACTCCAGATTCTGCCGTCTGACCAGATAACTTCGCGCGTGCCTTCCCACGACCTCGCCAGCTGCGACAGCCTCGACCTCCAGCTCGTAGACCCCCTCTCGGGCAGGCGTGATCGGAGCTGAATAAGTTCCTTCCCGGGCCAAATCATCGACGAAGGACACCAACTCCACCGTACCGTCCGGGTTGCGCCACAGGCCCTCAACCGTAGCTCCACTCAACGGGCGGAAGGCTGCGTCATATACGTGTACGGCCACCTCATGCAAAGCTTCCGGGGCCAGACGCACAACGTTTTCCCCGATGTTCACGCGATCAGGCGCGCTTTCGGCTATCCAGCGCGCAAACTGCTGCCAGAAGCGCTCGTGCCGGCCATCCTCAGCTTCCAGAAGCATCTGCCAGCGCCAAGTACTGCTGGTAGCCAGCGCAGCCGTACGTCCTTTCCCGTACCGCTGGATCACAAGCACAGGTTCTTCGGGACCATACACATCATTGGGTTTGGCAGCGACAACTTGAGCCCCTGGCTTGGTGCCCCCGACGAAGTTGATGCTGGTAAGCGTGGGCATGCCCGACCACAAGGATCGATTGGTTGTCGGATCCGGAGAGAGCTTCATAAACGGATGTTCCAGACCAGCGGACGTAGGCACAAACCTGAAACCGCGTTCGCCTCCCTCCGACTCAAAGCGCTTTGGAAGCACTTGTGCTCGCGTGAAGTCCAAATGGACGGGTAGCATGTCTGCAACGGGCGTGCCGGCGTAGTCGCCTTCCGCAAAGGCGTTGCGGCCGCCCATCATTAAAAATCCTCCGCCCCGCACGCGGACGAAAGATTCCATGAGCTGCATCTGCGAGAACGAAAACGTCGACGCTTCCACGTCGCCCAGTATCAGCGCATCAAACGGGTATAAGGCGTCACTCCCAGATGGAAAGCCACCCGCCAACTCGCCGGGTGAGCGAATGCCTTGGCGGTAATACTTGCCCGTACCGGTGCGCGTAATCGACGCGAACTCGATTATTTGATCACTTTCGAGTGCACGCTTGATGAACTTGAAATCCTGCCGCAAATGGCCCTCGAAATACAGTACCCGCAGCGTATCGCGTCGCGTATCTACCAGTACAGGCAGTGTGTTATTGAGCGTATTCAATTCACCCGATGCCGCCTCAACGTGCACATGATACTCCCGGGTTCCTGCGCTCGGGGTCTCAAAAAAAAACGCTATTTGGTCCAGCTTGCCGCTACCCTTAAGCGACCTGGACTCACTGAACACCGGTACGTCGCCGTCAAAAATCGTGAACGTAACCGGATCAGGCTCTACGGCTGTGCTCCTGACCTTGACCTCGATTTCAGCACCGGTACGTTCGCCTACGCCCTTGTGGGCCACAACCTCTATCAGTTCCCGCTCTGCGGCAAGGGATGTTTGCCCGGTACCGATAACATGAAGGCCAATACCTTGATCACGCAACTGCGCCGCGAGCGTCGCAGCGTCGGCCCGCTGTGCAGTATTCCCGTCGGTTATTAGTACTACTCCCGTAAGTGGCAGTCCCCGAAAGTCCGCTATAACGCGTTCCAAGGCCGCATGCAGATTGGTTTTGTTGCCAGGCGAGGCCGCCACTACACTGTCCGCCCGCGTTGCATCCTCTGCAAAAATGTACAGGCGCACTTTAAACGTCTCAGCAATAAGGTTCCAAATGCCGTGCGCCGGGTCGAGGAGTACCGATCGGGCCGTCTCCAACCGCGACTGACCACTTGGGCCGTCTGTAAGCAGCATGCTGTCGGAAGCGTCTACAACCACGGCTACAAAGTTCTCGTCCGGTACGACTTCGGGCACGACGAGCCGGGGCTCAAACAGCGGCAGAACCAACAGTAGTCCTGCCAAAGTGCGCAGCCCTAGGCTAATCGAGCACACTCGTAACGGGGCCTCACTCCGAAAGAATGCTACTACAACCACGGCCAGGACCGCCCCTAGCAACAGGACGGCGCCGGGACTCACCTGCAGGCTAATTGTGCCTTCAGCAAATTGCACCGCATCGAACTTCAGCATGCGCAGCTATTGAGACCGTCGGCTGGAAAGCGATTCGTAGTATTTTTCCACCATGTCTGTATACTCTGGCGGCACCTCTCCGCGCCGGCTGCCGTAGAGTTTTGCTTCCAACTGCACCGCTTCCAGTGCTTGGCGAAGCTGCACTTCGAGCGCCGAAAGCGGTGCGTAGACGCTGCGGCCGAAGAAATCCTTGGCGGACGCCTCATCGAGCAGCACACCGGTATGGTCCGCGCGTGTGAGCGCATTTTGGATCCCGGACGCGGACTGTTGCGGCGATCGCATTCCCTCCATGCTGTTGACCAAGTCGCGCGCAGCCTGCTGAGTATTCTGCATTTGTCTTTCCAGCCGAGCCTGCTGAGCAGGCGAGCCTCCGTCCGCCTCACGCATGCGTGAGGCTAGCGCTTCAAGGTCACGCATTTCGGATTGCAGCCGCTGCAAGTCCTCGAGAGATTGTGCAAGTGATTCCTCTTGTGTCACGGGCAGCGCCCCGACCAGCTCGCGTCGGGCAGCCTCCAGTTCCTCCAGGTCGCTGGTAATTTCTTCTTCAATGCGGCGCGCCGTTGGCATCCATCCGTTGCGCAATGCCTGACCGGAGTTTTGCATGTCCTCTCTGATCGCACTTCGGCGAATCTCGCGAGTAAGATTACGTGCCGCTGTGGCCGCATCCGAGTCGGCCTGTTCCAAGGTTTCGGCCTGCTCGATTACCTGTTCCAGATCGTCCAGTACCGCCTCACGCTCACTGAACAGGCGCTGCAGTTCCTCGCGTTCGGGTTGGTCACCCGCTTCGTTCAGGTCTGTGGCCAATGCCTGTTCACGCTTTATCAGCGCGCCCAGATCTTGTGCCAGCTGCATCATGGCTTCCCGGTCAGAGCCGCGGGCCTGCAGCCGAAGGGCCTCTTCGATCGCTTGCAAGTCATGGGCAGCCTGCTGCTGACGTGTCGCGGCTTCGTCCATATTGCCCCGCCGCAATGCGCGTTGCGCCTGTTCCATGTTTCGCAACGCGCGGTTCAAGCCTTGCTGGGCCTGCTGACTGGATTGCTGCATTTGGTTCTGCATGGACTCCAGTGAGCGTTGCAGATCCTCCTGTTCGCGGCGCAGCCGGTCTACGAAACGGCGCTGGTCTTCTTCAGTCTGGGCCGGACGCTGCTGCGCGAGATCCTGTTGCCGCCGGGCAAGATCACGGACGCGCCTGAGCGCGTCATTGTTTTCAGCACTGGTGGCTGCGGGCGGGCGTTGTTGCTGCGTCTCGTATTTGTCTCTGGAAATATCGAGCTCAAGATCCATGAGCTCGGTCATGCGCTCCTCGGTCGCTGCGGCGCCCCCTCCCATGCCGCCCTGTTGCCGTTGTCGTGCCACTTGCCGCTCCGTGTCGAAGGCATCGGCTCTGAGCAGCTGATTCAGAGCGCGACGCTCGGGCGTAAGGGCTTCTTTCAGGCGACCAGCTTCGAGTTCGCGCACAGCCTGTGTCATTTCGCGTACGGCATTTCGCAAATGGTCGGCTACCTGTTGCTGCTCTTCACTGCCGCGCAACTCAAGAGAAAACGCCGTAGTGCTGAGCCGCTCTTCGATATTTGCCTGCAAGTTACGTTGCGCTTGTGTCAAGGCCGTCAGCGCATCATCAAAGTCCGCCAGTTCGTCGTGTTGCCGCAGCAGGCGCCACGTGGCCGCAATAATGTCCTGCTGGCTGATTACGAGGCCACTCTGTTGTCGCATGCCGCCCTGACCACCTCCTGCATTAGCCAATTGGGTGAACTGCTGTTCAAACGGCACGACCTCGATGAAGTACATATCCGTAGCCTCGCTCTGCAGTGCGTCGGCGGCTTCGACGTAGTACGTGATGACATCACCCGGTTGAAGCGAGTAATCCTCCAGAAAGAGCAAGTGCTCTCCAGTTGCGCTGGTCTCGCCCGCTTTCTCCAAAAGATTTACGGCCACCTCGTCCTCGCCGTTAATGGAGTACTTTAGATTAAAGGCGTCGATGGCGTAGTCATCGCTCACGTCCGCAGCTATGAGGACCTCTTGGATGGCATTTGCACGCAAGTCACGACCGGGCTCCTGGAGCGTAATCCGTGGAGGCAGGTCTTCGATGGGAGTGATGATGTATTCGCGTGGGAATCGATTTTGACGCTCGGTTTCGTCCAGCAGCCGAAGCGTGTACCGGTCAGCTGTCTCCAGATCCATCTTGGCACGAAAGAGACCTTCGGCTACCGGAGCAAACGGTATTTCACGTCCACTTTCGAGTACTATGGCCGCCGTCGTGGTTTTCGCGTTGGTGCGCACATTTACAGTAACACGTGATCCCCTGAGACCTTCAATGTCACCCTCGTCTTCCTCCGTCCGCATCGGCAAGTTCGCGTACGGCGGTCCTTCATACGTTATATCAATCTGCTGCACTTCGGGAAACTCATAGACAGACACGACGAAAGGTTCGGAGCGGTGTCGTCCGGCCTCCACGTAGTAAGTGATGTTGCGCTGAATGTCGAGCAATTCTGCAAGAAATGAATGGCCCTCACGACCGGGCGTCATGAGCTCATGCATCCATTCGCTTCCTGCTTCCTGGTACACTATCGTCACGTCTTCGCGTCTGCCGTCACGCAGCGTGGCCACAATGGACACGGCATCGCCCTGATCCACCTCGGTATTGCCGGGCGAAATGGTCATGTAGGGCGTACGTACAAATGCCCCCGCGTCGGATCCTGTCTGCAACCGGTCGAGGTTGGTCAGGCCGACCACCAAACAGGCCGCCCCCAACATAAATGACGTGATCACCCACCATCGGGCACGCGTGCGTCGAAGGAGTGCACGTGGCATAATGGGCGCCACCCTTCGGGTGGTGTCCTGTAGCAGAGCGGCAACCACGGATTCGTTCTCTGCCGCGCCACTATGCACTTCCAGAGCACTGTTGAGGCGGTCCTCCAGCTTCGGATTCCGCTCCTCCACAAATAGCGCTATTTGGGCGTTACTAAGCCGCCGAATCCGGCGCTGTAAGAGCCAGAAAAGGCCAACAGGGGCCAGCAGAGCCAAGCCTCCCGCCGTCCAACGCATCCAGTCGGCCAACCAGGGATAGGTCCATAGTACGATCAGACTGCCGGCGCAGAACGCGGCACAACTGAAGGCGGCATGCTGCCGCATGGCGCGTGCATAGAACTGCTTGCGCACCGCGTCAACCAGCTTCATGACGGAACGATCAGCGCTTGGCATGGAATATCAGCGTTTGGCGGCAAATAACGATTCGGCGACGAAAGCGGTCAGTACAATCATAAGCACCAAACGCCAAAGTTTCTGATCTTGCTCCTGATCCTCGGGAAGGTATTCTGTCGCTACGGATTCCGTGTGTCGAGTGGCTACAGCGGCATATGCTTCTTCGGTGTCGCGCGCGCGCAGGTCAGACTCAGTTGCATCGACATTAACGGAAAAGGGCCAGCGAACACGTCCCAACTGGGCCTGGTAATGTCCGGGCACCTCCGTAGGTCTGAAAAAACCTGTGCCAGTCGAGTCAATCTGGACCTTCAACACGTCACCGGTTGGTGCGGCGACTTCCCAGCTGTCGCCTTCCAGGCCGAAAAGTTGCACGGCATCGCCTATGATATACTGGCGAGCTGCGACGGATTCACGTGTTGCGTAACGCACAATCTGATAGAGTAGCGGGACGTAAACTTCGCTAAGTGGCAACTCGGTCCAGGCCGTGCTGAGGCTGGACGTATAGACTAAAACGTGGCCGCGTCCAAGTGTCTGCTCGATAAGAAAGGGATCTCCAGAGTCATAGCTGGCAAGCACGTGTGCTGTCGAATCGGGAGTGACCTGCACATAGCGTCGGAATTGCGGTCGAAGCATCGCACCAGCACCAGCGAAGGGGGTAAAAATGGGGTGCTGCCCGTCAACCTGCGCAATGATTGCATTGCCCCCCTGCAAGTCGCTAGCTGATACTACTCTCCGGGCTGTACCAGCGCTCAGCAGGGATGGCGGCAATGGATTTTCCTCGTCAAACGCGAGCACAACACTGCCGCCGCGCTCTGCAAATTCACGCAGTGATCGCATGTCTGCAGGTGTCAGTGACCCAGTGCCGGACACGAAAACGAGGTCAATGTCCGTCAGCTGACTGAGCGTGCTGCTCACTGTAATGGCATACCGACTGGTTTCCCCGAGATCAAAGGCGGATTCGAGAAAGAATGCGCTACGTTGTGAGCTGCTGCGATCCAAGACCAGTAATGAAGCGTGTGGACTGATTTCATATGTGAAGAAATACTGATCATCTGTGCCGGGCATATCGTCAACGAGCGACAAATGTCCCTGAAAGAAACCAGGCTGCACCGCCTCTTGGCGGAATGAGACCATGCGGCCACTCTGGCGCTGTACATTGCTGTTATCCAGCGAGAGCGTGACTTCGCTTTCGGAATTTATGCGTGCACTGTATCGCACGGCTACTCGCTCCCCTCGACGCTGGAGTCCCAGCTCAAATGCTTCAAAGAAGCGGTTTCCCTCATCGCCCTCTCCAATCTTGACCGGTTCATAGGTCACACCTTCCGGCAACGTGAGATTTTCCATTGCCGGACTGAAGCCGGACTGCTGAAAGTCAGAAAACATCACAATAGTGCGCCCGTCAAATCGGGCATCCTGAAGGATCTCTGTGGCAAGACGGAACGCAGGATAGAAGTCGGTGGTACGGTAGGAGGGCTTCAACGCCCCTAGTGCAGCCTCATGGACGGCACGATCGCCGCTTAGCGTTGTGAGTTGCTGTGCAGCATCAGTGAATACTACAACGGACCACTCATCTCCCTCGTCTAGCCGGGCCACCGCTGCGGCCACGGCTTCGTCAAACCGTGTGCCGTGCTGCATGCTGTAGGAAGCGTCCACCAGAATAACTGCAGATTCCCGTTCCCGCTCCAGTACAAACGGCAGCTTATCCTGCAACATGTACGGGCGTGCAAAGACGACGGCCAACAGGATTAGAATGGCCACTCGCAAAAGCAGTAGCAAGATGTCTTGGAGACGGCGGCGGCGAATTCGCTGGATGGGTGTTGCCGACAAGAACATTAGCGTACTGAATGGCACCTCGCGTGCCTTGAGCCGGCGCACCAGGTGCAATAGCACTGGAATGAGGACCGCGCCGGCCGCGGCCAGAAAGAGTGGTGTAAGGAACGACACCAGTTTCAGGTTTTGCGCCGCGCACGGGCGGATAGATACTGGAAGAGCGCTTGGTCCAGTGGCGCATCAGTGTGAAGCAGGGCGTAATCGGCCTGCAAGAGCCCGCAAATCTTGCGGATGCGCTGTTGGAAGCGGTGAAATTCTGTCTGATACATGGTTCGGGCACTCTTGGCGTCGACAAGCATTTTCCGGCCGGATTCAAGATCCAGGAATTCAACGACATCTTTGAAGTCAAAGACAACTTCCTGGGGATCCAGCACCTGGAGTACGAGCACGTTGTGTCTGGCAAATCGAAATATGCGCAGCGCACGCTCAATACGGTCCGCGTCCGTTAGCAGATCACTGATCAGTACAACGAAACCGCGTCTGCGATGCTGCTCCGCTACCGAGTGCAGGGATCGCTCCATATTTGTGGCAGCCTGGGGAACTGCTGTTTCCAGCGTGGACAGCAGCATGTTCAAATGAGCGCGTGAGGCCTTGGGTGGCACGTAAGTGTGCACCTGTGTGTCAAAAAGTGTCAGTCCGGTCGCGTCACGCTGGCGACCAGCCAAAAAGGCAATGGATGCGGCGATGTAGCAACTATACTCCAGTTTGGTGATCGTGTGAGAGGTGTAACTCATCGACCGACTGGTATCCACGATTAACTGTAAACGGGTGTTGGTTTCGCCTTCGTATTCTTTGACGAAATAGCGGTCCGTTCTCGCGAAAACCTTCCAGTCCATACGCCTTAAATCATCACCTGGCACGTAGGGCCGGTATTCCATAAAGTCCACACTGAATCCCTTGTACGGGCTTCGGTGCAGGCCCGCCAGAAAACCTTCCACTACCGCCCGGGCCAGCAGTTCGAGCGATGTCAGCCGCGCAAGCGAGGCGGGGTCAATAAACCGTGTGGCAGGCTGCTGCATTCTACTGGTCTATCTTCCAGAAGGCGATGCCCCCGGCCTGCAGTCCGGTCGCAACTGAAGCCACTAGGGCCTGTTGAGCCAGGTCAATTGCATCTACAGTACCCGGTGTGTGCCCGACACCTTCGGAGGTGACGAATGCAAAGCGGTTATCCGGTGTCACAACCACGCCATGCGTTACAGGTTGCGACGTGCTGATTCGTGTGCGTTCCTCCCCGGTCCCGGAGTCATACAAGCCTACGGCTTGGGCCTCCTTAAGCGTGGCAACAACATACAGGCCATCCGTCGTCATGGCAAGATTATAGGGTGCGCCCTTCACGGCAAATTGACGCTCCACCTGCCATTTGTCCAGATCAACCTCAAGGATCTCATGGGTTCCGTTGCCAGCCACATATGCGAGCGGCATTGTAGGATGTACCACAACCCAAGTCGGTTTGACGCTGCGGCCCAGCGACAACTGGCGCCGCACCTGCAAATTCAGGGCATCCTGCTCAAATAGTTCACCGCTCATCATGGCAACAGAATAATGGCGATTGCCCGCAGGTGTAAAGTGGGAGCCGTGCGGCATGACGCCCGTGGTCGTGCGTCCGACTTCCACCATGGTCACCGGATCCACTACCGAAATAACGCTGGGCACCATTGGACCGTGCAAATTGAAATTAACCACATGCAACAACCCGGTCAGCGGCGAGAAGGCCATTGTTGCCGGAAACAGGTCCAGGGTTACTTCACCGGTCTTTTCATCAGTGCCCGTCACATAGCGAACAACCTTCCCAAACGGTTGACCGTGTGCCAGCGAGACAAACCAGTGCCGGCCGTCGGGGCTGACGGCGAGCCCGTGTGGCCCCTCGATTTCCGTTATGACGTTGCCGACCGGTATCTTGCGCTCAACATTCAGAGCCGAACCGTCAAAGCGGACGAGTGCCACCGTGTCTTCGGATTCATTGGCCACGTACATCCAGTAGACCTGTCCGAGCGCAGGTGCACAGGCGAGCATCAGGACGGATAAACAGGCCAATGCTTTGGACAGCATAATGACAGACAATGGGCAAACCCGGTATGAACCAGTCTCAATGCTATTGTTCCACCACCGCACCTCCAAACATGAGTATGGTGCCGTGTTGTTTCGCCGGTTGGAGGCGGCGCAACGGCTGGGACCCGGTCAGGTGCTGGTCGTAGACTCTCAGCGTGTGCCTGGATTAATGCGCACTGGTCCGGAGTCATGGTGGGCAGATCACGTGCCCGCAGATGCTCTTTACAACGTTGATCCGTATTTACCCCCCGTGGAGGTGGTTGCCGCCGGCGGGGTGGTACTTCGTAAAGATTCCCATTCGTCAGATGTCCTTTGCATATTTCGTAATGGCGTCTGGGACTTACCCAAGGGAAAGCAGGCTAAGGGTGAGGACTTGCGTACCTGCGCTTTGAGAGAAATAAAAGAAGAAACCGGCCTGCAGGATCTCGTGGGCGGACGGCTGCTGGCGACCACGGTACATGGATATGCCCGAGCAGGCACTTACCATATCAAGACCACATACTGGTTCTATTTTTCGAGTCGAGGATCGTCGTTTGCACCCCAACACAAGGAAGGTATAACGCAGGTAGCTTGGATGCCTTGGCCCGAGTCGGAGCATGCGATGGGCTATCCGGTGTTGCGAGATCTCATGCGACGGGTGCGTCCGCTGATTGCCGAAGGCGCGTAAGTTGTAAACGGCCGCTGTCTGAGTCCACGTGCACGTGGACTCGCCCGCTTAACAGATTGACCAAGTCTTTTCCCACCACGCTGTGCCGCCAGCCGCGCCGCAATGGATGCGCAGCATCATTAGGATAGAGTACAAAGGCTTTAGCTTCACTGGTTGTAGCGATCAGCTCGGGCGAAATATCATTACACGCGGCGGCGGACCCAACCAGCGCCTGAACCAGCCGCAGAAGTGCGTTTTCTGCCAAAGAACGCGGAGGCAGTGTGCGGGGGGCTGGGCATTTTTCGGGCGGTGTGTCAGCAGCCTGCTTGATGACACCGGCCAATTCGCGACCGAAGCGAGCCAGGTTCCGGCAGGTGGCTCCCACTTCGGCAGCCGTGGAAGGCATTCGCTTGGCCAAGTAAATCAGATGGGCCTTCGACATCACCTGTTTCAGTGGCACGTTGAGTTTTTTTGCTGTGCGGACGCGCCACCGAGCCACCTCGACCAGCACGGCACACTGCAGGGGGGCCAGCTCCAGCGCACCAGGTAACTCAAGCGCGGACAAACCGGGATCGGTCGTGGTATAGTGCACAGGATCATCGTAACGGGCCATTTCCTCTTCCAGCCAGTCCATGCGATCCAGTGTCCGGGCACGCCGAAGCAGTTTGGCATGTATGTCATGCAAGTAGCGCACGTCATTCTTGGCGTATTCTATTTGCGATGGCGAGAGTGGCCGCTTCAGCCAATTCGAGCGCCGTGGCCCTTTGGCAATGCTTACGCCACATAACGCCCGTGTACAGCAGGATAGCGAGGCATAGGGGTCCACGCCGAGAAGTTGCGCGGCCAACCGCGTGTCAAAGACGCAGCGCACCCTCGTGCCGGTAGCGTGCCGCAAAACACGGAGGTCCTGACCGGCATCATGCAGGATCTTGACAATATTTTCGTCGCCAAGCACCTTGCCCAGAGGCGACAAATCTCCAATCGTAACGGCATCAATGAGATGCACGTCGCCAGATTCCAGGCCCACCTGCACGAGCGCCAGTTTCGGGACGTAAACATTGGTGCTCATAAACTCCGTATCCAGCGCGATGGTACGATTACGCTTCAATTCTGCAACCAGAGACTGCAACAACACCGGTGTATCAATCATGTCAAATGGTAACGACACATACGGAGCACGGAACTCCGGATGAAGTTAACAGGGAGACTTGGGCAGAGATGTTGTGTGCGTAGTACCTTTGCGGAATTAGTCTGCATCAATTGCGAGCCTGATCATGCCGTACATTGTCACCGAGCCTTGCATCAACTGTAAGCATACCGACTGCGTGGAAGTTTGTCCGGTCGACTGCTTTTATGAAGGTCCGAATTTTCTTGTGATTCATCCGGACGAATGCATTGACTGCAATGCCTGTGTTCCAGTATGCCCGGTCGAGGCCATTTATCCCGATGACGAGGTTCCGGAAGAATGGGAGCACTACATTCAATGGAACCAGTACCTGGCTGAAAAATGGCAGGAGGATGACTACAATATCGTGGAAAAGAAACCACCGATGGACGAGGCTGAGGTCTGGAAGAGCAAGCCCAAGTCCGAGGCTGATATCCTGGACTGGGAATAGAGCGTTTCAGGTGCCGGCCGAGTAGTCCGTGGCATAGGCTGCCTGCTCTGGCGTAAGCGTGTCTATTTTGATACCCATTGTTTCGAGCTTTAGCCGGGCAATCTCCCCATCCACGTCCTCAGGCAGATCCATCACGGTATTCGGCAGGATTTCCCCGTGCTCATGTGCGTGCACCAGGCACAGATGGGCCATGAATTGATTGGCGAAGCTCATATCCATAACCTCGGAAGGGTGGCCTTCTGCAGCGGCCAGGTTGACCAGGCGTCCATCGGCCAGCACAAACAGCTTTTTCCCGCCACTTAGCGTGTATTCTCTGTTGTCAGGACGAATGGTACGCGACGAGTGGGCGAGAGCCGAGAGTTCCTCCAAGTTCAGCTCCACGTCATAGTGCCCCGTATTGCAAACAATCGCCCCGCTTTTCATGGCTTCAAAATGCCGTCCGCGGATTACGTCCTTCATGCCCGTGGCGGTAATAAACAAGTCCCCGATCCGGGCCGCATCGTCCATCGGCATCACACGCATGCCGTCGAGTGTGGCCTTCAGGGCCGCAGCCGGCCGCACTTCGGTAATAATCACATTGGCGCCCAGTCCCTTTGCGCGAAGGGCTACACCGCGGCCGCAATGGCCGTAGCCGGCAACGACTACATGCTTTCCGGCAATGAGGACGCTGCTGGCCCGAAGAATGCCGTCCAAGGTGGACTGGCCGGTTCCGTAGACGTTATCAAAGTCCCACTTTGTTTCCGTATCATTGACGGCATACACCGGGTAAAGCAACTTGCCGGCTTCGGCCATGGCCCGAAGCCGCTGAACCCCTGTAGTCGTCTCTTCACTACCGCCGATAATGTGTTTGGCCAAGTGCGGAAAACGCTTGTGGACCGTAAAGATAAGATCCGCACCGTCATCCAGCGTAAGGTGCGGGGCTTTGTCGATCGTGCGGTCGATACTCCAGTAGAAATCACTCACGTTTTGTCCGTACCACGCGTAAATCTCTATGCCACTACGGGCCAATGCGGCCGCAACCTCGTCATTTGTAGATAGTGGATTGCAGCCGCTCCATGCTACTTTAGCGCCGCAAGCGGCAAAAGTCTCAATTAGAACGGCTGTTTCCTTGGTGACGTGCAAGCAGCCGGTGATCTTGTAGGTTCTGAACGGCTTTTTCTTTGCCCAGGCGGCCCGCAGCGCAGCGAGCACGGGCATGCGGCTTTCCGCCCACTCGATTCGCATACGCCCGCTATCTGCGAGGCCAAGGTCCTTAACCTTGTATTGTCCTTCCACGTGGTCCATAAAATCTGCGCGGATTAATTGAGGCGCAGTCCAACCCTTTGCCAGACGAGCCGTTTCTATAGCAGTCCTATCGAGCCAGCACCAGGGTCTCGACGAACTGAGCGTCTTCAGTAGTCAGGCGCAGCAGATATACGCCGCCTGCAAGGCCGGAAGCCGAGAGCTGATGCATGTAAGTGCCGGGCTCCTGACTTTGATTAACGAGGGTACGCACTCTCTGTCCCAGCGTATTGTAGATCTCCAGCAACACCGGTCCCGTTTTCCCAACGCTGTAGCTGATGGTCGTCTGCTCCTGGAACGGATTCGGAAAGTTCGGCCACAGGGTTGTTGAGTGCTGAATGTCCAAGGTTGTTTCGGCAGTACTGGAGGTCAGAAGCGCGCTCTTGATTTGCCAATAATCTCCGGCCTGAAGCGCTCCGAGTGTAGCAAGATCCAGCCTCAGC
The DNA here is from genome assembly GCA_012271205.1 of Rhodothermales bacterium. Classification (GTDB taxonomy): domain Bacteria; phylum Bacteroidota; class Rhodothermia; order Rhodothermales; family Bin80; genus JAAXGT01. Next base: position 18,437 of record JAAXGT010000053.1, read on the forward strand.
CAAAGAAGACCTCCTCCATGCTCCAACACGTCAAACCATGTTACATGGAGGGAATCAGCTTTCCCCGACAACACTTGTTCCCCGTGCATGGGGTGAAACCGAGAACCCTCGAATGTATGACTGTATCCCCCTTCGGGTTCAACAACCTCCCAGGACTCCCCGTTGTCTCTGGACAGCTTTAAATTGCCACCCGCCTGTTCACTCAGATTGAATCGGTGCTCAAGCGAAAGGGTGGTGAAGTCGGCATTGACCGGTACGCGGAAAGGCTTCAAAATCAGGCTGGACACTTGGACACCATCAGCCGAAGCCGTTTCGAAGCCAGTCTCCCAGGCCCGCCACAAGCCCGTGGTTGTCGCGCTTGTCAATGCCGTCTGATTCTCGGCCAAAAGGGCTCTAATCTCAAACGGTCCAATGTTGTCCTGTGGCGCTTCGGCCACGTTCCCGTCAAAATCTCGTACGCGTACGAGATAAGACAGGTGATCGCCCAATGCTGTCGTTTCCCAACCGGGCACACTGCTCCGGAAAGATGTCAGGCTGCCGGGTTCTTGGGCCAGTCGGAATGAGCCGCGGATTATTGGGCCACTTGCCGGCGTGAACTTGTAATCCGCGAACACACCCTCTATGCCGGTATTGTCCGTGGCTTCCACCGCTATTTCGGGTATAGGTGAGCCGAAGGGAATATTTGTGTTGCGTGGCGGTGGGCGTGTAATCTGGGGATCGACATGGTCCAGGGGCCGCTCAGCGAGTATTCGTACGTCATCTATAACCCAGCCCGCAAATCCGTGGTGGCTGGATTCGGTATTCGCGCCGTCGGTTCCAAGATCAAATCGCGTGATCATCTCAAACCGCAGCACATCCTCGGGGGCGTCGGGTAGGGTCACAAGTACGCGGCGCCATCCGTAACTGTAGCCTCCATAAGCCGGCTCACCCGCCATAGGGTTGTTCCGATTTCCGTCAATAACGCCGTTGTAGTCCACTTCCGGAGTAAGAACCGTCCACGATGCGCCCCGATCAAACGAGACCTTGATATTTGCGCCATCATAGAGTCGGCCCGCGCTGGTCCCGGGTCCCGGCACGTCTGCATGTTCCAAGTCATACCAGTGCCAGAATTCCAGGTGTGCTTCTGCGTAATGGAGAATATTGACCGGTGGCAAGGTGAGTGTGCTTAGGCCGGGCTGCGCACTGTAAGGTCCCCGCAACCGCGTAGCCCATGCCAAGCTTCCGGTAGGGGTACGCAACGCTCCATACGCCGAATCGCCACGCATCCAATCACCGGTGACGGTAAGCGTACTTGTCTCCGCATCCCATGCAGCCAAAATGCCCGGTTCGATAATATCGATACGCAGCGGCTCTTCCTGCAGCACCGGGATATGGGTTTGATTGCCCGCGAGCGCCACGTCTTCGACGTACACGCGGTACAGAATGTAATCACCAACCTGTACATCCGACGCGGAAAGCACACCCGTATATTGTTCATTTCCTTGGTCGGACAGAACGACCCCGCCGCTGGCCTTTTCGCCTCCTGCGGCATCCAGGTGCCGGTAATGGATCCCCGCCTGCCTGATCCCGTAATTGTCCGTCGCAGCGAGCATCAGGGTGAGTGGCCAGTCCGCGACGGTAGCGTGCGTAATGGGCCGATGGGACGCCTCTGGAGGCTCCGTATCCGGTCCAACATTGACCGTGAAAAAATTGGTTGGCGCGCCTTCTGGTACATACACGCGATAATTCACAACTGCAGCGGTGATGTAATACTCTAGGCGGGAAATACTGGAGTTCACCGGGATATCAGTTGTCCATTGGTTTCCGCCCTGGTCCGAAAGGGCCAGCCGCTGCCACGCGCCGGTCTCGTAACGGTAATAGACCGCAGCATCCGTAATGGGCCCGCCCTGGGGTGTGATATTAGCCACAACGGAATATGGTTGTCCGGCATCCTCATGAAATATTGTCGGCTCGTGCGTTAGAGCCGGGCCGTGGGCTGGCACGTCGATATAGCCGCGTTCGCCCAGCCACTTTTCCAGGACGTGCGCATAGGCGCCTTGGTAAAGATCCTGATCCGCTTGCAGCAGGGCTTCCGCGGCATCGGTCATCGAGACGGGGTAACTTAGATATGCATGGGAAAACAGGTTCAGCCGGTCGGTAACCTGTTTACCCAGCTCCTCCCAGATGGACATGAGTGTCGTTGCCCAGACCACGCCGTCCGCGTAGATGTCGCACCAACTGACGTTGTCGCATTCGGTGTCTTCCGGATAGCGCTGGGTAGTTTGGAGATACCGGCCGGGCCACGTGGCATTGCCGTCCCAAGAAAACACCTTTCGCCAATCCCCCTGTGGCACGGTGCCCGCGTCCATCAGTCCGCGGGTATAGGACACGGCCCAGTAATCACTCCAGCCTTCATGCAGGGCGCCTCCCTCACTGTTGTCAGCAATGCTGTTGGCCGTGCTGCCCTCAAGTAAGGCGTGACCATACTCATGAATGATTACTTCCGCATCTTCAGCATCATCAATACCCCCATCGCCAAACGAGAGCGAGTTTTGGACCGGGTTGTACCAAGAGTTGTCCGCTGAGCCTGCCCCGTGCGGATTGGCCCGCACAGCTTGGTTCTGGATGTCGCGGCCAAGGTCCAGTGAGCGGACATACCGCTGGTTTGTATCCATGTGATAATACACCATGACGGCTTCAAATCGATCGTCGTTGCGGGTGTATTGGAATCCGTCCAGCGAATCTTCGGCTGGTGGTGTCCACTGTGTGGAGCCGACGGTACCATCAATGCGCACATAGGGGCCTTCCAGGCGATATCTTGCGTCGCTGCCTTGGGAAATGTCCAACAGGTCTACGGCGACCCGTTCACTGTTCAGTTCATCCCGGTCCGCGTCTCCAAAGTCTTGGTAGGCACCGCCATAGCTCACCCCGGCGCTAGTTAGGGGATCAGGTATCCAGACAAGCCCCTTCCCCGTGGCCTTGGCTTTCGAGCGATTAGTCCGGGATTTTGCGGTTGAATCCGGATGCACCATATGTGCGCGAGCCTGTATGCGCCGGTCAATCAAATGTATAATATCACCGGACCGGGCATCCAGCAGCACTTCCCACTCGCCGGGTGCACCATTCGGCCAGGCAGTAACGAGCCATACCAGGCGCGGCGTGGCTTCGGGATAGATCCGCAAAACCGCTTCATTTGTGAGTGCGCCTTGCGCAGACACGGTTTCACGTGCCCGGTTTCTGGCCTGGATTGCTGATATGGTGGGGACGGGGTTTATGGCGACTGCCTGCTCCAAGTGTGGTGCATACCCACTCTGTACCATCGACGGCAGTCCGTTAACGCCAAGATTGACCTGAACAAAGCGGCGGTATACCGGCACGCCGACAAAGGTCTGCTGGAACGTCAGGTGGCGGACGCCATGTGCTTCCACGTTCTTGGTCAGTTCCAACTGCTCAGTGGAGGTGATCCCGAACTGTGCTCCTTGTTGTGCGAGCCACAGGGTCGCGGTAGCTTCCGGTGTTGCCTGAACGGGCATATTCGGCGCAAGACGGTAGGCGGCCCGCAGGATGCCCAGATCGATATCCAGCTTGCCCCTCCCCACCCGTTCCGTCCGAAACTGCGACAGCCCGTCCTGTGCCACAACAAGCGATTGGGATGCCGTCGGCAAAGCCTCAATGGCCGCTTCGCGTTGCTGTGCTGCGACAGTCTGTGCAAGCAGCAGAAACAGAAAGGATGCGGCGAACCAGCATCTCATGGATTGAACCATTGGCACGGAGGGGCCCAGCATGGTGATTGCAAGGCAGCATTCGAAGACTGTGGGAAGTCTTCAGGCCGCCGTACCGGAAAATACGCGCGCGTGACGTTGCAGTTCAGCAACAGCGTCAAGCTCCTCCCATGGCACATCGGTACGGCCAAAATGCCCGTAAGTCGCGGTTTTCTGGTATATGGGCCGCTTCAGCTTTAGACGATCAATGATTTTGGCCGGCCGCAAATCAAAGACTTCTAACATGATTTTCTTCAATTGCTCATCGCTGAGACCATATTGGCTCGATCCCGAGGAGTCCAAAAACACGGATACCGGCTTCTCGCAGCCGATTGCGTAGGCAATCTGCAATTCAACGTGGTCGGCTAGTCCGGCGGCCACAATATTTTTGGCCACATAACGTGCGGCATACGCGGCGGACCGGTCCACTTTGGAGGGATCCTTGCCGCTGAAGGCGCCGCCGCCGTGGGCCCCTCGTCCGCCATAGGTGTCGACAATGATCTTGCGGCCTGTCAGTCCAGCGTCGGCCTTCGGTCCACCAGTGACGAATCTGCCCGCAGGATTGACGATCAGCTTGAAGCCCGCATCCATATGTTCGCGATCGATCACACGGCGCAGCAGATGATGGCGGATGTCGCGGCATATTTGTTTCTGAGAAGCGTCCGGGTTGTGCTGTGTTGAGATTACGACGGTGTCAACGCGCTGGGGATTGCGGCCGGTTGCGTCATACTCCACCGTCACCTGACTCTTGGCATCCGGCCGCAGGTACGACATGATGGCTTCGTTCTTGCGGATTCTGGCCAGCTCCCGTACCAGGCCGTGTGCGTACGTAAGTGGCAGTGGCATATACGCCGAACTGCCATTGAGCAGTTTGGAGGGCTCATACTCAGTGCACGCATAGCCGAACATCATGCCCTGATCGCCCGCTCCCTGCTCCTTGTTCTCCCCTGCGTCCACCCCCCGGGAGATATCCTTGCTTTGCTCGTCGAGATGACACGAGATCTTCACGGTATCCGCGGCAAACCCCAGTTTAGGATCAGGATCGGTGTATCCGATTTCCCGAATGACGTCGCGCACAATCGCATCGTGATCCACTTCTGCCTCGGATCTGACTTCGCCGGCCAGCACGACCGTGTTGGTCGTAACGAGTGTTTCGACCGCCACATGGCTTTCAGCATCCTCCGCCAGGTAGGCGTCCAGGACGGCATCCGATATCTGGTCAGCCACCTTGTCGGGGTGTCCTTCTGAAACTGATTCCGATGTGAATAGATAAGCCATGAGACTGAAATAAGCGGAGACGACCCAGACTCCTTGGAAATAGACAAAAAGCACATTCAACGCCAGCCCATACCTGAAGTTCAGGAAAGGTGTTTTGCAAAGTGTTAGCCAATTCAGGAATTTGCAATTGCAAGGTCTAATCTGCCTGTCGTAATTTGGGTACCATTGGCGGTTTGGGCCGCCTCCCTCTCACTAAAGGCGAAATCACATTTGGACATCATGGCTGAACTGGAAAGCAAGGTGAAGGCGATCATCGCAGACAAACTCGGTGTCGCAGAAGCGGAGATCAAGCATGAGGCATCATTTACGGATGATTTGGGCGCAGATTCGCTCGACACGGTAGAACTCATTATGGAGTTCGAAAAGGAATTCGATGTTACTATTCCTGACGAAGACGCCGAGAAAATTGCGACGGTCAGGGACGCGGTTTCCTATTTGACCGAGAAGATCGGCTAGGTCAGTCCCCATGCTTTTGCCCAACCCCTAACCAGTGGTATGCAGCACAGGCCGCGCAGGGTCGTCATAACAGGTATGGGAGCGCTAACCCCGCTTGGGTTGACGCCGGCTTCCTTTTGGGATGCGCTAATGCAGGGCCGAAGCGGAGCGGCCCCGATCACCTACTTTGATACAGAGCAGTTTGCTACCAAGTTTGCTTGTGAGCTCAAGGGCTACGATGCACTTTCGTACTTTGATCGCAAGGAAGCCCGGAGGCTGGACCCGTTCGCACAGTATGCCCTCATAGCGGCTGAACAGGCCATCCAGGATTCGGGGCTTTCGCCCGAGTCCATGTCACAGGACGAACGGGATCGTGTGGCGGTAGTAGTTGGCAGCGGAATTGGCGGCATGCAAGTGTTCCATGCTCAAGCGGAGAACTATACCAAGAATGGTCCGCGGCGTATTTCTCCGTTCTTTATTCCGATGCTCATTCCGGATATTGTAAGCGGGCACATTTCAATCCGCTACAACTTTCGAGGACCGAACTACTGCGTCGTGAGCGCTTGCGCTACTGGCAACAACAACATCGGCGACGTAGTCATGATGATGCAGCGCGGCGTCATTGATGTGGCACTGTGCGGAGGCACCGAAGCCGCCGTCAGCGAACTGGGCATCGGGGGATTCAATGCGCTAAAGGCGCTGTCCACGCGCAATGACGATCCGGCCCGTGCCAGCCGGCCGTTTGACCGAACGCGCGACGGTTTTGTCCTGGGTGAAGGAGCAGGCATGCTGGTGGTTGAGGAACTCGAGCGTGCACACGCCCGGGGGGCCCGGATTTACGCGGAAATCATCGGGATTGGCATGAGTGCGGATGCCAGCCACATAACGGCCCCACATCCGGAAGGACACGGTGCCGCACTGGCCATGCGCAATTTGCTGACAGATGCGAACCTCAAGCCAAATGACGTGGATTACCTTAACATGCATGGCACCTCGACGCCGCTTGGTGATACCGCTGAGACCAAGGCGGTAAAGCAGGTTTTTGGCGAGCATGCTTATGCCATGAACCTGTCGTCGACCAAGAGTATGACGGGGCACTTGTTGGGTGCGGCCGGGGCCGTAGAGGCTATTGCAACCATACTGGCTATTTGTCATGACTGTGTGCCTCCAACGATTAACTTTGCTCACGCAGATCCGGAGTGTGATTTGAACTACACGTTCAATACGCCGCAGGCCCGCAACATTGACGTGGCCATATCGAACGCATTCGGCTTTGGCGGACACAACACGTCGGTGGCTTTCCGCAAGTTCAGCGACTGAGCGGGCGCGGCCTCAACGTAATTCAGAGAGGCCGCACATGAAGAAAGCGCTGGTCCTGTTGAGTTGCCCCCTCTTTTGGATGTCTGTGCGCAGGACCCGTCGTGGGATGTAGAGGCTGAGTGTGGCCGGTGCTCGAGGTCAGCGAGGCCCATGCAATGAAGCTGGATGTGAGCCCGGACAACAAGGCATTCGTCTTTGACCCCTTGCCGCCCATTGAAGGAGATAAGGGCGTATCGCTCAGGCTGCCGCCTTTGATGTACCGTCCCGGTTCAGTCCGGACGGCCAGCGCGTTGCGCTTATCAGCGACTGGAACGGCGGGGACAATATCTGAACTATCGGTGAGGCGGGACAAATGTACAGCCGGTTGCCAGAGAATCTTTCCACCTGCTGAGCGGGCCGGGCTGGACGCCTGATGGCCCCTACATTCGGGTACGCAAACACGTTAAGAGGACCTGCTCTCATGGGGCAGTGGATCAGCACGGCCGGTTTCGCAGCGAAAATGATCAACAGGACAGGGCCATGAAATCTTGCCGAGCCTGATGGTCGCTACGGGTATTTCGGCGAGCATGTGACCGGGCAGCACAATCCAATACAACAGAGGTCCCTTGGTCAGATTTGTGTCATTCGCCGGAACAGCCCCGCCAGCCTGATTGCGGGAAATGGCGGCGCAGAGTGACTCTGCACGGTATCCGCCGCTGGAGCACGCCATTGGTTTGGTTAAGCTGGGCAAACTGGTGGATCTGGTTGTAATCGATGGATCCCCGCCCGTGGGTGTGTGCCAGAGTATCGAAGGTCTCGGTGAACGGGAGGCTGTTTGTCGCGACTACGATGAGCGAAATGGAACACGATGCCGCACTGCGCACAGCGTTCTACTGGGAGCGTCCTGAGTGGGATCATGCTTTTGCCTGACGCGAATAGGTGTCAGACGGCGATCTCCGCCCGGTTTTCGCAGTCAGGCCGTCGGCAGTGGCCGTAAAGATTCAAGGCGTGGCTCTTGATGTCGAACCGGTAAATGTCGGCCACCAATTCCTGAATGTTTTGGATCCGCGGGTCACAGAATTCCAAGACGTGCTGGCAGTCCAGACAAATGAGATGATCATGCTGCCGGTACCGGTACGCAGGCTCGTACTTGGCTTGTGCGTTTCCAAACTGGTGACGAATGACGAGGTCGCAATCCAGTAAAACATTCAGCGCATTGTAAACGGTAGCCCGGCTTATGGAGTGCCGCCCCTGTTTAAGGCGCACGTACAGTTCGTCCGCGTCCACATGGCCACTAGTGTCATAAATCGCATCGAGCACCACGAATCGTTCAGGCGTCTGTCGTAAGCCCCGATGCTTCAAGCAGCTCCGAAATCGTTCGTGAACTTCTTCGCGGCGCTTCTGTGAAAGTGGTAGCATGGCCCGTGCTGTGCGGCACTTTGTATGCGTTTTGACCAAGGCAATACACGGCGCATGGGCGCGGGTTCCATAGCTTTGTGTTCACGTAATCGTCACGGAGAGATTGTGTGGATCGTAAGTACAACCCCGCGCGTAATCTTGAAAATTCACCGGTAGCCGTTTATACTTTGGCATCGCCGGCTGCGTCCGGTCAGGTGCATGTGCAACAGCTAAACCTGGTGCCGTTCCATGAGCACGTTCGATTTCGGATTTGAGGAGGAGGGACCGCTTGATGAAGATCGCCTTCACGATTTGATAAAGGCCTACGAACGCAAGGAGCCGCAGGCCTACTTCGATTCTGATGCACTCGAGGACATCGCTGCCCATTACTTTGAGGCGGGCAAGCTGGATGCGGCATTGGTTGCGATCGACCAACTCTTGGACACGCAGCCTTTTTCCTCAGACACGTGGCTGCGGCGAGGCGTGCTGCTCAGTAACATGGGCCGCCAAGATGAGGCGCTGGAGGCGTATCAAAAGGCGCTGGCACTTAATCCGACGGACGCCGAAACGCTGGTCAATCTGGGTATAACCCTAGACTCGCTTGGCGAGGCCCAGCGAGCGCTGGAAGCCTTTTCCAAAGCACTCAAGTACGATCCGTTGAATGACGAGGCCCACTTCAGTAGCGGGTGCACGCTGGCACGCACAGAACGTATCAGTGAAGCAGTTGCGGCCTTTAAATTGTGTGCGGAACAGAATCCGAATCATCCGGAAGTCTGGTACGAGCTGGGTTACTGCTATGACCGAATGGCGGAGGATGAACAGAGTATAGCGTGCTATGACCGGCATCTGGATCTGGACCCTTATGCCCATGAGGCCTGGTTCAATCGAGCGATTGTACTCGAACGGCTGCAGCGTATGGAAGAGGCGCTGCACTCCTACGAAATGGCGATTGTCATCGACGAAGGATTCTTGTCGGCCTACTATAACAAGGGCAACACCTTGGCCTTCCTGGGCCGGTTTGACGAGGCTATTGAAAGCTACAAATGCGTTCTCAAACTCAAGGGTCCAGACGCGCCAGCATATTGCAACATTGCGCTCGCTTATGAGGAGCAGGGCCAGCACAAGGAAGGCACCCGGTATTTCAAGAAAGCATTGCAACAGGACAAGGCGCTGGCTGAAGCCTGGCACGGTCTTGGTTGCAGTCTTTTCGTGCAGAAGCGCTACAAACAGGCCGTCGCTGCGCACCAGCATGCGACCGACTTGCGCCGGAACTGTGGAGATTTCTGGAGTGCAAAGGCTGAGGCTCAATACAAGGCGGGCCAGCTCAAGGAGTCCATTAAGTCATTCAGGCGGGTTACCATTCTTGAGCCCGAGAGCCACTATGCCTGGATGGATTACGCGGATACGCTTTTTGATGCGGAGCATTACGCAGCTGCCTGCGCCGCATATCAGAAAGCGCTCCAATGTTCGCCGGAATGCCCGGCGGCATGGTTTCAACTTTCGGGCACCTTTTATTCTCTGGGTCGAAAAAGAGAATTTGTGCAGGCGCTCGTCCGCTCGTTTTCGCTTGATCCGGCCAACAAGGACCGATTCAAGGAAAGCTGTCCGGACCTTTATAACGATCCGGAATTTCGTGCGGTAGTCGGTCTGGATCTAGGCACGTGAAGCTGATCCGACGTCTCTACAACTGGGTACTCGGGTGGGCCGAGTCTCCGTACGGCGCGCTGGCACTTGTGGTGTTGGCTTTCGTTGAGTCCGTGTTCTTCCCGATTCCGCCGGACGTGCTGCTGATAGCGCTCGCGCTGGGAAGCCGCTCCAAGGCGTTGCAGTTTGGGCTGCTGTGCAGCGCCGGCTCGCTTGCGGGTGGAATGGTGGGCTATGGGCTGGGCCATTTTGCCTGGCTAACACCGGACGGGTTCACACCACTTGCGCAGTTCTTCTATGAGATCGTGCCTGGTTTCAGTGAGGAGGTTTATCGGCAGATTGGCGAACGGTTCGAGGCGTGGGGCTTCGTGATTGTGTTTACAGCCGGCTTTACCCCCGTGCCATACAAGCTCTTTACTGTGAGTGCCGGCGCTTTTGGCATCAGTTTTCCACTGTTCCTGATGGCTTCGACCATTAGCCGCACGGCACGGTTCATGCTGGTCAGTGCGCTTATCTGGCGTTTTGGAGCGCCGGTTAACACATTCATTGACCGGTACTTCAATATACTCGCCCTATTATTCGCTCTTCTGCTTGCCGCTGGATTTGCCGTCGTTAAGTGGGTTCTTTGACTCTTTGAAGGTCTTGACACGGGCATTCAACTGCCCACACAATCGACTCACGATGCTCTTCGAAAAGGGGATTCCGCCCAGCGTCTCGGTGATTCCGGTCACCTTGCAACACCATCTCCATCAGGGCCAGAACCCGCGTTTGTTCCGAGCGCTGATAGCGGCCGAATCGCTCCCTTGAAAACGATCCGTCCTAGCATTGCGGTACCCAGAGCTCCAATGCTGCCATGCATCTTCAAGGGTCGGCAGCGGTAGCTATTACGGTACCGCTGCCCTTTACCCATAGGTTTGTGTCTTGACACACTCATGAGCCCACTGTTTGGTAGGGCATCTGGGGAGATTGGCCTCACTGTAAGGGATGGATCAGACTTCTTATACTCCGCCGTGCGCGGGCCCCGGGGTAGCCCCGGGCTCGGAGCCCGTCCGCAGACTGGGTCGGTGAACCGGACGCACGCTGGCCGTATCCCGGGTAAGGGGGGGCGCCCTTAATCGTCTTCCGGCTCCAGCCTGTCCATCA
>JAAXGT010000116.1 GCA_012271205.1 Rhodothermales bacterium
CCCCCCATTCTACGGCTCCTGTTGCCTTTGTTGATCGTGGTGCTGCCAAGCAACATCAATCCCCTCTTGCGTTTCAGATTCGGGCACTGAGACGGTCAAGCTCGCGGGTTCTGACCTCACCGAATTGCGAAACTAGATAGTTCACAATTTTTAGCTCTAGAACGACCTCCCGATGATCCTCAAGCAAATTTACCTGCCTCAGCCGGTCTATTGTGATGGCCGTGTTACGCCCTCCTCGGTTCTGCCGATACTGCAAGTCTTCCTCAATCTCCTTGTCCGTAACAACTATTCCTTCGCGAGCTTCGATCGCTTTTACGATAAAGTGCCAGCGAAGCTTGCGTTCGACGCGGCGCCTCGCCGCAACCTTTTCAAGATCTGCTTCTTCCACTTCATTCCCGTACTGTGGCCTTGCCATTTCGCGGCGAACTGTTCCTTCCGGAACAGGAAACCGATGCAACTCAACCATCCTCGACCTCACCGCCTCATGCTTTAGCCCCTCATTCTTCCTGGGTAATCGGTCCTCCATAAACTTCCGCAGCCCCTCAGGCAGCTCAGCTACAGTCTTCGCCCTTCCCCCGGTCACGCGTTCGACCCATTCGTCGTCAATTTCAGGCAACTCCCATCGCTTTGCTTCCTTGATCGTGGCCTTATAGGCCTCCCGGCCCAGTCGCGTTTCGACCAAGGCTTCAGCATCAAGCGGCGGCTCAAAGCTGACAAATACCTCATCCCCAACGCACCGGCCTGTCAATGCCGCACGCAATGCAACATACTCTGGGTCACCTTCAGACTCTTTTGCATCAAAATCAAGGGTGACCTCACTCCTTGACTTCCCGACCAGTACGACCCTGGTTTCCGGATCGACGGCCACGGCGTCCAGTTTCACCCGATCCTGAGCGCCAATCCCCTCCTCTCCGATGACCTCTTCATCAGAAAGAGGGCGCAGCTTCGCCTCACTCTCCCGCAACCCGCTGATTCTGCGCTGAATATCTTCGTCCGTGACGACCTCTATTACCGGCACTTCGAGTACTTTGTCCGACAAATCCTGCAAGATCACCTCCGGCCTGATTTCAAATTCGATATGCGCCTCCATATCGCCGTCCAAATCATAATCCAGCCTGATCACGGTCGGTTGGCCAATCACGTCATACTTTCCGGATTCAAGAATCAGGTCTTGAAACACTTCCCTCACAAATTCGTCGGCCACGCCGGCTCCCACCTCTTCGCCGTGTATGCGCCTGATCAAATGCAAAGGCACACGGCCGGGGCGAAATCCCTTCATGTGCGTGGCCAACTGCCGTTTTCGGAGCGCCAGCTTCACGTCGCTTTCCAAATCAGCCGCAGCAGCCGCAACTTCCAGTACCCGGGTTAATTCACCAGTTTCACGTACGTAGGTCTCCATAATCTGTCACCCAAAACTCATAGATTGGCGTTGAACCCTAAGCCGTCCCCAAAGGTGCCTTCTTCGCCCATGGTCGGCACTGTGATCCACAGTCCGATCGGCCCTCTAACACTTGAAGCCACAGCAACTGGACTGAGGCGTGTGCGTTTTGGCACATTTGAAGTCGTCAGGTTGCCCAGTTTGCACGTCGAGGCTGCCGCATTGCAATTATCACAGTACTTTGCAGGGAGGCGTCGTGCCTTTGGTCTGACCCTTGACATTTCAGGAACGCCCTTTCAATTGGGCGTATGGGCCTTGCTGAACACCATCCCCTACGGCGAAACACGCACCTACGGCGAGTTGGCCGAACGGCTCGGAGACCGGAGACTGGCCCGTGCGGTGGGACGGGCCAACAGCACGAATCCGGTGCCAATCGTGTGGCCCTGTCACCGCGTGATCGGACAAAGCGGCAAACTGACCGGATTCAGGGGTGGCCTGAATAAGAAAGCGTTCCTGCTGAACCATGAAAGACGTGCTGCACAGCCCACACTGTTTCAGGCGTAGCGGAACCAGCGCACCACATCCTTCAGCGACGCTTTCTTGCCATACATCAGCATACCCGTACGGAATATCCGGGCACTAAGCCAGATCGAAGCCAGGAATCCTCCGACCAGCAGGGCAAAGGACAAAAGCACCTGCCAAAATGGCACATCAGTGATCGCTAATCGAATGATCATCGGCACTGATGAGGTTAGTGGCACCAGTGACAGAACAACGGCCAACGCAGAATTTGGGCTCTGCAGAACCGGCGAAATAAACACAATCGACAACACCAGCGGCATCATAATCGGCAGCAACAAGGGTTGCGCCTCCTGAGGTGACTCAACCATCACTCCCACCGCAGCGAAGAGGCCTGCGTACAAGATGAATGCCCCGGCAAAATACAGGATGAACCATATGAAAATGGTCGGCGATATGCTCGGCAACGGGATATCCGCCGCAGCCAGAAGTTCCTGATTCGATACGTTCGCCGGCAAATCATACGCAGCCGGATCCATGAAGGCCCCAACCAGCGGCCCCGCAGCCAACAGCGCGACAACGAACATCGAGGCCCAAGCAGCCATCTGGACCAAGCCCATAGCCCCAATACCAAGTACCTTGCCCATGAGTAAATCAAACGGACGCGCGGAGGAAATAATTATTTCCACCACGCGTGAAGATTTGTCCTCGATAGCTGCATACATAACCAGAGAGCCGTATATGAGCGTCGTCATGTACATGAGAAACCCCATAACGCCGCCTATTGCCCCGTAGGCGGCCGTGCTGCCAGCCTCTTCGCCTTCATCGGAAAGCTTGACCGACTCCACGTACACACTCCGGTTCATGATTGCGCGCACATCTGCCGGCACATTGCGCTCATCAAGCAAGTAGTCCTCCAGCGCCCTCTCTATGCGCCTCCCCAGATAGGCTTCTATACTGAATCCGCCACCTCCGGACGTGAAAAACTCGGGACGCTCAGAACCGTCAATGAGACCCGCCGGCAGCCGCACGTACCCGTCGTAGCGCCCCGCCATTACATCGGCCCGGGCCGACCCGGCATCCACCCGAACCAACTCGTGATCGCCAGCGCCCCGCTCCAGTATGCGATCGAACAAGACGCCGGTTTCGTCTACGATACCAATGGTCCATGAGTCACTTTCCAGCGCGGCAACCGAAATGAAAATGATGATGCCAAAAAACACGACAACCAGCAGCGGCCCGAGCAACGTCGTAATGATGAAGGTCTTCGAGCTCACCCGGCGCATGAACTCACTCCGCAAAATGATGAGACTTTTGTGCATGACCTTCCTATGCATTTGCGCCTACGGCACGGATGAAGATTTCCGTCAAGGTCGGCTCCATGAGCTCAAAGCGCCATAAATCCACTTCTGGCAAAGCCATGAGACGCTCCAGTATCTCTCGCGCATTCGTGCCATCGGCCAGCTTCAAAATGCGCAAGTCTTCATTCTGCTGCAAAAATTCAAAAGCGCCGGCCTGGGCCATTTCATCCAGAAACGGCGCCGCTCCCCCAAACTCGAGTGCCAGCTTATCCCGCTTGTAGCTGCGTTTTATGTCCCGCAGCACACCGTTCAAAACGACTCTACCCTTGGCAACCAGACAGATATCGTCGCACAACTGCTCGACCTGCTCCATGCGATGGCTTGCAAACAGGATGGTGCGTCCGTCCGCTTTGAGCTCACCGATGATGTCACGGAGAAGCTCGCTGTTCACGGGGTCCAGCCCGCTGAAGGGCTCATCAAGAATGACTAAACGCGGCTCCGGAAGTATGGTCGCTATAAACTGCAGCTTTTGCTGCATGCCCTTGGAAAGCTCTTGCGTCTTGCGCATCGCCCAAGCCTCCAGCCCGAGGCGCTGCAGCCAGTGACTTATCCTGGGCTTGCTGTCGGACCGGCTGATTCCCTTGAGTTCTGCCAGGTAGCGGAGCTGGTCAACTACCTTCATCTTCTTATACAAGCCACGCTCCTCAGGCAAATATCCCATTTGTGCTTGGCTCCAAGCTCCAACCGGCCGGCCCCCAAAGGTGATCTCACCCTCATCCGGAGCGGTAATGTCGGCGATCATCCGGATGGTGGTCGTCTTACCGGCACCATTGGGCCCCAATAGTCCCAGAATGCGTCCCGAACAGGCTTTAAACGAAACGTGATCGGCCGCCGTCACGGACCCATACCGTTTCGTGGCTCCACGCAGTAGAAGTTCAGACATGAGAATCCGGATTGGGACGTATTCGAGTTCCTAACGTCATTGTTTCACCGCTTGACCGTTCTGCGCTCCTCACAAAACAGGACAAAAATAGCTGCGCCAAAATAACTTGTGTCGCTTGCAACCCGGACGGCCAGCCGTAAAGCTACAGCTCCATTAAGGCCGACTCGGAAATCGGGATCAGATACTGCTCATGAATTACGTCCTCATGCACGCCGCTGTGACCAGTCCCGCGAAAATTTACCGAAACCAGCCCCTCCACAACATACTGGACTTCCCCAATCCCGTAGGAGGCCGGGAGTGGCCCGTAATACACCAGTTCGCCCCTGCGCAATGTTGGCTTGGACCGGCTGCGCCAGTGGAATGCCTGAACCACCGGCAACCGCTCGAGCCGGTATGGGCTTGATGAATCAGAATCTCTCGTCACAGAACTCGAATGGCAGGTTTCATATGCCTGCTTCAACGAATCGCTACACACCGGGTTCGACTTTGACAGTGGACCGAAGTGCGGTCAATTTGTATAATCCGTATACACCACTCCAACACCCAGGCGCGTACGATGCCCCCGGTTTCCAAAATCATCGACCGCCAAGTCGGTCGCAATGCGGAACTCTTGGCCCATGCGATTACGAAGCTCGAAGGACCGGAAGAACGCTACCCTTACCTGCGCATACTAGCCTCGATAATAGAGCAAGCCCATCCCGAATGGAACATGGCTCCTCAAAAGGATCGCCAGATTGCCCACTTGATCAGACGCATGATTGGCCCAGTCATCGAAACCGATGAGATTACGGAGATCGTACGGGTGCGTGACGAAGAACGCGGCTACTTTCACGACTGAGCCGGCGCAATTCGGTCAGGATTCGACTTCAGAAACGAAGCCCAGTCACGGTGCACCTTGACGCCCGTGATGCCATCGGCTTCCCGGTGGCTGTGGCACAAGGCTACCGCCAACGCATCCGATGCGTCATGGGTCAATTCTGTGCCCAGCCTTCCAAATTCGAGCAAGCTTTTCACCATGTAGGTCACTTGCTGTTTACTGGCATTGCCATTGCCCGTCACCGCCCGTTTGACCATTTTCGGCGTGTATTGCACAACTGAAATCCGGTGATTCAGTGCCGCCAACATGGCAGCGGCCTGTGCCCGGCCAAGCTTGAGCATGGCCTGCGGATTGTTGCCGTATACGGGCATCTCGATAGCACAGACGTTAGGCTTGTGTTGCCCAATAAGGCGCGTTACCTCACGGTAAATGGACTGGATACGAAGCGCGTGATCGCCCGCCACCGCCAGAACTCCGTACGCACGAACACGATGGTCCGTGTCGACAATGCCATAGCCGGTCTGCTGCGACCCCGGATCAATACCCAGAATAATCATCCCCAACCATATTGGTGAAGACCTCTTGCACATCCTGCTGGTCTTCCAACCGCGCAATCAGCATCTGTGTTTGCCTTATTTGACCCTCGCTGAGCTCAACCGTGGAAACCGGAATACGCACAAGACGGGCCTCCTCCGCGTCGATACCCGCATCCTGAAGCTGCGCCTGCACTTTGTCAAACGAGTCTATCGATGTTGTCACCATAAACGAGCCTTCGTCAATTTCCAGGTCCTCTGCCCCGGCCTCAACTACAAGTTCAAACAGTTCGAGTTCATCTAGGCCTGCAGCAGCAATCTGGATAATACCTTTCCGGTCAAACAGGTATGCAACCGAACCGGATTTAGCCAGACTGCCGCCGTTTTTGGCAAATATGCTGCGCACATCCGCCACCGTGCGGTTGGTATTGTCAGTTAGCGCATCAACCATAACGGCCACACCGTGAGCACTGTACCCTTCATACACACATTCCCTGTAGTCTTGTCCTTCTATTTCGCCAGCTCCGCGTTTGATGGCCCGCTCGATATTGTCTTTGGGCATGTTTTCGCGCTTGGCCTTCTGGATTGCCAGCGCGAGCCGTGCATTCAGGCCGGGATCCTTCCCCCCTTCGCGCGCCGCCACCATGATATCGCGCGTAATAACCGCCCATACCTTTGACCTCCGACTGTCAGTGACCGCCTTCTGACGCTTGATCTTGGACCACTTGTTGTGACCGGCCATCCTCGCCTACCGTGACAAATACAGGTTTCTCATCTCATACGGACGCTTAAAATGGCGGTCCGTGAGCGCATCTACAAACGCAATTGCTTCCCCGGTGGATTTCATTTCGGGACCGAGTTCCTTGCGCACTTCCGGAAACTTATCCCACGAAAACACTGGCTCCTTGATCGCATAGCCTGTGAGCGATGATTCCAGTAACCCCTGCGTTCGAAAGTCTTTCAGTCTTGCGCCAAGCATGAGCTTGGTGGCGATGCGGGCAACCGGAACGCCGGTGGCCTTAGCCACAAACGGCACCGTGCGCGAAGCCCGCGGATTAGCCTCGATCACGTATACTTTTTCGTTCTGGACCACGAGCTGCACATTCATGAGTCCAATGATTTCCAGCCGGTGTGCAAGAGCGGTCACGTAACGGCAAATCGTCTCCCGTGTATCCTCGCTGAGCGAATACGGCGGCAAGACGGCCGTCGAATCTCCTGAGTGCACGCCCGCCGGCTCGATGTGCTGCATGATCCCCGTAATCCAAACCTCTTCTCCGTCACGGGCCACGTCCACATCTATTTCCGTCCCGTTATCCAGAAACAGGTCGAGCAAGATCTCATTGTCCGGGAGCAAGCGAAGAATATCCGTTACATACTGCTCCACCTCCTCCTTGTTGATGGCAATGCGCATGCCCTGCCCGCCGAGCACGTAACTCGGGCGTACCAGAATCGGATAGCCGATTGATTCGGCCACACGCACCGCATCATATACGGTGCGTGCCACACCATAGGGTGGGAATGGAATATCCATTTCCTCCAGAATAGCCGAAAATTTTCCACGGTTTTCGGCCAAGTCCATCATCTCAAAGGACGTCCCCAAGATAGTTTCGCCCTCATCAAGCAGGTTTCGCGCGAGTTTTAGTGCCGTCTGTCCGCCCAGTTGAACGATGACCCCCTCGGGGCGCTCATGCTCAACGATATCCAGCACCCGCTCCCAGTATACCGGCTCGAAGTAGAGCTTGTCAGCAATGTCGAAATCTGTCGAGACCGTTTCGGGATTGCAGTTGATCATGATCGCCTCGTAACCCATCTCACGCACCGCCTGCACGCCGTGCACGCAGGAATAGTCAAACTCGATCCCCTGACCAATGCGGTTGGGGCCGCTGCCCAAGATTATGATCTTCTTGCGGCTTGAGACCTTGCTCTCCGTTTCACTTTCGTAAGACGAGTAGTAGTACGGAGTCTGCGCCGGAAACTCTCCTGCACACGTATCCACTAACAAAAACCCTGGCTTTAGCTGCATTTCCACACGTCGGCGCCGAACGTCATCCTCTGTGACCTCATTAGCGGTCAGCCAAGCGATCTGCACATCCGAAAACCCGTGCTGCTTAAGGCGCAGCATATGTTCACGGTTGATATCGACCAAGCGAAGGTTGCGGATGCTGTCCTCGAGCACCACCAAACTTTGGATTTGCTGCAAGAACCATGAGTCCACACGCGTAATATCATGTATCTCATCCAGGGAGGCGCCATGGCGAAACGCGTTGCGGATCTGCAGTGTCCGGTCCCAGTAAGCCTTGCGCAGACGCTGGCGCACTTCGGCGCGGGCCGGATCATCGCGGTCGCCGCCCAGACCCGCATAGCCGATTTCCAAGCTTTGCCAGGCTTTCTGAAGACTTTCAGTGAATGTGCGCCCGATAGACATGACTTCCCCCACGGCCTTCATCTGGGTCGTGAGTTCCTCGTCCACAGCTTCGAATTTTTCAAAATTCCAGCGCGGAATCTTCGTCACCACGTAATCAATCGCGGGTTCGAAGCAGGCACTGGTCGTGCCTGTCACATCATTGGGCAATTCGTCCAGTGTATAGCCCACTGCCAAGCGCGCAGCC
Source organism: Rhodothermales bacterium (assembly GCA_012271205.1). Lineage (GTDB taxonomy): Bacteria > Bacteroidota > Rhodothermia > Rhodothermales > Bin80 > JAAXGT01. The sequence goes on from JAAXGT010000116.1 coordinate 8,101, forward strand.
ACCTTTGCAATCGGGTATCCGGTCGCTTTGGAAGCCAAAGCGGATGAGCGTGATACGCGCGGATTAATCTCAATGGCAATCATGCGACCGGTGGCTGGATTGATGCCGAACTGCACATTGCAGCCCCCGGCGAATGTGCCAATCGAGCGCATCATTTTTATGGCCGTGTCGCGCATGTGCTGATACTGCTTGTCCGTCAGCGTTTGCGCCGGAGCCACCGTTATGGAGTCTCCCGTGTGTACACCCATCGGATCCACATTCTCGATCGTACAAATGATGATCACATTATCGTTGGCGTCTCGCAGAAGCTCGAGTTCAAATTCCTTCCAACCATAGACGCACTCCTCCACCAGTACTTCGTGCACGGGAGAAAGCTCAAGGCCTCGCACCACCTTGCGTTCGACTTCCTGGGGACTCCAGATGATGCCGCCGCCGGCCCCACCCAGCGTGAAGGACGGGCGAATGACCACCGGGAGACCCCCGAGATCCTGGATCCATTCCTTGGCTTCCAATAGACTTCGCGCCACGCGACTACGGGCCTGATCTACGCCAATCCGCTCCATGAGATCACGGAACTGCTGGCGATCCTCAGTGATGTGAATAGCCTCAATGTCCACGCCGATAACTTCTACTCCTTGCGCATCCCAGTACCCCTGCCGCTGCAGTTCATCCGCCAGATTGAGTCCGGTCTGTCCGCCCATCGTTGGCAATACTGCATCAGGTCGCTCCCTTTCGACGATGCGTTTGATCGAGGATGCGGTAAGCTCCTCCAGATACACCCGATCGGCCGTCATGGGATCAGTCATGATGGTGGCCGGATTCGAATTCACCAGTATCACCTCATAGCCCTCAGCGCGCAAACTCCGGCAGGCCTGCGTACCTGAATAGTCGAATTCGCAAGCCTGCCCGATGATGATCGGACCGGAGCCGATAAGCAAAATCTTGTGAATGTCGTCGCGCCGTGGCATTATTTTCTGCCCCCGCAAAGACCCACAAATTCGTCAAACAAGTAGCGGCTGTCGTGGGGCCCCGGAGAAGCTTCCGGGTGGTATTGCACACTTAGTCCGTCAAACCCGTTGAATCGCATGCCCTCCACTGTTTCATCATTTAAGTTCAGGTGTGTGATTGTGGCACGAGCCTTGACAAAGGAATCCGGATCTACTGCAAACCCGTGGTTCTGGGTAGTAACCTCGACGTGTCCGGTGTCCAGATTCTTTACGGGCTGATTCGCACCCCGGTGTCCGACGTACATCTTGAATACGTCGAATCCATCCGCAAGAGCCATTAGCTGATGGCCGAGACAGATCCCGAATAGAGGCAATCCCTGTTGCATGGCCGCACGTACACATTCAATCGCATCCGGCATTACACGCGGATCACCGGGACCATTGGAAAAGAAAAGGCCATGGGGCTGCCAAGCTAAAGCTTCCCTCAGTGGCGTGTGCCCTGGGAATACGCGCACGGCACAGTCACGTGCAGCGAACGAACGCAAAATGTTGATCTTGCACCCAAAATCATACACGGCCACACGGGTGGTGCCGTGGTCTGCATAGTCAAAGGGAGCCGCACACGTCACGCGGGAGGCGAGCTCCAGCCCCTCCATGCTGGGCCAGGCCCGGGCCTTGGCAACCAGGCTTTCGTCCTCCAAGTCCTCGGATGAAATCACGGCGTTCATTACGCCGCTCTTGCGCAAATGAAGAACCAGACGACGCGTATCCACACCCGTAATGCCCACGAGTTTGTGCCGCTCCATATAAGCCTGGAGAGATTCCTGCGCGAGACTGTTCGAATACGCATGGGAAAAGGAGCGTACGACCAGGCCCGCCACCATGGGTTGGGGAGCTTCCGTATCCTCATCGTGCGCCCCGTAGTTCCCAATGTGGGGGTAGGTCATCATCATAATTTGCCCGTGGTAGGACGGATCCGTGAGAATCTCCTGATACCCCGTCATACTCGTGTTAAAACAGAGCTCCCCCCCGCTTTCCCCTTGTATCCCGATGGCGGCACCGGTCACCACCGTTCCGTCGGCCAGTGCGAGCTTGCAGGGAGCCGTCTGGGGTACGATCATGGCAGTCATGGCACAAAAAAACCTTCCCGCTTGACGAGAAGGCTGAACAATCTGCGTATAAAGCCTTTCAGGGCCGTAAATCTACGTGGAACAGGACGCATTCACAAGTAACTGGCTGACCTTAACGGGCGATTCAAAACCACAAGTCAATCCGGGGGTTTGACTGGGCAGCTCCCAGCGATCCGTCGCCCTCTTGCCCCCTATGCAACGCCGCACTCAAAACGACTATTACCTCTTGCGTGTGATGAGCTGCATGGCCGTCGCCTTGCTGGTTTTGGTGGTATGCGTACGGTTCTGGCCTCCCCCTGGCGTGCCCCAGCCCCTAGACATTGTCTATGACCGTCAAATATCAATCCAGATTGATGATATCGTCCCCACCACCCAGCAGCGGCGGACACCGCCTCCACCGGCCCCCCTACCTCCAGTCGTAGTCCCGGACGATGTGATCATTGATGAAGAACTGGATCTGGAGGTGAATCCGCTCTCCACCATTGGTCCCGAGATCGACCACTCACTTCCCATGTCCGATGACCTGGAGTCTTCGGGCATTGCGGCGGCGGAGTCACCCAAGCTGATCCTGGTTGTGACTCCCGAGTATCCGCGAGCGGCCAGGCGCCGCAATATCAAGGCCGAAGTGATAATTGCCGTCGTGGTTAACCAACAGGGCCGCGTACAGTCAGCTCGCATTGTTGATCTCTATCTTCTTAACAGCAAAGACGGAACACGCACACGCGTAGACACCCTGGGCTACGGCTTGGAGGAAGCTGCGCTTAGTGCTGCCGAGCGGTCGCTCTTTCGGCCCGCACGCCAAGCCGGTGTTGCAGTGCGCAGCAATCACCAGCTTTCCATCAAATTCGGCGTCTGAACGCATCGATGCCGTGGAGCGCGCCTGCTCCAGACCAATCAATCAGTTCAGGTCGATCCAGACGGCATCTTCAATATCGCGCTCCTCCGGCGCCGGTTGCTTGGGCCGCTCTACAGACCTGGTTTGATCCGGGCGGGTGCGCGGTCGTCTGTCTGACTGCACCGCACGCCACAAACTCCGGGCAGCCCGGAATACGAAGTAGGCAATGATGACCGTAAGCAGAAAACGCCAGATCATGCAAAAGCGACAGGTTCGCCCGACCTGAAATAGGTTAGACCATGGTGGCGCACTCGGACTATCTGGTACAACAGTTCATCGAGAGCTGTGGAACAATTCTCAAAATCCAGATTCTCCACGTTTATGATTAGTAGCGGGCTCTTCGTATACCGGAAGAAGTAATGCGTATACGCTTCATGCAGCCGCGCGATATAGTCTCGGCTAATGTCCGATTCATATTGGCGTCCGCGTTCGTGAATGCGCGTTAGCGAACGCTCTACACTTGACTGCAAATACACCACCAGATCGGGTCTGGGTGTGCTGGGCTCCATCTGAGCATACAGCATTTCATACAAATGCAGGTCGGCGCCACTGAGGTTCATGTGCGCAAAAATGCGGTCTTTGTCGAATGAAAAATCTGTTATCACGCCCCGGTGAAATAGATCCAATGATCGCAAGGCCGAGAGCTGGCGGTAGCGGCTGGTCAGAAAGGCCACCTGCGTCTGAAAGGCCCATCGGACCGGATTCCGGTAAAACCGCTTCAGAAACAGATTCTCTTCGTTGTTCTCCAATACTAAGCGCAAGTTCAAACGCTCGGCCAACAGGCATGCCAGCACGGACTTGCCCGCGCCAATAACACCCTCTACAACCAAGTAACGTAAGGAATCCGGCAGGGTCAGGTTTCCGGAGGCTAAGTCAGACATTTACTATCGGATCAGATAAAAGGGACCAAGCCGTTTTCACCGGTTCGTTCATGTCCGGACAATCTGCCAGCAGGGCCGCCACCGTGGCCCGCAACGGGCTTGGAATATACCATTCCGGCGCCAGATCAACCCAGGGTTGCAATACGAATCGGCGCAGATGTAGCCGCGGATGTGGCAGCTCCAAGCGCTCATTTCGACAGGTTGTCGCGTCCATGGCCAAGATATCCACATCGAGTGTTCGAGGCGCGTAGCGCCGACGCTTTATGCGGCCGGCTGAACGTTCGAGGCGCAAACATACTTCGAGAAGCTCTTCGCCGGACAGTACCGTTTCGAGCTCCAGCACCGCATTGAGATAATCCGGCTGCACTTCATCCGACCGCAGCGTGTGGGCCGGGCATTCGTACACTGGAGATGCGCGGAGCGTTTTCGCGACCATCTGCAGCCCCTCCACGGCCTGCTGCAGCCACCCCCTGCGGTTTCCCATATTGGAGCCTAACGCTATGTAGACCGTCTGCAAGGCCATCTGCTGTACCCCCGCCAGGACTCGAACCCGGACTTACGGCTTAGGAGGCCGTCGCTCTATCCCGTTGAGCTACGGGGGCGTGCACCGTTCTGCAACAGCAGAATACGTTCTGGGACCGGACCATCAAACACTGCACTGCCCGCCACTACCACACTGGCACCACTTTGCATGGCACGGTGCACGTTGTGAGGTTTGATACCACCATCCACCTCCAACTGTGCCCTGCTGCCCGCTTCATCCAGCATTTGGCGCAGGGTGTGGATGCGTTCATCCGACTCGGGCAAGTATGATTGCCCGGCAAAACCAGGAAAAACGGACATGATCATGGCTACGTCCACCATGTTTAGCCAAGGGGTGAGGGACTCTACGGGCGTGTCCGGATTGAGTGTGAGACCTGGCCGGCAGCCCAAGCTGTGGATCGTCTGCAGCATCGCGCCTGGATCCTTGCAAGCTTCGACATGGACGGTGATGATATCGGCACCTGCTTCGGCGAACGCTTCAACGTAGCGCTCAGGGCTTGTGATCATCAAATGCACATCGAGCGTCACTCCCGTGCGCTTGCGCAACGGCTGCAAGGCCCGTACAGCGAGTGGTCCAAACGTAATGTTGGGCACAAAGTGGCCATCCATTACATCGATGTGCAACCAGTCCGCACCGGCCTCCACAGCCTCGGCGGCATGCGCTTCCAGCCGGGCAAAATCAGCCGAAAGGATGGAAGCGGCAATCAACATCTTACGCCGCCGTAAAGGCTGCAACGAACAGCGCAATAACGAGCACGTTTGCCAGCGCAACCGGAAGCAGCACCTTCCACCCGATCTCCATAAGTTGGGTGTACTTGAATCGCGGCAGGGTCCAGCGTACCCACAAAAACAGGAACACAAAAAAGGACACTTTCAGCATGAGGCTGCCGGCCTGCAAAAGGCCCAGCCCTACTGAACCGTCCAGTGCCGGAACCACGCTCAATAGTTGCGGCTCGAAAGGAATCAGGTAGCCACCGAAAAACAGCGTCACGATCACAAAAGAGGCCACAAACCAGTTCACGTATTCGGCCAGGAAGAACATGCCGAATTTCATGCCGCTGTATTCGGTGTGGTAACCGCCTACAAGCTCCTGTTCCGCCTCCGGCAAGTCGAACGGCGCACGGTTGGTCTCTGCGAACGCCGTGATTATGAAGATGAGCGCGCCAATAGGATTTCGAAATACATTCCATCCGAGCACGGCACCGCCCGCCGACTGGTGCTCGACTATGTCTACAACGCTGAGCGATCCTGCGATCAGCACCACCGACGCTACGGCCAGCCCCATGGAAAGCTCATACGAAATCATCTGAGCGCTGGACCGCAGCCCCCCCAACAGCGAGAATTTGCTGTTGCTGCTCCAGCCAGCCAGCGTCACACCGTACACGGCTATGCTCGTCAGGGCCAGAATTATGAGCACGCCGACACTGCTGTCAACAATTACAACGCCTCTGGCAAACGGAATCAGTGCCGGCACCGTCATCGCAATAACAACCATGATTACGGGCGCCAGCGCATGAATGAATCGGCTGGCCCCGGCCGGCACTATATCTTCCTTGAAAACAAGCTTGAATACATCTGCAAACGGCTGAAAGAAGCCTGCCGGGCCCACACGATTAGGGCCGGGGCGGTTTTGCATATAGCCCGACACCTTGCGCTCCGCATACACAAGCACGGAAGCTGATATGAGCATAAAGTTGATTATGCCAAAGGCCACCAGGGCCAAAAGCCAAAGCGGAAGATTCATGCGTTCTCAGGGGCTTCTTCGGCTACCCTCTCCGGCAGAAGCACGCCCTGCAAGCCCATGACTTCGTACGTTGCCCCCTCAAAAGCCGGTAGTTTTTCGCTGATTTTGCGCATGATCCTTCTTGGACCGCCATGCTGCAGATCCACCCCCAACCTGCGAGCCACCTCCGGAAGCAGCTCCCAGCTTGGCTTGCAGTTTACGTAATGCGCTTCGTTGTGCCAGCGGTCAAAGGGCGTGCCATGCCGATCGGCACGGCTGAGCCCCATTTGCATCATCAGAGTGCGGTTCGTGTCGCGAATGGCCTTGGCCGGCACAACCCGCTGGGCGTGGCCGTCCTCGTTGACAAACGTGCCGATCGTTTCCGCCACCATGGCTGCCGGAAGCACCACTTGGGCAGCATGCAGCGTCTCATTCGTCGTGTTGTAATAGTGAAGCACCACGGGGACATCTCCCAGATCTTCCACGCTGCAAAGCCCTGCGGCTATTGGATCATCTTCCAGCACATAGAGCGCCCCAATGGCACCCGCTGCAAGCCGGGCCCGGAGCACCACCGCATCCACAGGCATAAGCCCCAGCCGGCGGCAACCCTCGCTGTTGGGCGTGCGATCATCGGTGCGGAGCCAACCGTCACCATGACCCGGTTCGATATGCTCGATGTAGCCGGCGATCTCCGCACCCAATGATTGCGCCAACTGCAGGAGCAGCCAGTTGTCTTCCACAGTGGCAAAAGCAGACGCTATAAACACGGTGCGCTCACCGGCTTTCGCTAGCACGTCGGCAGCCGCTCGAAAGGCATCGTCCCATGTGGCCTCACAAAGCGTTCCGCCCGCACCGCGCACCTGGGGGCCCAAGGGGCGATTGGCATTGAATCGGTGATAAACCAGCCGATCTTCGTCCGGCAGCCAGTACTCGTTCACGTTGGGATTGTGACGCGGCGTAATGCGCAGCACCAGATTGTCCCGCGTCCACAGGTAGCAGTTTGAACCCTTTGCGTTCGCAGGGGCGATTGACGGAGCACTGGCCAATTCCCAGATGCGGGCTTGGAACCGGAAATCCGCCGATGTCAATGCACCCACCGGACACAAATCAATGACATTCATGGAGTACGGTTCATCGAATGTCACACCCGGTGGCGTTATGGGGTAATTCTTGACGCTGCGCTCGATAATGGTGAGTTGGTGACTCTTTGAAATCTCATCGGTAAAGCGCGTGCAGCGCGTGCAGTTGATGCATCGCTCCGCATCCAGCACCACGCGTGGCCCCAGCTTCACTTTCTTGGGCTTGTGCACTTTCTGGAACTCGAAGCGGGATCCCTCCGGACCGTACTTGTACGCTTGGATCTGGAGCGGGCAATGACCAGCCTGGTCGCAAATCGGACAGTCCAGCGGGTGATTGATAAGCAAGAACTCAAGCGTGTCCTGCTGCGCACGCGCCACTTTCTTGCTTGTGCGCGCTGTATGCACAACCTGCCCGTCTGCAATTACATGGCTACAACTGGTTTGCAGCTTCGGGAAGTACCGGATCACGGGGTTGCCGTCCTCATGAGTCTGAATCTCTCCGCTGGCTCGATCCCGTACCGGTGCCCCTACATCCACCAGGCATTGCCGGCAGTTGGCCGGCACGGACATGGACGGATGGTAGCAAAAGTGCGGCAATTCAATGCCGTGGTCCAGGCAGAACTGAAGCAGGCCGGGCTTCCCCTCGAACTCGTAGATATGGCCATCTATGATAACGTGCGGCATTACGGCTCTTAGAGTGAGGCGTCTGGAGCAATCCGAATGCTGGTGGCCACCATTGAGAAACTTGGAGCGACCTGAAAGCCGGATCGCTGACCGTAGGCATCCGCTTGGTAGTGCTCCTCCGCATCCGGATCGGCTACCTGCAACACGCCGTACGCTGTGGCCAGGCGTCCGCTTATGTCTGTCGGCACGGTAAAGGCATAGCTTCCGTCCTCACTGCGTGCCACGTGCACACGTAAACCCGCTTCGGTATCAAGAGCGCGCAGCATGAGCCAGCAGCCGGCCATCTGGCACACCTCATGTACGGTTCCAGTAACCGTCACCGGCTGGTTCAAATGCCCTTCAGGCTCAGCCAGGACCGCCTCTACCGGCAAAGCCTCCTGCGGCATATCCGATGCGCCGTACATATCATACTCCGGCGCGTCCAGCCGGGCGCATGCCGTGAACATCAAAAGGAGCACGAGGCTCGCTAAACGTATTGATTGATTTGTAGCAGTGTGTTTCATGATTTCAGGCCACGCCGGCCCAGACGGCCGGACGACAGCGTTTTTCAAAGTCATTGCGAAAGCGCTTGATGGTGTTGCGCACCGGCCATGCGGCCGCATCGGCCAGTGCACAGACCGTACGCCCTTCCATCTGATCACACAAATCCAACAGCAGGTCCAGATCGCGCAGATTGCCCTCGCCGTCATCTATGCGCGTAATCAGATTTTCCATCCAGCCGGTACCCTCACGGCACGGCGTGCACTGACCGCAGCTCTCGTGGTGGTAGAACCGGGCCACACGCCGCAAGAATGCCACCATATCCGTGTCCTCGTCCAAGAACAGCATGCCAGCCGTTCCCATCATTGAGCCCGCTGCACGCAGGCTTTCCACGTCCATGGTAACGCCCTCAATCATGTCGGCTCGAAGTACGGGCACGGAGGCTCCACCGGGCACAAGTGCCTTAAGCTTCTTGCCTCCACGCATGCTTCCGGCAATTTCCAACAAATCGGTAATGAGCATACCGGTGGGATACTCATAGACACCGGGGCGATTAACGTGCCCGGATATGCCGTACAGTATCGGCCCGGGATGCGTTTGCGCTCCAACACCGGCAAACCAGTCCGCACCCCGATCCAAAATGAGCGGGACACACGCCAGCGTTTCGACATTGTTAATGGTGGTCGGATACCCCCAGATGCCCTGCTGCGCCGGGAACGGAGGCTTAATGCGGGGATACGCCCGCTTACCTTCAAGGGACTCCATCAGACTCGTCTCTTCACCGCAGATGTAGGCACCGGCCCCTTTGTGCAATATAATATCCATATTGACGTTGGTGCCCAGCATGCCTGTGCCCACCAGGTTCGCATCGTAGGCACAGGCAAGCTCACGCTCCAAGAGTGTGATCCAGCTCGAAAACTCGCCACGGACGTACAGATAGCACGCCTTCATCGACATGGCGAAGCAGGCAATCAAAATGCCCTCAAATATCAGGTGCGGATTGAATTCCATAAGCTGCCGGTCCTTGAAGGTCCCGGGCTCGCTCTCATCCGCATTGCAGCACAAAAAGCGGGGCACGGCCGGATTGGCCGGCGGCATGAAGCTCCACTTGAGTCCTGTAGGAAAACCGGCACCTCCGCGTCCACGCAACCCACTCTTCTTAACGCACTGCGTTACATCTTCCGGCTTCCAATCGTTGAATATCGTACGCAGGATATCGTACCCGCCCTGTGCCCGATAGGCATCCAGATGATGCAGATTTCTTACGGGTGGCAGTAGCACCCGCTGATAGGACTGCCAGTCTCCTGCTTTTGTCATCCGGCGGATCCACTACAGTTGTGCAACCTCGCAATTATCGCGGCTGGGCCAAAGCTGAAAGCTTGAATCAGCGTGATACCACTACCTTCCATGGAGCTCTGCAGTCCGTGGTTCAGTTTAACGGGATATTGGTAGCCAGTACCGTACACGGCCTAAAGATCAAGAGGTCAGTTTTGCGACGGGGGGAACCTGGTAAGCCTCAACGGCCTCTGCGTCACTGCGCCGGTTGCCCTGCATTTGGTCCTCGTCCTGTGGAAGTGTCAGCGATACGAAGGGCAACGGCTCGCCATTTTCAAGTGTTGCCAATAACACATCTATCTTTTCCGGCGTCAGATTGTGGGCGTAGGGGCCATTGGATACCTGCAGCATGGGTGCAGAGCCGCAGGCGCCCAAGCATTCGACTTCCTGCAATGTGAACCGCTCACAGGGCGTCGTCTGACCCCGTTTGATGCCGAGCTTTCTTTCGAGATAATCCAAGATATCGTACCCGCCACAGAATTGGCATGAGAAGCATGTGCACACGTCCAAAACGTGCGTGCCTTTCTTTTCCTTGTAGTACTGCGTGTAGAAGGTGGCCACGCCGTACACTTGCGCGTAGGGCCGTTCCAGTTCCTGTGCCACGAGGCGCAGGACTTCCGGCGGCAAGAAACCAAATTTATCCTGCGCCAGCCAGAGCGTCCACATTACCGCGCCATCTGAAGTCGGATACTGGGCGATACGGCGAGCGATTTCTGCCTTTTCATTGGCGGTAAAGACCAATTCTTCTTCACTAAAGTGCGGGGCCGGATCCGGATCCGGCAAATCCACGACCGGATTCTTGATAAAGTCCGCCATTCTACTTGTCGGCCTCCCCCATGACAGGGTCAATCGAGCCTATGAGGACCACAATATCCGCCACAGGATGGCCCTCCATCATGGATTCCAGTCCCTGCAGGTTGGTAAACGAAGGCGCGTTAATGCGCGCGCGCCACGGATTCCCCGTACCGTCACTTTCGAGATAAAAGCCCAATTCGCCCTTGGGCGACTCAATCGCGTGGTAGGCGCTGGCACCGCGTGGCGGTGTTACGCCCGTTTCCGTGTACATGAAGTCGTGGATCATGCCCTCCATCGAATAATACACTTCATCCTTGGAGGGGTATGCTTTTTTCGCATCGTCCGTACGAATGGGACCCTCCGGCAAACGGTACAGACATTGCCGAATAATCTTCAGGCTTTCAAGCATTTCTTCCATCCGCACGTGGTATCGGGCCAGGCAGTCTCCTTCGTCACGCAACGGAATGACAAAATCCACATCGTTGTACTTGAGGTAGGGTTCAAAGCGGCGCACGTCATATGGTACTCCGCTGCCACGCAAGTTGGGACCGGTCAAGCCGAGTGCTATGGCCTCATCCGCGGTGACCGTGCCCACGTTTCGGTTGCGCTCGATCCAAATGCGATTGCGGTTAAGCAGCTTTCGCCAACCTTGCACGATATCTTCGTAGCGCGATACAAAGTTCTCAATCATGGCGACGGCTTGCGGAGTCAGGTCGGTGGCCAAGCCGCCTATACGGCTGTGAGATACCGTGAAGCGTGCTCCGGATATCTCATCGAATATGGTATACAGGTCCTCCCGCCCCTGGAATGTCCATAAGAATACGCTGACCGCACCGGCATCCATCAGGCCCACACCCAACCAGAGCAGGTGCGAGGAGATTCGCGCTAACTCGCACATGATCATGCGAATCCATTGCGCGCGCTCCGGGACCTCTATATTGGCCAGCTTCTCAACGGCCATGCACCAGGCGACGTTGTTCGCATAGGGTGCCAGATAGTCCATGCGGTCCGTATATGGCATGAACTCCTGGTACGTCTTGCTCTCGGCGAGTTTTTCGATGCCGCGGTGCAGGTAACCGATATCGAGCACGCATTTTTCAATTCGCTCGCCGTCGAGCTTTACCACACATCGCAGCACGCCGTGTGTAGCCGGATGCTGCGGCCCGATATTGAGTGTCATTTCGTGCTCGAGCACGTCCTCATCGCGTGTGCGCTGCGTACCACGTACCGTTTCCAGCCAGGCGTCCTTGCTTTCCAGTCGCTCCCGCACAGCCTCATTGTGCCGTGGCCAGAACGAAAATACATCCTGCTGCTTCTGATACTCTGCCAGCGTAGCCATAGCGTCTACGGCTCCTCCTCGCGGACGGGTTCTTGGGTGCAAGCCACCGGACGACGGCCATGCGCAGCGGCAAACGGATCCATGGTAAGCTCGCCTTCCGGTGTCTGGGGCGGCAGCGGCAACGATCCCGGAATGCCTAAAAGGGGAAATTCCTTGCGCTGTGGGTGGTATTCGAAATCCTCGGGCATATACATGCGCCGGAGATCCGGATGGTCTTCAAAGCGAATGCCCAGCATGTCAAAGCACTCGCGCTCATTCCAGTCCGCCGCTTTGAACAGGCCGGTAATCGACGGCACTGCGGCATCGTCTTCCCCCACTCTCACCTTAAGACGGATGCGCTTCCCGGCTGTGATATTTACCAGATTGTAAAAGATTTCAAACCGGCAGGTCTCCTCTGTGAAGCGATCCACGCCGGCAAGGTCCGACAAATAGGTATAGCCGAGCGAGTCTTTTAGCAAACGGCAGACTTCCAACAGCTGCGCCCGCGCCACAAACACCGTTTGCTCGCCGGCGTACGTGACGACGTCTGTAATGGCCTCCGGAAGGTGCTGGCGCAGTGCCGCAATGGTGTCCGTTACTTCCGTTGACGGCTGAGCGTGCACATTGGCCTCATCTCCTCGCGGCGCATCTACAGGCGTAAAGTGAAACTTCAGTGTTTCTGCCATTCCGCTTAGCGAAGCACCTTTAATGGTCGCATGCCGTCAGGCATGGCCCGACCCTCACCAGTTAGCATGCCCGACTGGACTGGCGAAGCCGCGTTGCGTTGGACGCCGTATGTGTAATCCTGCGTGATCGAGTAATCGTTGCGAATCTTTTCCTGAACATCCATGAGCGCGTGAATAACGGCCTCCGGGCGTGGGGGACAGCCGGGGATATAGACATCGACCGGCAAAAAGTTGTCAATGCCCTGCACCACCCCATAGCAGCGATGCATACCACCGCTGGAAGCGCACGCCCCCATAGCGATACACCACTTGGGATCGGCCATCTGGTCCCACACGCGACGAATGGCATGCGCCATCTTGTAGCTGCACCAGCCGGCTACGATCATGAGGTCGGCCTGACGGGGTGAAAATCGCATTGCCTCGCTACCAAAGCGAGCCACGTCATACTTGGGCCCGGCAAAGGCCATCATTTCGATGGCGCAGCAGGCCAACCCCATCGGCATAGGCATAAGTGAGTTTGAGCGCGCCCAGTTGACTACTGCATCCACCGTGGTGGTCAGATACCCGCTACTTGCGTCCATACCCCTCTAAAGTTGCCGTGTCTTTAATGTGAAATCCCCAACGCAGTTTCCCTACTCAAACTCCAGACCGCCCTTTCTGATGTCGTACAAGAGCCCTACTGCCAACACTACAATGAAGATGGTGACCACCGCCAATACCCCGAGACCAACACCCGAAGCCAAGAATTCCTGGAACGTAACCGCCCACGGGTAAAGGAACACGACTTCAACATCAAAAATGATGAATATCATCGCCACCAGATAAAATTTGACCGAAAAGCGCTGACGGGCCGTACCCATAGGATCCATTCCGCTTTCATAGGCGCTTTCCTTGATGCGGTTGGGGCGACGTGGCCCCAGAAGGCGCTGGGCCAGCAGCAGGGTTAGCGCCAGCCCCACGGCCAACCCGATCATAAGGAGGAGCGCAATGAATTCGCCAGACATCAGAAAATCCGGATTGACCAGTACGCACAGGCCAGTTACTTCCTACATACCCCAGTCCATGGAATAGGTTAGGCGGGCCGTCGCCACGCGACCCAGCTTGGGAGCGCCTACAAACTCGCGGTGATCGCTGTTGAGCAAATTGCTTACCCCCAGATCAGCCCGCAACCCAGTGTTGAAGGCATATCCAACACTCGTATCCAGCAGGAAGTAGCTCTGCACATCGCCAACATATGGCCCGGAGATCACCGGAAAACCCTTGGTGTAGCGGCCCGATGCATTGACACTAATCCCGGCGGGCCACCGGTACTGGCCACCCAATTTGAGTTTGAAACTTGGAGCGTTGAGTGCCAGCGCCAGCTCCTCGCTTTCTTCTCCCACCTCCGTATGGTCAAAGAAATCATCGCTAACCCAGGAAAAATTACCGAAAACTGTCAGGTTGTCAGAAGCCAGTACATGCAACGATACATCTGCACCGTAATACTGGATGTGCCCGAAGTTCGGATAGCTCAGCATGAGCTCGGGCAGATGGCCGAGCCCCGGATTATTCTCGCGCGGCTGCACAATGGCAATCGGGGTCTCGTCATCGGGCAAGCCACTACCTGCGAGATCCACAAGCAGTTGCGCGGCCTGCTCCGCAGTCACACCAAAGAGACTTAGTGCACCTGCGAGTGTGGGGTTGGCTGCGATTCCCGTTGCGATGTCACGGGCCAGATCCTGGAGTAGCGTCGGCACGAGCACGAATGGTGTGCGGGTTTGAAGTGCGCCGACAAAGTTTTCGCGTGTGGCATAGTATGCATCGATGGCCACGAGTGCCTTGTTGCTCACGAGGCCTTTGTATCCTATTTCAAAGGTCTGGGAAATGGTCGGCTGAATCGGGTCCACATCCATAAGGTCCGGCGGACCTGGTACGACATCGAACGTACTAAGGTTGAGTGCTCCCAATACACCGGGACTGAATCCCTGCACGAGCGTGTTTTCAGGGCTGAGCCCCTCCTTAACCACTCCTATCAGCGACACCGGCACATTTAAACCTGCCTGTGCCAACAGAGCTGCCAGCGTTTCATCCGGAATCTGTGCCAGCCCCCCATACATCAAAGCATAGGCCGTACCGGTGTCTATGCCAATTGGTGTGGGCGCGCCCTCGGCCCCGGGAAGCATACTCGACGCAACGAGGTCTGATGGCGCTCCCAAGGCGGAAAACGCCGGATTGCGTTCGTACGTGAAACCTGTAGCCGCGCCGCGGCCACGGACTTTAAGACCGCCGGGCAGCGTGGCTGCTATGAGATCCAAGTAATTCTGTGTAGCACTGGGCGAGGAAAAGCTGCGGTTGTACGTAGCCCTGAAACTGCTGCTCGGGCCGGGCTTGACGACCAGGCCCAGCCGAGGTGACATCTGAACTTTGTCCACTACGTTGTTGTAGTCTCCGCGCAGTGCCAGCGTTAGCTCCAGTATATCAGTGATCTGCGTGGAGGATTGCGCGTAGGCTCCGTACTCGTCGATGTTGTCGTGGTCCTCGTTACGGCCCATAACCGTGCCCCGTGTATCGGGGCGATCCAGTTGGACGTCCACACCGAGTATTAATTCCTGGCGGGAACCTATATGCAAGTCGTACTGTGCCTGCAGGGTATACTCCTCGGAATACTCGACAACAGGATCGCCACCATACACAAACGAATTGCCGGAATTATTGCTGTTCACATAGGCTTGCGCAAAGAATCTGCCGCTGGACAGACGAATCTGCCCAAAGGAATACCGGAAATTCTCACCTTGAACAGTCCCAATACCGCTCAGCACGGTTCCATCCAGACCACTGACACCACCGCTGAGTGTCAGCGACGTGTTCGATCCAATCCGCCATTCGAGGTTGCCATTGGCAGTAAACTTCTTGAGTTGGGTTTCCCGAACACCGTCCACAAAGATCTGAACCGCATCCTCGGGATCCGGGCACTCGTCAAACATTTGCTTTGCTATCAGGGCTGGATCGCAGTTTTCGAGTGCAAAATCATCCGCGCTCCCGTACGATCCGGTAACCTTTACGCCCACCTTGCTGCCGAGCGTGCCCGCAACGCGCCCTTGAATATTAAGTAGTGACTGCTCTCCGCCGCTCACGGAAAATGTAGCACCGGGATATTGAAACGCGTCTTTTGAGATATAGTGGATCACACCATCGTTGACTCCGGCGCCATACAGGGCCGATCCCGGTCCACGGACAACTTCCACCCGCTCAATGTCAATGGGCAGCGCCGGCATGATGCTATGCAAATTGACGCCGATCGTAGCAGTACCGGCATTCCTGTAGTCGGTCAGTACGTGGACTGCTCCCGAAAACACGTTGTTGAAGCCACGTAGCACGACTTCGTGGCGGTCTATGCCCGTCTGCACAATGTCCAGACCCGGCACATTCCGAAGCGCCTTGACCGTTGTGGGCTGCACTTCAGCCTCAATGTCGCGAGCTTCCATCACGGTGATGGAGGCCGGGGCATCCAACACTTGCTCTTGCCGACGTCCGGCGGTCACCTGGATTGGATCCAGGTTGATTCCCGCAATCAAAGCTACATCAAGCGTGTATTCGTCTCCGCTGCCAAGCGAGACTTCAAACTGCTCAAACTGGTACCCTGTGTAAGAGACCCGAACGGTGTACGTACCCGGAGGTACATTCCCTACGACGTACTGTCCATCGACATCAGTAGCAGCCCCAAGTCCAGTACCCAGAATAGCCACGTTGGCTCCGGGCAATGGACTATCATCGGCTGCGTCAGTGACCCTTCCGGAAATGGAGGCCACCTGCCCCCAAGCCAAACTGCCGGACAGTAAGGAGGTCAAAACAAAGAGGCTAGCCAATGCGGCTATGCGTTGCGCGTAATTCATGAGACCTAGCTACTTGTTTACGAGATGAGGTTAACAGTGGCTACGTAATTTACCAATCACAACAGTGAATGGAAAACGAGCAGTTGGGAGGCTGCTGCATCGGGGTCGACTCCGCGACATCTCTCCCGCCCGCTTCCTCGTAGGCCACGCGGCGCGTCGTCCGCGCCTTCATAACATCGCGGTAGGGCCCCGGGTTGCCCCCCCCGCACAGATCCGGACGGGCCCTTCAGGCATCCGGTTCCGGCCTCCGGTCAGACGGCCCGCCGTTGGTGGGGCCACGGGTGGAGTAGGCGGACTTTCGGCCCATAGCGCTGGGTCAGCTGTTCGACCGCCGCCCAAGAGGGACGGCCCTTTTGGGATCGCCGGCGCAGGGCGTGCAAGAACAGGCGCCGGACGGTGTGGACCAAAGCACGCAGATATCGGAAACGCCCCGGCACCGCATAGTAGTGGAGCCCGCCTTCGATGACCCGTCCTCGCCATCGGGCGTTCTTGTGCTGAGCCGCATGCCCCCGCTTGCGAAGCCGCTCCCGTATACGCCGGATGGGGCGGGGGACCCGTTTACGAGCCGGCTGGCGCCCCAACCGGAACCTGCCCCTCCGGGTCACGGTGCAAAAATGCGTCCGGCCCCGAAAGTCCAACGTCTCCGGTTTACCCCAACCCCGACTCCTCCGGTTGACCGCCGCCTAGTGGCCCCACTCGATGAGCCGGGTCTGGGTCGGATGCCGTTCCAACCCCAATCGGGCCCACCGGCGCGTCTGGTCCGCCCCGTACGGCTCC
Organism: Rhodothermales bacterium; assembly: GCA_012271205.1. Lineage (GTDB taxonomy): Bacteria > Bacteroidota > Rhodothermia > Rhodothermales > Bin80 > JAAXGT01. The sequence goes on from JAAXGT010000116.1 coordinate 25,246, forward strand.
GCCTCTCGGTGAGGCGGAAAGCCCCCCCCCCAAAATCATCCGCGTAACGGACCCCTATGACCTCGCCGCCGGCCGGCGGCCGCCCCTCGTCCACCAGTCGAATACCTAATGGAGATCGATATTCGCCCGTACCGGAGCCCCCATCGCCCTCGGCGGCGTTCCCTGCCCGATATCCGACCAAGGCCCTGCTTCCCTAACCCCGGCGTGGAGCCCTTTGATGATCCGACGAATCCCCCGCTTATCTCCTATACGGTGCTCCAGAAACCGGATGAACCCGTCCCGGTGCCCTGCCTCAAAGAATCCGCGGATCTCGGCGTCTAATATCCCATTGATCCGCCGCCGCGTTAGGCCGACCGACCACGCATCCCGCGCGTTAGGCGCTGACCGTGGCGGCCGGAACCCGTAGCTGAACCTGAGCAATTCCGACTCGTAGATCGGGACCAAAATGACGTCGGTCCACGCCTTCTGAACGAGCTGGTCCTCCCGCGCTGCGATACCGAGCGGTCGCTTACTCCCTTCGGCCTTGGGTAGGTATCCCCGGCGACTTGGGCGCGCCCGATAGGCCCCGGAGTGTACCCGGTCGAGCCGATCGGCTAACCGATCCTTCAGCCCGTTCGCGTACTTGCCCCCGTCACGCCGTCCATGCCCGGGGCCGCCTTCCGCTTTAATCCCCGAAAAGCGTCCCGCCGCGCCTCCACGGTGATCGGGGGCAGCCGAGAGACTAAGCGTTTCTTCGGTTTGCTCTTCGCCGCCGGCCGTATCCGCTCGACCACCGGGGACCCGCTCCCCCGCTTCGGCGCGCGGCGCGGGTTTGGGTTCCGCGGATTCCCCTTGGCTCCACGGACTCCGCCGGGCCCGAGGCCCCTGGTTCGCCCGCTTCCTCGCTACTAGGGCCGAATCGGACT
>JAAXGT010000136.1 GCA_012271205.1 Rhodothermales bacterium
TAGAAGTACTGGCCGCTGGCCCTGTGAGAAGCGTTCCAGTCCACTTGGTGCACCCCGGCGGGGTAAGGCTGGTCGGTGAGGGTGGCCACTTTCCGGCCCAGCCCGTCAAACACGGTCAAGCGGATATGGCTTTGGTGGGGCGCCTGAAAGCCGATCGTGGTGGTCGGGTTGAAGGGATTCGGATAGTTGGGCTCCAAGGTGAAGGTGGTCGGCACGGCCGCCACCGGATCCGTGCGGGTCTGCACCTCGGTGACATCGAGGGACCAGACGCCGCGGCCATGGGTGGCCACGACGACTTCGCCGTCCTCGATGCGGAGACGCCAGACGCTGACGGCCGGGAGGCCGTTGTCGGCGTAGTGCCAGGTTGCCCCATGGTCCCGTGATTCGAAGAGGCCCATGTCGGTTCCGGCCCAAATAATGTGGTTTTTTTCCGGAAACACCTCGAGGTCGTAAACGCGCGCATCCGGGAATCCGTTGGTGCTTTGGCCGTTCGTGGAGTGGGCAAAGCCGGAGAGATCCTCCCAAGTCTCGCCATAGTCGGTGGTGCGCAAGATTTTGGGTTGTCCAAACACGGAGAACATAACGTACGCGGTCTGGGCCTGCCATGGATGCGTGGCCAGTCCGGAAATGACGGCGATGGGCGCCATGTCCGGGGCATTAACCGGCCTGAACGTGTTGCCGCCGTCTCTGGACAGGTGCAACGTTGCGTTTTCTAGCCGAAGATAATGGCCAGCCCAGACGACATCAGGATTGGCCAATGATACGCGCACCTTGCCTGAATTCAAAGTGTTTATCCAGCTCGCTTGTTCCACCGGCATCTGTTGCCAGCTGTCTGCAAAATTTTGCGAGCGCCAAATGCCACTTGGTGTTATGGTAAATATGACCTCCGGTCGCTTTTGGGACGTGCCGAGCGCAGTGAGGAACTGCCCGTCCGGAATGTCTGCCGATGCCGCTATCCATTCTACACCTCCATTCAGTGAGCGATAAATATTGGTGCCTTGCCATGAACCAAGCAACGAATCCTGACCCAGCCAGAAGACGTCGAATCCGTCCGCTTGTACGGGGAATGATTCAATCCATCCGCGGCGGCTGTTGGCCGCGTTGTACGAGCGCCAGGTACCGTTATCCTGCGTGCCCCCCAGGTAAATCTCGAAGCCCTCGCGCTTGGTGGCGTCATAGAACTGAGAGGTGTTGTATCCCTTGGCGGCATCCCCTTCAATCCAGGTCTCCCCACTGTTGCGCGAATAGGCCACCCCCCCGTCATTGCCCCCCATCATGTGAAAGTCGTTGGTCGCCGGATTGATCGGCACTGTCGTCATGTTGTGGTGGTCTACGTGCACCTGGTTGCCGCCAATCCAAAACTCTATTTCATGTGTTTCAGCCTCTTCCATTCCCGTGGTGATGACAATTTTGGACACGGGCAGATGGTCCGGATCCCATTCGTTTTCGGCTTCCAGATACGGCCAATAGAAATACAGCAGGCCGTTAACCAGCCCGCCATCCGCGGCAAGGGCCGCATTGGGTGTATTTTCGCTGTAGTCATAGCGGTGAATGAATACATACTCGCGACTCTGCGCATCCCGGTCCCCCCCACCTGTATTGAGGTCAATCAGGTCGTAAACGCCATTGTCCGCCTGGTCCCGGAAGGACAGCATCAGCTGGCGGTTATGATCCGTGTCCCATACCTGAAAGGGCACCTCCACGTAGCCCTGGTACCGGTACTCGGCGTAGGGAATGCCCGCCCCGCCATCGCCGGCCGTCCCCCCGTCCCGGGCGACGGTGAACCGGTGCGCCTTTTGCGTTCCCTGACCAAACCGAACTTCCACGGAGGTCAAATCCTCCAGCGTGATGTCCGTAATGGTGGCGTTGGGATCGTTTAGGGCATACGGTCCGACAAACAGCGAACCGCCGAAATTGGCTCCGGTGAAACTGACCAATCCCATAAACGGCGGCACGTTGTTTCCGTTAAATTCCAGATAAGAAACCGTGGTGGTGTTACCGGTCACCCAGGCCTTCCAGAAAAAAATTCCGCCCAGGTACACGGTATCCGGCGAAAACGGATGGACCGCAATGGTGTTGTCATACCAGCCCTGAGCCCCCAGCCAGCCAGTATTGAGATCGTTGACCTCGGCCACATACTGCCAAGTGTTCCCCCCGTCGATTGTGCGGTACAGCTCCCCCGAGTTCGCATCCACCGCGGCATAGACCACGTTGGGATCTGAGGGAGCGATGGCCAGCTCGATTCGACCCGAACCGGTGTGAAACCGGGTCAGCGACGGCTCCCAGGTCAGGCCGCCATCGGTGGACCGTAAAACCGTCTGACCGTTGGCCGCGGCGAACTGGATATTCCAATTGTCTGGACGGGCCCGCAGGTCTTGGATTCTCGTATCCACCGCATTGTACACCTTGGTGAAGGAGTCGCCCCCATTGGTGGTGCGGTAGATGCCGCCATTGGTGGCCACGACCACCACATCGGGATCGTTCGGACTTACGGTAATGCGATTGACAAAGCGCCATCCGTTATCCGAGGGCACGGCGGTGGCCGCCAGTTGCGACCAGGTCCGCCCTCGATCGGTGGTCTTGAACATGCCGACGCCACTGGCGGCGTCGATGTTGTAGAAGCCCTCTCCGGTACCGACATAGAGGATGTCCGGGTTGCTTTCCGACAGGGCCATCGCCGAAACCGCCAGGCTCGGCAAGTGATCGGTCAGCGGGGTCCACTCAATCTGCTCTTGATCGTACTGGTCCACGAATCGCCGGCCCTTCCACACTCCGCCCCCGACCGCCCCGGCATACCACGTACTGAGTGTCGGATCGTCCGGATCCAAGATGACCGTCCGCGTGCGCCCTCCCACAGTCCCCGGGCCCCGTTCGATCCAATCCAGCTGGGCCTGGGAGCGCTTGGCCGCCCTCTCATAGGCTCGCCGAAACTCCATCATCTTGTGGTTGTGCGGGTAAGGATCGTAGCCGCCGGGAAGGCCTTCAATGGCGGCAAAGTGCTTTCGGAATTCATCCGGGTGTCCCTGCAGACTGCCCGTCCGCTTCGACTTTTCAATCCTTAAAGCCTCCGGCCCGGGAGGTTCAGGGGGGGCGAAAAGGACCATAAACAACACGGGAAGCGCCAAGACCAAGGCGGCCAGCACGAGGAACGGGGTCTCCTTCCTAAACATGATTGAGGGCAGTCAAATGGAACGGGTGCCAATACCGACAAGAGCAAGAGCTAAGCAGTGAAGCTAAGAGCTCAGCAAGGAGCCGGCAAAAGCAAAATAGCAAATTAGGGAAACTCTGATTTATGAGGCCTGTTTCGCATCTTCAACATACTCCTTTGATTCCTTTCCTCTGAAGCCATGTGCCCAGTTTCATTGGAAGACGCCAGCTACCTTGCCCGTAAAAATTGTCCGCAAACAGAGACTGCTGACCACCATGGATCCGGTGATTCCATGGGCCGACATGGTCGCGGTTCTCGAACCCCACTATCCGAAGGGGAAAAAGGCCGCCCGTCCATGCCGTTAGCTGCGAACAACGCGGTGAGTTTTCACAGCTAGTGAACAAATCTGCTGAAAGATCACAGTTAGGTCCTGTTCGGTGTCTTGGGAGCACTTGAGTGCGTGAAGGGTTTAGCGCCGGCTCATTGGGGCCGGTGCTCCAGAACAAGATTCTGTTGTTGTGCAAAAACCTTAAACTTTGGCCTTTAACCATACTACCAGGTCGTGAGTCTGCTAGCCGTCGGAACTGTCGGTCTTGATCTCATAGAAACCCCGTTCACACGCAGTGAAAATGTACTTGGCGGGAGCGTCACCTACATTGCGCTCGCTGCACGCTTTTTTGTAAATCCAGTGGCCGTGGTAGCGATCGTAGGCCGTGATTTCCCCCCCGAGTACTGGACGATCCTGCAAGATCGGGATATTGATCTCGAAGGGCTTCAGGTTGATCCGGATGGGACTACGTTCGCCTGGGGCGGGCGTTATCAGCATGATCTCAATCAGCGGGAGACGCTCTATACGGACCTGAACACGCTGGCCACTTTTGACCCCGTGGTTCCCGCCGCTTGCAGCTCATCGGAAATTGTCTGCCTTGGCAATCTGGCACCCGAGACGCAGCTTGGCGTTCTTGGCCAGATGAACTCGCCTCGTATGGTGCTGTGCGATACTATGAATTACTGGATCAGCAACACGCCTCAACAACTGCGGAGCGTATTGAAGCATGTGGACTGTCTGATAATCAATGACGCTGAAGCCCGACAACTGGCCGGGGAGCCGAACCTGCTTTTAGCAGCCCGAAAGGTGCGTGCCATGGGGCCACCCACTCTTGTAATCAAAAAGGGTGAGCATGGGGCCATGCTTTTTTTGGATGATACCGTGTTTATCGTCCCGGCATATCCGCTTGAAGACATTCAGGATCCGACCGGGGCGGGGGATGCCTTCATGGGAGGGTTTGCCGGCAGCTTGGCCCGAGAACGCACGATTGATGCCGATGCGCTGAAGCGTGCCATGGTGTATGGATCAAGTCTGGCGTCTTATTGTGTCGAGGTCATAGGTCCGGCCCGGCTGCTGCAAATCACGGCAGCGGATATACAGCGGCGCGCCGAAGCGTTTTGCAGCATGACCATAATACCTGCCCTCGAAAGTGCAGCAATCACATGAGCAGGATTTGGTTGATTGCGATGGGGTTTGTTTTGGCCACATGTCAGTCGGCCAGACACATAGAAATCGAACTTGACAAGTCGGATTCCAGACGAATTCTTGCATACTATTTTGGCGGGTATGCCGATACGGATCCCTATTCCGCGGGACTGCTCCTGCAGCGCGGTGGACGTTATTATCTTGACCCAAATCGCTTGGAGGATGTGCAGCCGGGCATGGTAATGCGCCTGAAGCCATTCCTGCACGGCAGGTGGCTGAGGTGGGACAGCCTGGCAGCGTTTGTTCAGGCCACGTACTACGAATCGCGGAAGCTGCCCGTGACTTTGAACGCCCTTAAAGCCAGCTGGCCTCGGGAATCGGCTGAACACTTCGAAGTCCATGGCCCAATGACGCGCTACCTGCGACGAATTCATGTTCCTAATACGGCACTGCGTGAAGCCCTGGAGCGCTATAGTGCCAATGGAGGACGCCTCATTTATCCACCGGGGACGGCCATTTGGGCAGAGCATGTACACTCCGATGCCGTCATGGAAACTACAGCAATGATACGCCGGGCAGACGGTTATTGGGATTTTGCAACGTACGACAGTACTGGTGTACTCTCAGTCTCCACCAAGCCGAATCCAAGAGCGCTTCTTACCCCGACGCAATGCGTGGGCTGTCATTTTGGGATCAAGCAATTTGAGCCCGAGCGCAGTTTCCCGCAGGATGCACCGGATGCGCCTGATGGCCTCCGGGTTTGGTACACTAGCGAGCACGACGGGGTAGTTGTCCGCTATTTTGAAGAACACTTCCGGCGCAGCGACACCGTGCTTGGTCTTTACAACTCCATTTTTGTATCCGGACTCCGGGCAGCTCGGGACACGGGCACTATCTCTGAGGCCGACGCGAGGCTGCTGGCAGACTTGGGCCTGTGAACATGCACTCCTTACGCCTGAAGAATGCAGTCTTCTTTGCGCACCATGGTGCACGGCAGGAAGAACAACGTACTGGCGGCCGATATGAAGTAGATGTATGCATGGATCTGGATTTTACTGCCGCAGCCCGGGAGGATGACCTTGTTAAGACCGTTGACTATGAGCACGTCTACCGGGTGGTCCAAGATATTGTCCTCAAAAACCGCTTCAGCCTGATAGAGCGCTTGGCTTATCTCATTGCACACAGGGTATTGCAGGCCTACCCGATCATCCTGCAGATCGAAGTAACGGTGCGTAAGACCAACCCTCCCGTGGGTGGACCCAGCGATTGTGCCGAAGTTGCCTATCGCAGCGAAAGGAGATCCGGGTAATGCAGCTTGAGCAGCACATACAGGCGCCGCAGCGGAAGGCCGACCACTGTATAGTAATCGCCCTTGATACCTTCGATAAAGGTGGCGCCCCAGTCATCTTGGATTCCGTATGCCCCGGCCTTGTCCATAGGAGATCCCGATTCGACGTACGAGGCGATTTCCTTATCGCTCAGCCGGCCAAAAGCCACGTCGGTGTTTTCCACAGCCGTCATCTTGCGACCCGAGGCGTCATGTACCAGTGCGATACCGGTATAGACTGTGTGCGTCGTTCCACTCAATCGCCTGAGCATGTCAAAAGCATCTTCCGCACTGGCTGGTTTACCGAGCAACTGGCCACGGTGAACCACGAGCGTGTCTGCCCCCAGCACAAGGGTGTTCGGATGCCGAATACTCACTTCCTGTGCTTTGAGGACAGCCAGATTCTGAACTACTTCGGCTGGCTCACGCCCTTCTTCAATATGTTCATTTATATCAGCGGGCAAAACAGCGAAGGGGATACCCATCTGGCGAAGCAGCGTTTGCCTGCGGAGCGAGCGCGAGGCGAGAATCAACGGGGGGCTGCCTTTCATGAAGAACGACTGGTCGGGAGACCGTTTCTACGCTAAAGTAAACCCGATTTTCCGCACTGCGTACGAGTCATATTCTGTGCGAATTAACATATGGCCACTCTGGCAATTTGTAATCACAAAGGAGGGACTGGCAAGACTACTACAGCAATCCACATTGGGGCAGCACTGGGCTTGTGTGGCTTTCGGACACTGATCGTCGATCTGGATCCGCAGGGCTTCCTGTCGCGCATGGTTGGCATTGGCGAGCCCAAGCCGGAAGCTTCGTCTTTAGCGCTTTTCGAACACGATGTCAGGTTGGACCAGTTGCCATTTGTGAAATGCCGCTTATTCGACGTATTGCCGGCGTCCACGACACTGATCAAGCGCATGCGGCATCTGAATCGTACCATCGACGTGTTCTGGGTAAAAGAGGCGCTGGAAAACCAAGAGAGTTATGATTTAGTGCTTTTGGATACGGCAGCTGCCCTAACGGTCTTCAGCTTGAATGCCCTTGCCGCAGCGAATTCGCTGCTCATTCCGGTTACGCCCGAGTATCAGCCAGTAGTCGGGGCAGAAGAGACTTGGCTTACGGCCCGAGAGGTGCGTGGCCGGCTTAATCCCGATCTGGAGACGCCTTTCTTTTTGATCACACGCGTGGATGGACGCAGGCAAGCGCATCGCAAGTATCAGGAGTACTTGCGGCAGCGGTACAGTGGGCAGGTCATGCAGGCCATAGTCCGTACGAGCTCGCTGCTGGCGGCCTCCTGTGCGGAAGGCAAGACCGTGCTTGAAACAAGGGTCAATTCCCGTGGCTCCATTGATTATGCCAACGTGACTGATGAGATCATTCGCCGTGTAGGTATGAAGCTGCCAGAAGTCACGCGGGCGTAGGGCAATGCTTAGTCTATCTCAAACACCCCTCTGGACGTGCTCGTTGAACGGCTGGCGTGGGAGCGTGTACTATTTCGAATGAGATTGCCCGGACTTCATCTCTTGTTGCGCATTGCTCTGGCGGTTGTGCTTCTTTGGATATTCCATTATCGGCCAGGTGGGCTGGCCCCGATTGGTGGACTGCTGGATCCTGTACGCGGACTATGGCACAACGCTCGCACCGCGGAGCATCCATCATCAGTGGACCTCAATACCTTGCCAGTGCATGCCCCCGTTACGGTAGAACGGGATGAGCGGGGGGTGCCGCACATCTTCGCCCAAAGCGATCGCGATGCCATCATCACGTTGGGATATGTTGTGGCACAGGACCGACTGTTCCAAATGGACTTCATGGCGCGTCTGGCTGCCGGACGGCTTTCGGAAATCTTTGGTCCGGCCTCTCTGGAAGCTGATCGCTACCTGCGGGCGACGGGCATGGATTGGGCGGCGCGTAAGATTGCGGCTGCAATTGAGCGTGACAACGGCATTCAAAAGGATCTCACCTCTTGGTTTGCTGCGGGGGCCAATGCATTTATCAACAATCTCACGTATGCCCGTCTTCCACTGGAATTCAAGCTGTTTCATTACAAGGTGGAGCCATACACCACACTGAATGCGGCGCGGCTGATCCAGTATTTCAATTATGACCTGTCGTTTGAGACGGACGAAGCAGGATACGGTGAACTGTTGCAGCGCCTGGGTGAAGAGGAATACCGGCGCCTGTACCCGCGCCATTCCCCACGCTACAAGCCGATTATACCAGAACCGTATAGCCAGGAAACTGGTCTGGCATCCCGAGATTCTCGTGCCTTGTACGACTCATCCGCGTTGGCCCTGCTAGGCAGAATGCAACACACGTTACAGGCGGTTGGAGCGGAGGGATTCCGGCCACCGAAAGGTTCAAACAACTGGGCTGTGAGCGGCAGCCGGTCACTGACGGGCCAGCCCATCTTGGCGGGGGATATGCACCTTAGCCTGTCGCTGCCCTCCATCTGGTACGAAGCACACCTTGTTACTCCAACGACGAATATTTACGGCGTACTCGCTCCGGGGACGCCGCTCTTGATTGAAGCCTTCAACGATCATGTGGCATGGGCATTTACGAACTCGGGGCTGGATGGCATAGATCACTATCTGTTGCGCCTGGATGAGAGCCGGAAGCAATATTACTATGACGAAGCTTGGCATGACCTCACACGCGTATTGGATACCATTAGAGTAAAAGGTGCATCTCCGGTTATCGATACGCTGATGTATACCCATTTGGGACCGGTAGTTATGGATTCGGACGCAGCCATCGCGCTTAGGTGGGTGGCTCATGACGAGAACAACACGCTTCGTGCACTGTGGCGCATGCAAAAGGCGGACGGTGCCGCCGCCCTGGATTCCGCGCTGGCAGACTGGTACGCCCCGGCGCAAAACGTGCTGTTTGCGGATGCACACGGAACTATTGGCATTCGTGTTGCGGGCATGATGCCGATAAGAGGGTATGGAGACGGAGTGGGCTTATTGGACGGCACCACGAGCACCACAGCGTGGACCGGTGCCGTGCCGTTTGCGGACATGCCTCACAGCATGCAGCCGGAACGCGGGTATTTGACCAGCACCAATCAACAGCCCACCACGCATGACTATCCATTCTACGTGGGCCACGACTGGCCGTCTGCATACCGGTCACTTCGTATTGATACGCTGCTAAGTGGCAAATCACGACACAGTGTGCAAGATCTGCGTGCCTACCAAAGCGATGTGCATGTGATGCAGTTTGGTCTGTTTGTCCCACTCTTGCGGGACTTGACTGGTCTTTCGGATAAGGCTGAACAACTGCGCACGGTGTTGCTCGACTGGACAGGGGAGGCTACGCTGGACAGTCCGGGTCCATTGGCGCTATTTGCTTACTTGCAAGCGCTCAAGCAGCTGGCCTGGGACGAGCCTGCCTTTGAGGACCAACTGCTTCCGAGCGAAATGATTCTGTATCAAATGCTTACTGAAGGCAATGCACGCTGGCTGGACGTGACCACGACGCCTGAGGTGGAAGGCACACCTGAACTGCTCCGAATGACACTGGAAGAAGCCGCCCGACATCTTGAAGAGACCTACGGCTCAGAGCCCGAAGGCTGGCGGTGGGCATTGCATCACAAGGTTCTGTTTCGGCACTTGACGCAAACGCCCGCACTGGACGCACTGTGGCGAGGTCCGTATGCCTATCCAGGCTTCGATGAGACACTTGGACCTGCTGAAAATCTAACGGTAACGCATAGTGCCAGTTGGCGCGTAGTCGTGGACTTCTCACACAATCCACCACGCGGACAGGGCATCTACGCCGGTGGGCAGAGTGGCAATCCATTCAGCCGGTTTTATGATTTACACGTGCCGGCATATGTGTCATACGAGTATTACGAGTTACGTAAACCGGAAACTGCGGGCATGTTGCCGGTTGTGACTTCCAGGCTGCACCTCTTGCCGCCGTAGGGCTGCTGTTGAATTTTGTATTATTGTCGTTCGCAGCCTTGCTAATCGATCATCGGAACTGCCGCCATGCCAACACATGCGAAACAGCGATTCTCGTCGCGTCTGGGTCTGCTTCTCAGTGTATTGGGTATAGCGGTTGGTACTGGCAACATTTGGCGTTTCCCCCGCATTGCGGCAACCAACAGTGGTGACGGTGGCGCCGGTGCGTTCCTGGTAGCTTGGGTCATCTTCTTGCTTCTTTGGAGCGTCCCTCTCATAATTGCGGAGTATGCGCTCGGTCGCAAGGGCAGGCTGGGTGTCGTGGGGACGTTTGCCAAACTCGCGGGTCCTCGCTACACATGGATGGGAGCATTTGTCTCCTTTGTTGCAGCGGCCATCATGTTCTATTACTCGGTGGTCGCAGGCTGGTGCATCTATTATTTCACGCGTATGGTATCCGGCGGCCTTCCACTCACAGTGGAGGCGGCCCAAGGCGTATGGGATGGATTTCAGGGTAGTGGCTTTCCGATAGTCTTCCATGCCCTGGCGATGGGTTTGGGGGCTTGGGCCGTATGGACGGGGGTGAAGTCAATCGAGCGGGTCAACAAGGTGCTGATTCCGACTCTGTTGCTCATCGTACTCATCGCGCTTGGGCGAACCTTGACGCTTGATGGTGCCGGTGATGGCATTGCCTTTCTTTTTACCCCGGACTGGGCCACACTAACTCGACCGCGCGTTTGGCTGGAAGCCCTTACCCAGAACGCCTGGGATACGGGGGCCGGCTGGGGGTTGATTCTGACTTACGGCGCCTATATGCAGGCCCGGCACGGTGTGGTCAAGAATTCGCTCATAACGGGTGTCGGCAACAATACGGTGTCCATTCTGGCGGCCATCATCATTTTTGGGACGGCCTTTGCGATCCTGGGAGCAGAGATGAGCCGCACCGAAGTATTGGAGGTCATGCGCACGAGTGGACCCGCGGCCACGGGGCTCACCTTTATCTGGATGCCGCAGCTCTTTGCCAAAATGCCCGTAGGCAATTTGTTTGCCATGCTCTTTTTCCTTGGATTATCGTGTGCGGCGTTCAGTTCCCTCATTGCAATGATCGAAATGATCTCGCGTGTTGTGGTGGACTTTGGCGTGCAGCGGCGGTATGCCATTCTGGGCGTTTGTACTGCCGGATTTGTGCTTGGAATACCATCCGCGCGCAACCTTGGCTTCTTTGAAAACCAGGATTTTGTGTGGGGGGTAGCGTTGATGCTCGCCGGTGCCTTTGTCGCGCTTGTGGTAATCAGGCAGGGCGTGCGCTCGTTCCGAGGTGAAAACATTGACGGCATCCCGGGCGACTGGAGCGCAGGTCGGGTGTGGGATTGGATCATAGCAGGAGCCGTACCGGTTATGGCCGTGGCACTGCTCGTATGGTGGCTTTGGCTCTCAGCCACGGAATATGCCCCGGACACGTGGTACGATCCTACCGATCCGTTCAGCGTCATGACCTGCCTCGTTCAGTGGGGTGCCGTCATGGTTGTGTTCGTTGGACTTAACCGCTGGATGGTGAAAAAACTCAACTCCAAGTCAATGGTTTTGTGACAGCAGCACACGGCATGATAATTGCCGTCATTGGCTGTATAATGAATGCCACGGCCTGTAATGCACCGCACAGTCTTGTCACTTGTTCTGGTATCCCTGCTCGCACTACCCGTCAGGGCACAGAATGGCGAAGCGCCCTTGGGGACTTTGCTGCCTGATTTGACGGTTACGTATATGCAGGGAGGGGCCACCACTTTGCATGCACTCGCGGGGACGCGGGGTACCGTGCTGATCTTTTGGAGTAATGCCTGCAGCTGGATTGAGCAGTATGAAGCACGAGTCATGAACGCGGCCAATTCCGCAACGGGTGTTAATGTTGTGCTGATCAATGCGAACGACACCGTCGCCTTTCCTCAGGAAGCACGGCCGGGCAAGCGTTACAGCGTACCCTATGTGCGGGATGCCGGGGCACAAGTAGCACGGACCTTGGGCGCGGTACGTACCCCGCACGTCTTCGCGTTTGATGCTGGTCGAAAGCTCGTTTACGCGGGTGGCATTGACGATGCGCCTGCTGATCCGGCTGCAGTTCAGGTGACTTGGCTTATGGACACGGTAGCACAGCTGTCCAGCGGTGCCAGTGTTACGCCCCAGTCCACTAGGGCGTTTGGTTGCAGAATAAAGCTTCCTTAAAGTCGCGTGTCCATCGAGGACGTTGAAGCTGGGTTCACGAGTCTTGGAGCGGAAGATGTCTCCGCATTTGAGACTATGAGCCACGTGGTGCAGGCGTACCAGCGGGAGCACTGTCCCGCTTATGCTCGTTTTGGGCTGGACTACCTGCCGGTTGCTGCCTTTAAGCATGTTTCCCTAACGACCTTTGTGCCCGATCAGGCCGAGCGCGTTTTCAAGAGCAGTGGTACAGGTCGGACTAAACAGAGCGTACATTATGTGCGCTGTCTGAAAGTTTATGAACGTGCTGTTTGCACACATTTCGAGAGGGCCATAGGGTGTGGTCCCTTTGTGCTTCTGGCCCATTTGCCGGGCTACATGCAGCATCGTGAGCAATCGTCGCTTATCTGCATGCTGGACATACTCATTCGCAAGTATGGAACTGACGGAAGTGGCTTCTTTCTGAATGATCCCGGCCTGCTTGCACGCGCTATCACGCACAGCAAGGCCCCGATCCTGCTATTTGGCTCCGCCTTTGGCCTCCTGAACCGGGCGGAAGAAAATATATGGGCACTTCCGCCCGGGGCCCGAATCATCGAAACCGGCGGAGTGAAAACCTATCGCCAGGAAATCAGCCGCGGAGACTTGCACGCTAAGCTTGCCGCTGGTTTCAAAATTCCGGAACGCAACGTTTTGAGTGAATACGGCATGTGCGAATTGCTGTCCCAGGCTTACACCCGCGGCGGGCTCGAATTTTATCCTCCTCCTTGGATGCGTGTGCACGTAATGGATCCCGACCGACCCGAACGCCCGGTTCCTGAAGGCACCCTTGGCGTACTCGCGTTCTTTGATCTGGCCAATCTGTACACCGTGTCGGGTCTCTTGACCGAGGACTTGGGTGTGCAGCGCGGGGCGGGGTTTGAGGTAGTGGGGAGGCTCTCTGGAAGCGCACTTCGCGGGTGCAATTTTCTACTGGAAACCAAGTGAAATCTGTCACAGAGGCTATAGCCGGGGCGGCCCGTGCATGGCGCGAGCTTGATTATGCGCCGCGCCAAGCGGCTGTCAAGGCTACGCTGGAGGCCCCTAATCGCTTCACCCAGGAAGCGCTTGCATTTGCCATTAACCAGCAGATGCATTTGCTCTCCAGCGAGGCCTTACTGCAATGGCGTGGAAATCGACGGGCGGCAAGCCCGATGACTGTAGGGGTCTTAAATGCCGGCAATGTGCCGCTGGCCGGACTGCAAGACCTGTTGGCAGTTCTTATCATGGGCCATGTTTATCGAGGCGTTGTGTCGTCCAAATCTCCATTTCTCTTGCCTGCTTTTGCGTCGTCCTTGCAAGCAGAATGTCCCGATTTGGACTGCACTTTTGCAGGTGTAGAGGCCATGTGGACTAGCGTGAGTGCCGTCATTGCTACTGGCTCTGACGCAACGCGTGCATGGTGCCGGGGTCAGGCCCATCGAAGCGGGATTCCGCAGAAACGTTGCCTGCTACGGGGGCATCGGTTCGGAATAGCCATCCTGGATGGGAAGGAAGCAGATTATGACTGTGACGGACTGGCGGAAGATACACTATTGCATGAAGGTATAGGATGTCGAAATACAGCTTTGATTTTTGCACCTCGCAACTTGTCGCCTGACCGGTATCTGGACCACTTTGCGGCATTTAGGGGTGTTTTTCCCGCACATGTGGATACGCCGGGCAGCCTCGCCGTGGCCCGTGCATATATGCAGGCGATTGAGGCGCCTCATGCCTATGGAGACGGGCTTGAGTTTTTGATTAGCAAGGGCGAAGCTTTGGTCCAAAAGCCTGGACATGTGCGCTGGGTTGCGTATGACAGCATGGACGAAGTAGTCCAATTTGTGACCGGGCACCAGAATGAGATCCAGTGTATCGCAGCGCGGCTCCAAGTGGCCGAAAGGCTTCCGGCAGCCTGGCCCACTGTACGTCTGGGTGATACGCAACGTCCGCCATTGGACTGGTGCCCGGATGGACGCGACATCATCGATTTTCTGGTCTCGCTTTATTAAGAACCAAGGAGCCGAGTTTAGCATTCAATACTGGTTTAGTTAGCGTGCCGTAATCGTAATATGTCTGAGAAAGGTGTGCGGCGGAGCTTGCTCGGCAAGGGCGAACGTATTTCGCTGCACTCCCGTAGCTTGGTACGCGAAATACAGGAGTGGCTGGAACTCAGATTTGCGCTATTTGAGGCACAATTCTGGGAGCGCCTGCGTGAGCGTCGATCTGGGATTGTGTATGGCTCGCTGACAGTGGCGGCGGGTTTTCTGACGATCGCTTTGTTGCTTGTAGCTGTTGCGCTCGGCTTGGGTAATCTTCTTGGTCACAATGCCTGGGGATTTACAGCCGTCGGCGGCAGTCTTGGAGCAGGTACGTGGCTCCTTTACCGAACTTGTGTCAAATACTGGAGCAAAAAAAAGAGTATTGTAACGCAGCAAGCACTGGACGAAAATGGCAGAACAAAAGAACAAGCTATCGAGCGAGCATCTTCAGCAGGCGCTGAAGGAGAAAGCGAACCGGATTGAGGGGCATGCTGGCGCGCTGCGGCGAGAGCTGACCCAAATTGCACCCACACTCCGTGGTGTCATCACGGAGCGTCCAATTACCAGCGCTTGTACAGCACTGGGGGCGGGTGTTGGTATCGGGATTATTCTTGCCAGTGGGCGGCGTTCGTCGAACAGCTACGATTCCGAATTGCTTGATGCGGCGCTTGCTCCAGTCGTAGCAGCCGTCCGTGAACGCGTGGATCAGGGAAATTCGCCGGAAGACGCAATTCGTAGTGCGTTGCGGTCTCAGGTGTCTCCCCCCCGAGAGGGGGCGCTGGTGCAATTGGTGCGCCTTTTGATGCCGGCTGTTGTTGAAATAGGCCTGAATGCACTGAACAACAGTCGGGGCGACCGTGCGGCCGAACAGGACGATTGATGCAGCCGCAGCTGGGGTTGCGCATCGCCCTTTTTGGTCCCCCCGGTGCAGGTAAGGGGACTCAAGCCCGGTTACTGTGTACCCGCTTCGGAATGCTGCACATATCGACGGGCAATATTCTGCGTCGTGCCATCAAAGAGCAGACCCCCATTGGGCTCGAGGCGCGAGCCTATATCCACCAAGGTAATCTAGTGCCAGATGAATTGGTTCGAGACTTGGCTGAAGAAGCGATGCGTGTGAGTGCATTCGAGGACTTTGTACTTGATGGTTATCCCCGGACGTGCCAGCAGGCGGAATGGCTTACCGGCTTTTTGAATCGGCGTGAGCGGCCGCTTTCGGCCATAGTCTACTTAATGCTGTCTGACGAGGAGGTGGTCACCCGGCTTTCGAGGCGGCGTGTTCACAAGGAAACTGGAGAAAATTTTCATTTGGATTACAAACCACCGCCCCCCGAGATTCAGCACTTGATGTTGCAGCGACGTGACGACCAGCCTGCGGCCATCCGTCACCGGCTGCGTGTTTACGAGGCGGAAACGCAGCCGCTGGTGCGGTACTTTAGCAAAGCCGGCTTGCTCCACGAAGTCGACGCTCTCGGCTCCATTGAAACAGTTCATGCCCGCGTCTGCGCCTTACTGCAGAGTTTGAAAGGGAGACTGAATTAGAGGCGTGTCTGCCGGCTTTCCGGCGATTATTGATTGACACACATGATCTTTGGTACACAGTTGTACGTAAAGGAATTGGCAGCGTATGTCTCCGTACACCTGAAAGAGCTGGCGGGCGAGCGCTCGCCCGCGCAACTCTATGATCCGGTGCGCTATGTTTTGCAGAGTGGCGGCAAGCGCCTTCGACCCGTGCTGTTACTTATGACGGCGGAAGCGTTCGGTGGTTCGCGTGAACGGGCCCTGCCGCTGGCCCTGGCGGTAGAACTGGTGCACAATTTTTCTCTTGTACACGATGACATTATGGACCATGCGGTAAGTCGCCGCGGTCAGCCAACGGTACATGCGGCATGGAGTCCGGAAACGGCACTATTATGCGGAGATGTATTACTGGGTATGGCTGCTGAGCAGGTTGCGCTGGTTGAGGCAGGTGAGCTTCGTGCGCATACCCTTTGGTTCTCGCGTACGATAGGTGCCTTGTGTGAAGGACAGACGCTGGACAAACATTTTGAAGAGGCCAGCGGTGTGACTACGGCCGATTATCTGGACATGATCGACCTGAAGACCGGTGCCCTGATAACGGCGTCGCTTGTCATGGGTAGCATTGCGGGTGGGGCTACACAGGAGTCGGAGTGCAGTCTAAGCGCTGCTGGACGAGCCATGGGGCGTGCCTTCCAGATCCAAGACGACCTCTTGGATCTTACTTCGAACGACCCTCGGTGGGGCAAGGTGATTGGCAGCGATTTGATGGAAGGCAAAAAGACTTTCTTGCTTCTGGAGGCGCAAAGCCGTGCTATGGGGGCGGAACAGGCCTTCTTCGGGTCTCTCCGGCAGGGTGCGGGATTGCACAAGGACCAGATAGCTGAAGCCCGAGATCACATGGCGGCACTGGGCGTGCTGGATGCGGCGCGTGAGGCCATAGCCTCTTACACAGCACAAGCCATGCAACATTTGCAGGACTTGGCTGCAAACACCGTCGCGTTACAGTCTTTGGTACGGCAGATGGCTGTTCGGATGCATTAAGCACTCATCATTCGCCGACAGGTCACAGTGGCCAACCTACCGGGCTGCATGCGCGTCCGGCATCCATTTTTGTCCGCACACTCAAGCCGTTCAAAGCCGACATTCGACTCCACAAGGATGGTCACTTAAATTAGCGCCAAGAGCGTCATCGGCGTCATGACATTGGCTACTTAGCACGGCACAAAGCTAACCGTCGTATTTGACGGCCCCGACGAGGAAGCCGCAGTTCAGGCCTTGGACAACCTGTTTGTGCACGGTTTTGGGGGACTCGAATAAGCAGCATTCCCTCTGCGATGTCTGACGAAGTCAAAGTTGTGTCCGCAGGGTCCGGAACTCCCGTACAGCTCGGGGGCTCGCAGTTTCGGCAGGTATCGCTATTGGACCGGTGTACTTGTATAAGCGCCCGGAATTCTGTGTACAGCGCCAAGTGTTAGCACCGGAAGACACGCAGGTTGAAGCGGAGTGTTTTGAATAGACGGTTACCCGTGCAGAACGTGATTTGAGTAAGATACTAGCCGTCGCTCGTGACAAGCTCGGCGATGACCACGTGGATCTCTTCGATACGCAGCTGCTCATGCTGCGGGACGAGGCGCTATATCAGGAGGCCATCTATCATATCCTGCATGAACGGATCAGTGCCGAATACGCGCTGCATACGGTTATGACGGAACACCAAGAGCAATGCAGGCGAGTGGTATCGATTACTTGCGTGAGCGAGCCGGTAATCTGTTGGACGTGCAGGAACGCCTGTTTACATATTTACGCCGAGACCGGTGTCCTGCATCAGTTGCGCCGAACACGGTTACAGTGTCGCAGGTATTGGTGGCTGCGGACCTGCTGCCTTTAGCCGCCGCAATGTGCTTAGAGGCGCATTCGAATTAGGCGGCACCACTTCACACGTAGCCATCATGGCACGTGTGCTCAGTATTCCGGCCGTCGTCAGTACGCGAAGCACTACCAATGTCACGAAGTCGGGCGATCTGGCAATCGTGAATGCGCTGGATGGCCGTGTAATTGTGGATCCCGATGCGAGACACTCGATCATTACAAGCGCGTACAGGGTCGATATGCAGATCCGTGAGGGTAAATCTTAGACTATCCCGGCTGCCCCCCCAGACGCTGGACAGTTGCCGGGTGACGCTAGGCGAATGTGGATATCGCAGCTGAAATAAATTCATTGCGTGATTACGGAGCGGAGGGGATAGGGCTCCTTCGCACAGAGATGTTTCTGGTTGAGGAAGGCATTCCGGAGTTGGATGAAGAGCGACAGTATGAAGCGCTATCGTTTTGTGGTTGAAATGCTTTCACCGCCCCCACGACGTTCCGGCTGCTTGATCTTGGGGGCGATAAGATGCTGGCATTGCCCCATCGCGAGCACAACCCCTTTCTCGGCTGGCGCGGTGTGCGTGTTGCTGGGCCGGGTGGACATTCTTGTGCCCAGTTGAGGGCCATCCTGTGGGTCAGCGCCTACAGTGAGGCACGGCTTCTCATTCCAATTGGTCACGACACTTGAAGAGCCGGAGTGCTTTGAGGCTGTGCTGGAGAATGTCAAGGAGACGTTGCGTCGAGAAGGACACGCCTTGGACGATAATTTCAAGGTTGGCATAATGATCGAAGTGCCCGCTACCGTCATGGCTGCGGAACACTTGACTCGCCATGTAGGCTTCTTCGCGCTGGGGACCAATGATTTAGCGGCCTATACGCTCGCTGTGGATCGCACGAATGACTATGTATCCAAGCTGTATCAGGAATTGGATCCTGCTGTGGTGCGTCTTATTCACGAGCTATCATAGCATGGCAGTCCGGAGCCAGGGGTACGTACCTTGGCTCGGATACTCACTCACCAAAGCTGACTTGTCATGCCACCGGATTCTGCTACTCGTTACTTCGTGGGGCTCGACGGGCATCGGGACTCCATCGTGGCGTGCGTCTACCACGCCCACCGGCGATGGCCGGGTTATCCGGCGGCGTTTTCCGCCCATGAGGCCCCAGCGGGGCGCAGATTCATCGCCCATCTGCGGGCGCACTTTGGCGAGCCCCGTTGCGGCTATGAGGCGTCTTCGTGCGGCTCGGGGTGGTCCCGGTCATTGCCGGAACGGGGCGTAGCGTGCCCGGTCATGGCCCCGGGCTCGAGGCCACGGCACACCGGAGACCGGATCCAGACTGACCGGCGGGACGCGAAACGGTGGGCTGAATAGTTGGCGGCCCCGCGGCGGACGCCGTGTGGGGGGCCGGATTCCTCTTGGGAGTCAGCCCGCCATCGGGTTCGCCGCCGGGCGGACCGGGTGGAGGCGTGGCCTCGTCCCCAAGTACGCGCACTCGCTTGGCTCCGGTCTCGGGGGCCTGTAGACCATAACGGCCCGCCTTGGACGCAGCGGTTCAGGACCGGGTCAAGGGCGTAACGCGGGCGCAGGCCAATGATGAGCCCGTGCGGCGAGGCCCTTGGGCCCCGATAGACTTTCTGCAAG
>JAAXGT010000020.1 GCA_012271205.1 Rhodothermales bacterium
ACGGCCACGGCGCTCCGGGACGGCCGCCATACGTCCAGTCTGGGGGCCGAGCTCGGACTCGAAAATGTGCACGACCATGAGGTGTACCCAGCGATGGATTGGTTGTACCAGCGCCAGGCCCGGATCGAAACCGGGCTGGCCCAGCGTCATCTGCGCGAGGGGTCTATCGTGCGGTGTGACACCAGCTCCTCCTATGTGGAGGGCGACCACATGGCGTTGGCCGAATTCGGCTACAGCCGGGAGGGCCAAAAGAACAAGAAGCCAATCAACTACGGCCGGCTCCTGGATCCGGCTGGCCGGCCCGTTGGCCTGGAAGTGTTTCCCGGTAACACGGCCGATCCGGCCACGCTGGGAACGCAGCTGAAGAAGCTGCGCGAGCCGTACGGGTGTGACCCTGGTGGGCGATCGCGGCCTGCTCACCCCTGCCCGGCTGCGGGACGAGGTGGAGCCCGCCGGCTATACTTGGATCACGGCCCGGCGGAAGGCGACCCTTCGCCGGGTCCTGGAGTAGCAGAATGTACCGTGGTCGTTGTTTGACGAGCCGGACTTGGCCGAAGTGGAGAGCGAGGACTTCCCCGGCGAGCGTCTGATTCAGTGTCGGAATCCCCTCCAGGCCGACCAGCAGGCCCGCAAGCGGGAGGCGTGGCTCCAAAAGACCGAGCCGAAACTGGACCGGCTGGTCGCGGCCACGCAGCGGGCGCGGCGCCCCTTGCGGGGGACGGACCGGATTGCGCTGCGGGCCGGGGGCATCCTGGCCAAACACCAGATGACCAAGTACTTCGACGTCACAATCACCGAGACCACGTTTACCTACCAGCGCAAGACAGCGGTTCTCCAAGCGCAGGCCCGCCTGGACGGGCTCTACGCGATTCGGACCCATGGGCCCGAATCGGAGCTGACGGCGGAAGAGGCTGTACGGAGTTACAAGCAACTCTCCAAAGTGGAGCCGGCCTTCCGGCCATTGAAGACGGTCGACCGGAAGGGGCGCCCGATCCACCCCTTCACCCGGCGGCGCATCGAGACCCACTTTTTCATCTGTATGCTGGCCGAATATGTTCTGTGGCACCTGAAAGCCCGACGGGCCCCGCTGCGGTTGGCCGAGGAGAACCCCGACGGGGTGACACGCGACCCGGTCGTCGTCCCGGCGGAGCGATCCGCAGCCACACGCCAAAAAGTGGCCACGAAAACAACACAGTATGGGACGCGGGCGATGAGCTTCCAGTCCCTGATGCCACACTGGTCGACGCTGACCAAAGCCCACCTCGAAGAGCCCTCCGGCCGGACGCGTCAGGTCGGGCTCGGCGCCCTGACCCCGACGCAAAAGCAGGCCTCCAAACTGCTCGGCGTCCGTTACCGGTAGGCCCGCTTCCGGTAGCCCGAATCAGCTTGAATTTCCGCGTGAAGTCTACCCCTGATCGCCCCTTGCCGACTCTCAAATACTATAAACTTCCGTTCTAACCCCCCTCAATCATTTAACCGACCGTATAGACGAAATCAAACAGCGTGACTTCGACCTCATCGTTGTGCATTGCGTTCGGATGGCTGCTCCACAAGTGCAGCTCAATTCCTTCAGGTGACAGGGCATTTCGGCGACAGAAAACTTGCGTGGCAGAACGCTGGTGTGGGGCAAGGAATTGTTCTGTTGGTGCCCACATACTAAGCAAATTTCTTGACTGGGGCTCACGGGCCGGTACAGCAACCATTCACTGCGAGCAGGTAGCTCCCCGTTCGGCGAGTGACTGGGCGCTACGCTCGTTGAATTGCAGCAAGAAGGACGCTGGACGTCGTCACGCATGCCCGCCCACTATGCACGCGGTCAACTCGCCGGACGGGGGGCTACGGCCCGGTCGGTGACTACGCGGCGGGTGCGGGCTTTTTAGCCGCTGTAACGGCGCCGGTTACGATCCTTGCACCCAATTGTAACACGTAACCAAGTAGCAAAATTGCTCCGGCAATTCCCGCAAGGGTAGAGATTATTAATCCTCCAGCAAGTAGCATAGCGGGCGCCTCGATAAACATGCTCATCGCATAACCGCCATAAAAAACAGCTATACATGACAGGCCTAAAATGACTAGCAAATGGCGCCTGTAAAACATTGTTTTGTTCATGGTCTTATCTCCTTAGGGGGAATGTGGGTTTGGTGGAACGAGACCATTCTCCCTCCACGGACGCTCCTCCGAGGCGCATGCTGCATAGCATTCATCCCGGTCTAACCTATGCAGCGCCATGCGCCGAGTATGCGCATCAATGGCAGCTAGGAAACAAAGTGGCAACGCTATAAGATCCGGCCAGCTTTCTACGCTGTCGACGCATTGCTGATAGTCTGCAGATTTCTTGAGTCTGGAAAGCAACTTATCACGCTTATAATCAGCGTCACAAGCTTCTTCGCATGGGGTTGTACGAGCAATCCCGGCACCATCTTCCTTGGGGTCCTGTGGAGGGTCGTCAAGCGTTTTTGCGGGCTCAAAATCTTTGGCAAGAAGGCTGTGATAAGCCGTCCCGAAATGCGCCGTAAGCAAGCCGTGATTTTCGCTGTATCTCTCCCATAACTGCAATAATTCTTCCTCTTCAAACCCTAGGGCAGCGGCCGCGCCCCTCACATCATTTTCTTCTCGAAATTGCTCTATTTGGCCAGCCGTTAAATCGCTACTTGCGACCGCCTCGGATATGTCCAAAATGATTTTCGCGTTAGCTGCAAATGCAGGAGAGGCTTTAATTGCCGCCGCCCTTTCTGGCGACGGCTCTACCACGGCGGGCACTTCATGCAGCGGTTCCTGCATTACGGGCGTTTCCGAGCAGCCCCACAGGAACAGGAGCAAGAAAGCGGGCAGCCAGACCGATAGGTTGCGTAACCCTGCGTGCAACATCCATAAAAACGGGGTTGAGTGGGTGTTAACAACACAAGACAACATACAACATAAAATTCTCTTTTACAAAGCACAACTCGTGCCGCCTGGCGGTTGTGCCGCCGCAGGTCCGCCACGGCTGCCTTCAACCCCTTCGCAATCGCCAGTCTGCACAGTTCGGCCACCGAGACGTTATGCTCACCGGCCAGCTGCCACAATCGTTTCTGCGTGACCAGACTCACTGGTACACCCACCTTCACCGGCAGTCTGCGGTTGCTACTACGCGTGACGGTACAATACGGCAGTCAGTACGGGTTCTGCACAGTGTACCTCCAGTTCCCCTACGATCCATCCCCGCGCATACGGGAGAAGCCCGCGCGGGTCAAAGACCGGGCGCGTCCTTGGAAGCGCGCCCTCAGCTTGTTAAGGTCCCGGGAGGCTGTATACCCCGGGCTGGAGCGGGGCGAAGCCGTTCAAGCGCGGGATCCATGAGGTGACACTCGATCACGAAAACGATGAGCACATTTTGCAGGGTTACCGTATAGACGAAATCAAACAGCGTAACTTCGACCTCATCGTTGTGCATTGCGTTCGGATGACTGCTCCACAAGTGCAGCTCAATTCCTTCAGGTGACAGGGCATTGCGGCGACAGAAAACTTGCGTGGCAGAACGCTGGTGTGGGGCAAGGAGTTGTTCTGTTGGTGCCCACATACTAAGCATGTTTCTTGTGCAGTGCCCATGGATGATCAACATCAATTAGATCTTATAGTAGGATCACACCCGGGCAGTAGGCAACTGACAAGGTTCATCGGAGTTTTGGAAACTTTGGTTTGACTGCAGGAGGCTGTAATACAAAAACAGCCTGCGTGGCAAAGCTCGCCCCCCGCTTCTCTTCTGCCAGAATTCGAGCTCCAAACTTAGCAAAGATAGCTCTCCAGCCGGCAACCGTTCGAAAATGCAATTGCCTTTCTTGCGCTTTCATTTTTCCGGATGACCGCGTGCGATTGGCCAGTTTGTCAAAGAACGTGAGCAGCCGCAACTGAGACGGACTGCTGTAAGTGGACTCGACCACGATCACTCGTCCGCGACAGACACGCAGCGCCTCACATAACACTGCTTCGGCGTCTTTGGTGTGGTGCAATACAAGGCAAAGCACGACTACATCGTATGTCCCCGATTCCCAAGGCAGGTGATCCTCGGGCACGCGTGTGAAGGGCAATTGTGTACGATTCATATCTGTAACGTCAGCCAAAACGACGCTGGCTCCCAGCGACTCCCGAATCTGCTGTCCCACATACCCTTCGGCACATCCCAAATCCAAAACATGCAAGGGCCGCCGGGCTGTAGACAAATAGGGTCGGATCCAGCGGTACTTCGACCGTGCACGTACCATCATGATCGATTGCAACAGCCTCGGCCAGTAGCGCCAAGTAACGAGCAGTGTCCATCCCCCCCACCCTGCTGTGACAAAGCTCCAATACGGGCCACCTGAATACAGCAGATAAGTCCCTGCACTGCACAGTCCGAGCCACAGCCAGTGCCAGCCAGTCGCTCCGAGCAGCACACAGAGTACAATTACGCTTAGCAAATACCAAGGATGTACGGTTGTGGTGAGCACAAGGTATCCCCCAATCGTAAAGAGCATCGCACGGGCCACCGGCCAGTTGTACCGGAAGTCGAGCGCATACAGTAGGGGCAACCCGACCAGAAATACCGTACGCAACAGTGGCCCAAGTTGCTTGCTCCAATCGTCTCCGGTGTACCATCTTAGCATTTCCTTTAAGCCGTAGTACAGTCCCGCATTGAATTCAAAGTAGCGGGCATAAAGATCGAGGGATCCGACGACGTTGCTTAGCACATACGGCGCAGCAAAAGGCAACGCCAAGGCTGCGGCCACACCAGTGCCCGGCCACACGGCACGCCACCCAAATCGCCGCCAGAGAAACGGAAAGAAAAAGAACGGAAAAAGTTTGACCCAACCGGCAACGGCTAGACACACGGAGGCCCATCGCCCTCGCTGGTAACGCACCAAGTACACCACAAGGACCAGCATAAGTACCAGAAATGATTCTGTATGTGCCTGTCCAGCGGTCTCCAGAAGTACGAGCGGGTTCAGAGCGTAGAGTATTAGAAGCCGTGCTGAAACCATTCTAGCAAGCAGGAAAACGGCCAATAGCTCCGCCAATACAAGCAACCCCTTTATGGCATAATGGCTTTGCCACCAGCCACGCACATAGAACAGAGCACCCGTGCGGAATAGCAGTTGTGAGACTGGGGGATATACGCTGATGAATTCCGGCGAATTGAGCTTTTCATAAATGGGAAGATCTTGCAGGGTGGCCAACGCTGGATCCCTTGGTGGGTATCGATAGGGATTGACGCCCTGTTGCTGCACCAAGCCATCCCATACGTAGCGATACGCATCGTCAGACAGGGAAGGCGGCAGTCCAAACAGCGCAATCCGAAAAACAACGGCATAAAAGAGTATGGTCCGCATGGAGAGGCTGGCCCAACGCCAAAGCACCAGACAGCACATTCCTGCTGCGAAGACCAACCCAACCACCAAAGGCAAGAGGCTGCGGTCTTGGGCAGCCACTCCGAGGGCAAGAGTCGCACCGCACAGACCGACCAGAGGCAACCAAACCCGGAACAGGTGCTGCATGATGACGCCGGATAAGTGAACTGTTCACTGACATAATACTGCACAACCAATTCGTCCTACTAGCCCGTGGAAGAAATGGGTTTCCCAAGCACCGGGGAAACGAAGGAGATCAGCACCGGGCAGGGGCAAGTTTACGCCCACGGCCAACGTTATGGGCTGAAGACGCGCCATCCAGCCTCAAAGGCTAAGATGACAGAGAAAAGGGCACAGAATGCGTCAGCGGTGGTGTGGACCTAGCCTGCAAGAGCAGCACAAGCCGAAACACGTGCGCATGAGAAGCCCGGGATAGAAGATGGCCGCCTGAATCAACCGCCGTTTTAGAATCTCCTCCTGCCCCCGAACGTGCACGCGGCGCAATCCGCCACTTACCAAAAGGAGGGCTAACGCCCGCTACAGCTTCTCCCCCGCTGTCGCAACAGTCGCTTTCTCCGGCTGCCCCGGATACGCCGCAGGTTCGCATATGTCGGCAGCTGCGCAGCCCGGTGCTGTTTCCAGTTCTGGCGGCCCCACTTGGGCTCACTCATATAAAGCCGCAACCCACGATCCCGCCCCCCCCGTCATCGTTTCGTTCGAGTGATAGCTCTTGTCCGCTACCCTCTCCTTCGGCACTGTCCCCACCTGCGCCAGTTGCTGCTCTGCCTCATCCAGCGTCTTCGGCAGCAACACCCCATCGTCGCCGCCCATCGTCTGGATCGTCCCCCCTGCAATCGCTCTCGGATGCAGGTCAACCGCCTGCTCCGCTTGTGTGCCAGACGAGTCCGCCCATCCTTCATCTTCGTGATCCATGCCTCCAGGTCGTGCGGATGCCCCACTCCTGGTTCGAACCCTTCTTTGGACGCTTCCGGTCCAGCTTCGCCCAATCCTCCCGGGTCGACGTCTCAATCCCCGAGGCTGCCACAGCCACATCGCGTTCGCTTCCACACTCAAACGCTTTCGCGTCTTCGACAACGTGGAATGCTCCGGTGGGTTCTCTGCCCAATCCGCTGCCCAAAACGATCGCAGCGAAATCGAGTCCGTCCACCGCCAGGCAGTGCCCCACTTCGAGCCGATCCCTTACCCCACCATTAGCATTCGGAAGTACACGCCTAGGGCAAGGCGGGGCCGTGCCGCGCTTCTCCGCATAGAACGCCCGGCACGTCGCTTCCGCAAAATCATCAAACCCGTGCTGCTCCAGCAACGTGTTCAGCGCACAGTAAAACGGGTGGCTCAGTGCACGAATCTTATCGGTGACTACGAACAGCGACTGCTGCGGAGTCTAGCGTCGTTTGCCTAACACTAGGGTCGTCCTTGCTTGATAAAAGCCCTGAGTATACCGTACAAACGCCGCAGAATGACGTTTCCACACCTGTCAGAAGTGGGTTCGTCCGGAAGCCTTTCGGTCAAAACCAGGGCGCGGAGATCTCGTTGCAACGACGATGTTCAGCTCGTCGCAGTTTGGCCAATTCGTCATTCCCCGATGTTCCTCGTTCTACGGGTTCCACGTCTGCTTCCTCTCGTGGATAGCTCACCCGGGGTGGTGCAAGGCCACCTTGGATTCCGCCCCTGTGGGTGCAGGCTTCTCGCTTCCCTATGGTCATGGGGAACCCGATTCCTATCTCTATGGGTTTTATAGACAGCTGAAAACCCATCTGATGGGAACGAATTCGCCGTGACTAGGAGTCCACAACCATACCGCACGATAATTGAGTCGATTCACATTCGAGGGTTTCGTTCGTTGGCCAACGTACATCTCGCGGGATTGGGCCAAGCGGTTGTCCTCATCGGCGCAAACGGTTCAGGGAAATCGAACCTAATTCGGTTCTTCGAGATGCTGAGTTGGATGCTCCGCGCACGGCGGCTCGGCGAGTTCGTCGAGCGACAAGGAGGTGCTGACGATCAGCTCTTCGGCGGTCGGTCATCCAGCACGGTCATCGAGGCTGAGATTCGACTGCGCACGAGCCAAGGTCTAAATGACTATTCGTTCACGCTCGTGCATGCGCATCCAGACCGTTTCTTCTTCACTAAGGAAGCATTTCGATTCAGCGGGGAAGGCCGTCAGGAGACGGCACCGTGGCAATACCTAGGAAGTGGTCATCGAGAGGCAGAGATCATGGAAACGGTGAAGATTGATTCCCCCTCTGTCAATCCCACCACGGCCCGTGTCATCGTTAGTCTGCTAAGAAGTTGTGCCGTTTATCAGTTCCACGACACATCAGACACTTCGGCCTTCAAGAAGAGATGGGACGTAGACAGTAATAGCACCGAACTCCGCAGTCACGGTGGCAATTTAGCCGCTGTCTTGTACCGTTTGGAGCATGAGGACCCGCGGCGATACGAGTTGATTTGCCATCAGATCAGCAGAGTGTTGCCGACCTTCGACCGTTTCACCATCTCCAAGCGCTATGGCCAAGTATTCTTGAGTTGGAAAGCAAGGGGACAGGAGAAGACCTTCGGCGCACATCTCACATCCGACGGCTCCCTCCGGTTCTTCGCTCTGGCGACGCTTCTCAACCTGCCATCTGAGATGCTGCCGCAGGTGTTACTACTCGACGAACCGGAGTTAGGCCTGCACCCGGCGGCCGTTTCGCTGGTCGGCGACATGATCAAGTCGCTTTCTGCGGATCGACAAGTCATCGTGGCGACGCAATCGCCATTGTTGGTGGATGCCTTCGATATCGATGAGATCATCGTGCTGAACCTAAAGGATGGGCGGACCGAACCACAAATCTTGGATCGAAATAGGTACTGCGAGTGGCTGGACGAGTTTACTGTGGGTGAGCTTTGGCAGAAGAATCTGCTAGGCGGCCATCCATGACTCGACTCGCCATTGTGGTCGAGGGAAAGACGGAGAAAGAGTTCATAGGGAGAGTTCTCTCAAGACACTTGAAAGGGAAGGGCATCAAGCCGACACCGATTCTGCCAGGACGCGGTCGCGGCGCACGAGGGGGCAATATTAGCGTTGATAGTATCGCACAGGAAATGGCTCGACTCTACTGGCATTTCGATATGGTAACGTCACTCGTAGATTACTACGGTTTTCGCGACAAGGGCACAAGGACTGTCGAAGAGCTAGAGGAGTATCTGAAAGAGAAAACGCGCCACCGAATTCCTCGTAGATGGGACTCGCGAAAGATCTTCCCCTATGTTCAACAGCATGAATTCGAGGGTCTTCTGTTTTCGGACGTGAGTGCTTTTTCGACATTGCCGGATGCGCCGACGGACCTGCAGGCTTCATTACACGAGATCCGTTCCCAGTTTCCGACTCCCGAAGATATCAACGACCACCAGAATACGGCCCCCAGTAGGCGCATCCTTAGACTGATGCCCAGATACCGGAAGGTCGCTAACGGGTCAGTTGTAGCTGAAAAGATGGGACTCGACGTGATCCGCGCGGAGTGTCCTCGATTCAATATTTGGGTGAAGAAACTAGAATCACTGAGAACTGCTGGCTGCTAGGACCAGATCCTTCACGGCCAGCCGATACCCGCTTCTTACGCCAGTATTTACTGCCAAATAGACGGCGTCCGCTTGTTACCGTCCACGAAGCCGTGATTGGAAACGATGCCGTGGACCAAAGCCGCCACTTTTTGATGTATGCGCGGGTGGTAGCCGTGATAGGGCCGTGCGATCGCGGACTCGATGATCGAACAGTTGAGGATTCCTCGAAAGCCGCCAAACAGAAGCGCTTCGTCATGGGCACGGATGGCATCGGCCCATGTGATTCGGTAGTGGCCGTCAGCGATTGGCCAAGAGCTTCAGCGCCGTGCTTCGCCGAACCGAGGCCTTCTTGATGATTGCCTCGGACTGCTTGGAAACAGGGCGCTGTGCCACATGACCAGATGTCCCGCGATCCATAGCGGAACGGTTCTTCTCCGATCCGCCGATCACGGCACTACCAGGCTTGGAGCCCGTGTTCTCTTTGGTCATCGGTTCCTCCGTGGCTGACGTATTACCCTAGGAGTCTGTGGCACAGAAAATATCGACAGCTTCTGTTCTCCACTTTAGGCCTAGAATTGGCCCAATTGAAAGCTAAAACAGGGAGCAATCCCCACCAAGTGCATCTAAACCGGCATAATTCGTCTGAAAATCCCCCGACATAGTGTAATTCAGTTCCTGTGACGCAGACTCCTAGTCTCTTCCTCACGAGTCGACGACTCGTGGTCCTGCGTCTAATGGTTGTCAAGGCCTATTGTTTAAAGGCAGCGCGGGTTCGCGCCCTGATGCGCGGTGCCCAGTGCCGGGACACGCGAACTTGACAGCCCCACCACCAGGCTCGTTCCTTCCACTCCTATCCGACCCGTCTGGCCTATTCCGTCGGTCGAGCGATCCCGCCCGTACAGCCTCAGCGCACGCGGTACCACACCCAGCCAAAGGACTGAAGGAGAAACGATGGCCACACGCGACGCGGACGGGGCGGACGCGGCTATCTTGTCACGTGGGTCATGCTGGTCGCGATCTTCGTGGTCACGGGCTGGGACAAGCTTGCGAACACGCAGGACATGGTTGCTGATATTGCTGAAGCGGGGCTGCCGGCGCCATTCCTGCTTTCTGTTGCGGCCGGAGTCGTGGAACTGGTGTGCGGGGGGGGGCTCTGGCCGTGGGCTGGCGAGCGGCCTGTTGCTGTTCTTGCTGTCCGTGACGTTGCTGTTCGAGAACCCGTTAGCAGCGCCCGGCAACTTCGGCGTCCTGATCGACTTCCTCAAGAATCTCGCGATCAGGGGCGACTTGCTGATGGTCGTGCTGTGGGCGCGCAGAGTGGATGCGAACTGACGCCGCCGGAGTCTCGCTCTACTGGCTGGCGCTCAAGGCCGCTTCGTGGCTGAGCCGCGGCGGTCAGCACCAGAAGCGCCACCGTGAATGCCCCTCGGGGCCAGTGCCGGGTTCAAGCCCTCAAGCTCACTCCCAGTCACCCTCGGCGTCTCTGCGAAGCGCGTCGGCCCGAATCACCTTCACCGCACCGACCGTTCGGTGAGATCGACGCGTCGGCCGAGGTCGATGAGCCCGATTGCGCGCGCGACGGCGTAGATCGGTCACAAGCGCGAAATGCAGACCGAGCATGAAGCCGTGTTCGGCGAGGAACCGCCGGCCAGTGGGAGCCAAGATATTCGAGGCGGGATCCACCGAGGAGGAACGCCGATCCTGCGATGGTGGCGGTGAAACCCGCCGGAACTTGGCCCTCTCAACCTGCTCAGGGCCGCAATTGTCTTTCATGTGCCAAGATGAAGCTGACTGATGGAAGAAATACAACATTGTTCATGGTTAAGCGGTGTACACAGACTTGACTGGAGCAGGGCCAACAAGCCAATGGCTATACCCTTCATGGAATTGATGCGGGAGGGCCTACCGATTGACGCCCAAACCTTCTTGGAGGCAAAAAACCTCACTGCAACCCAGTCAGTAAACAACGTGGGCCTAGCCAGATTGGTGCTGCACACAACTGGCCAAGAGTCCCTCCTGCCACATGTTTGTCTGCCGTGCGCCCGCTGCTAAAGGTCACACGCTGCAATTGAAAATCAGCCGAACTGTGTTTTCACCCTCTTCAAGATAGACCTCATCGGCCAATTCGCGCATTAGCAACAGCCCCCGACCATGGTCAGCAAGCAGGTTCTCCTCGGATAGTGCATCGCGATCCGATAGGTGCAGACCACCTCCCTCATCGGTTACAACGAGCTCCATTGTCCGCTTCCTGACTACCAGTCGCATCGTCGCCACCTTCTTTGCATGCCACTTGTTTCCGTGCTTCATCGCATTTGTAAGGACTTCACTGCCCAACAATACAACACGGTAGGCCAGATCATCGTCCGCCTGAATCTCGGCCATAAACGCCTGCAACAGATTCACACCACGCTCCAGCTCCGCAAATGTACTCGAAAGCCGGACCTCAAGCCTTCTGTCTGACTGTTCGATTCGCTCAATCATGCCGTTGCCTTCGCAGTCCTGATCGCCCCGGTGCCCACGCATGATCCCAAGATTTGCGCCAACCGCGAAGTCAAACGCTTTTGACTGAAACTCTGGACAAAGGTCTCGTTGGGCACGGGTAACTCCTTGGTCATCCAGCAGTGGTAAATGCTTTCAAGCGTACGCGCAATACCCGCCACATCTTCAGGATCGGCAATGAAGGACGCCTGGTATTTTCGGAGCGCGTCCCGGGCCGTGCCCCGTGGCACAAGCGCAAGTATGGGCTTCTGGCGTCCCATGTACTCAAATATTTTTCCGGTGGAAATGCCCGAAGATCCTGGACGCGTGCCAATTGTCATCCACAATACATCTGCTTGCTGTTGCAGCACAACCACTTCATCGTGCGAAAGATATCCCAAGTGGCGAACAACGTCTGAAAGTATTAATTCGCGAACCAGGCGCATCGAACGCTCCGGCAACAGGCCCGCAAACACGATGTCCAGCTTAGCTTCACGGTTATGCTCCAAAAACCGGTGTACTCCCCTTAAGAAGAAGTCCGGTGTTTGCGCATCGTAGAATACTCCGGTATACAAGAGTTGTAATTTTCCATTTCCATCGCCGCGGGCATCCTCTTGATTGGGGGCAGGTTCGTATCCATGCGGAATTACGCCGAGACTGGCATTGGCATGTGGATTTCGCTCCCGCAAAGCGTCTCGAATATGCGAATTAATGGTTATGGCTGCACTACACTGCTTCATAACCTGCTGCTCCATCCTACGATGTAGACCGAGGTGTATGCCGGTTGGATATGTATGCCTCGGATTACCAACCCAGTCATCCCGAAAATCTACCACAAGCGGCACACTGAATCTTCTGGACAATCTTGCACCTGTCAGGTGGGTGGTGTATGGTGGCGCACTCGAGAATATGGCATCAAAGGGTACCTTTTGTATGAGTCGCCTTGCTTTGCCGAGGACGAAAGGCATCCAGCCAATCTTGTTGTCCGGAATAAACAGCCACTGACTTACCGAAGCCGCACGCCTGCGGGTCGCTTCTCCGGGCATCGATACAACTTGGCGCCGCCTGAAAAGCCGTGTTGGATCCAAACTGCGAGTGCGATGAATTTCAATTCCTTCGGCTTCAAGCGGCGAAAGCAGCGACTCATCATATGCAAAATATCCAGCCGGGATGGTCGTCAATACCACCGGCTGCCACCCGTATGCCGGCAGATGGCGGACAAAGCCAGCAACCCGCTGCACACCACTTAGACCCATTGGCGGAAAGTAATATGCGATTACGAGGACCTGCTTTGCCGGCATCATCCCTTCTGCTCTTAGAGCTGGACGAGCTCGCGGGGCACCTTCGAAAGCCGCCGGCATCCGTCCGCTTCCACTTCCACAACATCTTCAATTCGCACGCCAAACTGGCCAGCGACATAGATTCCGGGTTCGATCGTTATTGTGATTCCTTCGGGTAGCTTTTCCTGGGTCTCACGTGCTATACGGGGCCATTCATGTACTTCCAACCCAATGCCGTGCCCGGTACTGTGCAAAAAATTGTCACCATAACCCTCCTTTTGAATGACCGTACGCGCCGCCAAATCCACCTTTCGACATTCGACGCCGGCAGCCGCACATTCCACCGCAGCCTGTTGCGCTTCACGAACGGTGTCGTAAACGCGTTTCATTGTAGAGGGAGGCTTGCCGAGAACCACCGTACGTGTCATATCCGACGCATAGCCCTCATAAACGCACCCAAAATCCAAAATCACGCAATCCCCTTCCCTCAGCATCCTCGATCCAGGCCGTGCGTGCGGCAGCGCACTGTTCGGGCCTGCAGCAACAATGGTATCGAATGCCATGCCGTTTGCTCCATGTTTCAGGTGCCTGTAATTGACTTCAGCAGCGACTTCCAGCTCGCATAAACCTGGCCTGATGTATTCCACTATTTCCTCATAAACCTGGTCTGTTATGGCCTGTGCCTGCTCCATCATGGCTTTGGCCTCCTTCGACTTGACTGCAGCAGCCTTGGTGAGCATGCGCTCGACGGGCACCCATTCCAATTCAGGAAAAGCGTCTCTCCACTTTCCAAACGCGTGTACAGACAGATGCTCCGGCTGAAATACCACGCGCTCAACCTCTTCCAGCAGCCCTTGCCGTTTGGCAATTTCAAAAAGGGTGCCTGACTGAACATGTAATGTCGCGCCCGAAACTTCCCGCTCGGCCTGCTCCACATACCTGGAGTCCGTCAGCAGGTGCAAACCGCCCAGTTTGACCAAGAGGTGCCCACGTGAACCGGTGAACCCGCATGCCCAACGCACGTGCGGCAAGTGCGTAATGAGTGCAGCCTGCACATCGTGCGTTTCCAAGAGTTGGCACAACACTTCAGTCATGTGCAACTGGTCACCTGCAAACCTTCACTGGCAATACATTTACGGCACTTAGCCTCCCTTCAGTCATCAATTGGCTCGAGGCATTCGGGCGTGTTGAATCGTGGACTGCCGACCCTGCGTGTGACTGGATAATAGACTAGATCAAGCGCATCAGCCGCTGTAAAGCTGGCAAAGGCAGCTGTCAAATCTTGCAGGTACGGTGAAATCCATTCTCGTGGCATAGCTACTGGCATGCGATCATGAATGAAGGCCAAATCATCGCGGGCAGCCCGCGTCAGAATCACACATTGGCCTCCAGCATAAAGGCCTGCTAGCAGCAATGGCTCGCGCGAAGATGTACGAATACAATAAGGCTGCTTTCCCCTAGGGCCTAGAAGCCACTCATAATAGGCAGTAGCCGGTATTACACAACGACGCGAGGCAAAGGAGCGCTTGAACATTGGCCTCTGATTCACTGTTTCGCAGCGTGCATTGATCATCGCCCGCTTGCTTTTCATCCAGGAAGGCCGCATACCCCATTCCAGTGGCACCCACTTGATGCCTCGTTCTGCCCCGGCCACAAGCGACGCCAGCTTACTGGAAGGTGGAACATTGTAAGCAGTCTGGACATGGTCCAGCGATTCAAGCCCATCAGTAATACCCATCAACTCAGCCAGCTCATCTGGTGTGTCGATTTGCGCAATTCGACCGCACATGCCTTTCCGACTAAGATGGTTATTACACTCTGTGCTACGGTTCGGACAAGAATAGCGATCCCATGCAACTTCGTTGGGCTGCACTTTCGTAGGTGTCCCCTGCTCGGCCCTTGTATCCACGGAGCTGCCGATTCGATCTTGGGCAAACGACAGTCAATTTGGACATCCGGCGATCAGGCCACCGGCAGCAGCAAGGCACCCGGTTACCAATGCGCTTTAAAGCCCTGCTTGTTGCCACGCTGCTAATTGCCAGTGCGCTTGGCTTCGTGGTCTGTATAAAGCATGCACCCATTGGATTCAGATCGTGGGGAGTATTTCTTAACATGTCAAATTCGATGAGCAGGGGCTGGTACCGCATCGAGAAGCGCCCATTCGTCCAACGGGGAGACACACTCCTTGTCTGCCTCCCACGGACTATTGGTGAGTTCGCCGTGCGCCGCAGCTATGTGCGCCGCGGCACGTGCCCAGGTAAAACCGGACGCATTGGCAAACCGGTCCGCGCGATAGCAGGAGATACCGTGGTCGTTGACGCGCGTGGTGTAACCGTAAACCAGGCGCTACCAATCATGGCTCCCATACAACTTCGAGACAGACGTGGGCGTCGCATGCATATGGCTCTCGGACGCCATGTGCTGCAACCGAACGAGTGTTTCCTGCTAAGTACACACAGCGTGCACAGCTATGACAGTCGCTATTTCGGCCCGGTACGCTGTACTCCCCCATATTACGTGCTGCGGGCTGCCCTTCCCATAGAAGAAAAATGAGTTCATACGCCGGCAGGCTCAGCAGCCTGATAACACAGTATCTGGGGTTGCAAATGGAAAATGCGTTGGCGTCACCGGATACAGAGGAAGTGTACGTGAATCCGGATCTGCAAGTGCGTCTCATCAGCTACACGCACGGTCGGCGGCGCTTGCCCGTGAAACTCGAGGCTCAAGGCATAGAGGCCTTTCTTAGAGCAGTGGCTACTACAACCTCCAAAGCCTTTGATTCGCACCATCCCGCACTGGCCGCGGCTCTCATGCACGAACGCGCTGGTAAGTGCCGAATTCAAGGCTTTATTCCGCCCATCACGGCCGGGCCTGCGTTTGTAATTCGGAAGCCGGGCCTACGCACTCCCGATCTCGAAACATATGTGGAGCGAGGTTCTCTAAGCGCTCAGGGGCTTGCCATCCTTCTGACAGCCATTCAGGAGCGCAAGAATATTATTATCGCGGGCCCCACAGCCAGTGGCAAAACTACGCTTTGCAACGCTATCCTAAACGCAATTACAGACCTGTTTCCAGGAGACCGGCTCGTCATTCTGGAAGACACGCCCGAACTCAGAATCAGTGCAAAGGACTGCCTCAGACTGCAGACAACCGGCACTATCAATTTGCGAGAACTCGTCAAACACAGCCTTCGCACGACGCCCAGCCGGATCATTATTGGTGAAGTGCGCGATCATGCCGCCAAGGATCTACTGGATGCCTGGATTACCGGACATCCCGGCGGCTGCGGAACTGTTCATGGCGAGAACTGCGAATCAGCATTGGAACGCTTAAGCGACCTGGCACGCGAGGGAGCCGGAGGTGTTGACCAACGGCCTCTAGTGCTGCGCGCCGTAAATCTGGTTGTGCTTATTATCGGTTTCGGACAAGATCGTCGCGTGGTCGAAATTGCGCGTCCCGTCGCGATGTCTCTAACAGGCTTCACGTTCGACTACCTGCTTCGCGCGTGACGTATAGAGCTGGACCTGCAGGCAGCCAAAGCGGTACCATGAAACCTCTGTCCCAAGCCTGAACAATGCACACCAATAAACTCAAAGTGCTCGTAGCCGGCTGCGGCCACATGGGCACATCACACGCACGTGCCTACCATTCCATGGAGGCGTTCGACATCGTCGGCTTAATTAGTCGTACTCCTGCCTCACGCAATCGCCTAAGCAAGGAGCTGGGCGGCTATCCGACATTTTCTTCGTTTGAAGAGGCATTGGCCGCTACCGGCCCCGACATTGTGTCTATCAACACATACCCGGATACTCATGCAGCCTACGTTCATCAGAGTCTTGAAGCAGGCTGCCATGTTTTTGTCGAAAAGCCGCTAGCCAATACGGTCAGCGAGGCACAAATGCTGGTAGATTTGGCACACAAGCATTCGCGCAAAATGGTCATTGGCTACATCTTGCGTGTGCATCCTGCCTGGAAGCAGTTCATTGCCATTGCACAAACGCTGGGTACCCCGCTGGTCATGCGCATGAACCTTAATCAGCAAAGCAGCGGGGCGCAGTGGGAAACGCACAAGCAACTCATGACTTCGATGTCCCCCATCGTGGACTGTGGTGTGCATTACGTGGACGTCATGTGCCAGATGACACGTTCACGCCCTGTAACCGTCAGCTCGATCGGTGCACGGCTGTCTGACGAGATTGCTCCTGACATGTACAACTACGGGCAGTTGCAGGTCACTTTTGAAGACGGATCCGTTGGCTGGTACGAGGCTGGCTGGGGCCCCATGATGAGCGAGACGGCCACGTTTATTAAGGATGTTTGTGGTCCACTCGGCTCGGTCAGTATCGCTGATGATGTCAAGGGAAAAACCGATGATATAGAGGGTCATACGCAGACTGGCGGCTTGCGCATACACCACAGCAGCCGCGATGCTAATGGACATTTTGATCGTGCAGACGACATCATAGATACCTCGAGTGAACCCTCCCATGACGAACTCTGCCGGCTGGAGCAGGAATACCTGTTAAAGGCAATTCGCGAGGACTTGGATCTTTCCGACCACATGCAGGATGCTGTAAGCAGCCTGCAAATTGTACTTGCTGCCGATACTGCCGCACGCGAGCGTCGCACCGTAAGGCTTTGAGTACGGTCCAGGCTTAGCGACGATAGCTGTAGTTTGGAGCTTCCTTCGTGATGTGAACACTGTGCGGGTGGCTTTCACGTAGGCCACTCGCAGTGATTCGTACAAACTGTGCCCGCGTTCGAAAGTCCTCCAGTGTGGCACAACCGCAATAGCCCATTGCTGCACGCAGGCCACCCACCATCTGAAAGACCACCTCGTGCAGGTAACCACTGTATGGGACACGTCCTTCAATCCCCTCTGGCACCAGTTTCTCGATGTCGTCCTCCGCATCCTGAAAGTAGCGATCTTTGCTCCCGGTCTTCATGGCTCCAATGGAGCCCATGCCGCGATACGATTTGAATTTGCGACCCTCAAAGATGATGGTTTCTCCAGGGCTTTCTTCTACCGCCGCGAAAAGGCTGCCGATCATGACGCTGTGCGCTCCAGCCGCCAGCGCCTTTGCAATGTCCCCTGTCTGCTTGATGCCTCCGTCGGCAATGACCGGCACCCCATGCCGGCCTGCGGCCTCTGCGGTTTCAAGCACCGCCGAAAACTGTGGCACACCCACACCAGCCACGACACGAGTGGTACAAATCGAGCCAGGACCAATACCGGTCTTTACGCCGTCCGCCCCGGCAGCGATCAGATCCTCCGTGCCTTCACGTGTAGCGACGTTGCCTGCGACTACCTCGACATTCGAATGACGGGATTTCACCCGCTCCACGGCATATAACACGCCTTCGGAATGCCCATGGGCCGTATCCACGATTACAAAGTCTACTCCGGCTTCGATCAGCGTGTCTGAACGCTCGATCAAATCGGAAGACACGCCAACAGCAGCGCCTACTCGCAGGCGCCCATGTTCATCCTTACAGGCATTGGGGTAGCGACGCTTCTTTTCAATGTCCTTGAACGTGATCAGGCCGCGCAATTGGCCGGTGTCATCCACCACAGGCAACTTTTCGATTTTGTGTTCCTGCAATATTGCCTCTGCCTGTCCCAGCGTTGTGCCAACAGGAGCCGTAATCAAGTCCTTGGACGTCATAATATCCCGTACGGGTGTTGAACTGTCCTCTTGAAAACGTAAGTCCCGGTTGGTGATGATACCTACAAGTCGCTGGGTCTCGTCCACAATGGGGATGCCGCCAATCGAAAACCGGGCCATTAATGCCCGGGCATCTCCGACACAACTGTCTACGCTCAGCGTGATGGGATCCAGAATCATGCCACTTTCAGAACGCTTTACTCGCCGCACTTCGGCCGCTTGGGCTTTTATCGACATATTCTTATGTAAAACGCCTACTCCCCCGGCCCTCGCCATGGCAATGGCCAGCCTGGATTCAGTTACAGTGTCCATAGCCGCTGAAAGCAACGGAATGTTCAGTATAATTCGGCGAGTCAGCTGAGTTTTGATAGTGACCTCGCGCGGCATCACGCTGGAGCGCCCCGGAACCAAAAGAACATCATCATAAGTGAGCCCTTCGCGGCTGACTTTGTGCTTGAGTACACGGTTCAACTCAGGATTGTCGCTTCGTTGTGCCATAGCAGATAGGATCACTTAAGATGTACGAGGCGCCGAAGTTGTACAATTTCACGTTCGCGCAGACGTCGCCACTTGCCACGGCGCACTCCACTTGCGGTAAGTCCCGCATAGGCTACGCGCTCCAAAGCAACGATTTCGTGATTCAACGCGGCAAACATGCGACGCAGTTGACGATTGCGCCCCTCGTGTATTTCGATACCGATAACGCAATGGTTCTGGGGATGAGCATATGCCAGCTGATCCGCTGCAGCTCTGCCATCGTCAAGCTGGACACCCGAACGCAAGTGCTCCAACTCATGCGGTCGCACCGGATTCTGTGTACGAACAAAGTACCGCTTGGGTACGCGGTAGCGCGGATGCATCAGACGGTACCCCAATTCCCCATCCGATGTCAAGATGAGGACTCCCGTTGTATCCCGGTCCAGACGCCCAACTGTAAATACGCCGTCGGTTTCTTCAGGTTTGTCGATCAAGTCAAGCACGGTCTTGCGCCCACGTTCATCCATACTTGTAGTAATCGTATCCTTGGGCTTGTTGAGTAAGAGGTAGGCAAACGGTCGCGGAGAGATAACCCGACCCCCAACCTTGACCTCATCGCCGTAGTCTACCTGCAGCCAATAGTCACGACAGACGTTGCCGTTTACCTTGACTTGGCCTGAAGCAATGAGCGCATCCGCTTTACGTCTGGAGCACACGCCGGCACGCGCGATATAGCGGTTCAGCCGTCCTGCGTCTAACTGCTGACGAGAGGATGGGCCTGCAGTGCGCCGCGCCATGTACTAAAAAAGGCACAGCTTTATGCCATGCCTGCGATTCGTTTGTCTGAGTTGTGTCCGTTCCAAGACCCTACTTGTCAAAACCTTTCAACATGAGTAGCCGTGCCCGTTCTTCACTAAAGGCAGGATCGTTTAACAACGCCTCAACCTCCTTCAAGTTCGGCAACTCGCCCAAGTCGCCAAGCCCGAAGGTTTCCAAAAAACGAGGGGTGGTTCCATACAGCATGGGCTGCCCCACCGTGTCAGCTCGCCCGTTGATCGCAATCAAACCCAACTCCAAGAGCTTACGCAAAGCATAATCTGAATTGACCCCGCGAATATGGTCGACTTCTGCTTTGGTTGCCGGTTGCCGGTAACTGAGTATGGCCAATGTCTCCATAAGCGGACGACTTAGACGATACGGCCGTTCACGCTGAAAAAAGGATTCCAGATATGGGGCAACGGCCTCAACGGTGGCCATACGCAATCCGCCAGCCCACATATGAATGCGCAGGGCGTGTCCTTCGGCCTCATAACTGGCATTAAGTTTCTTGACCGCTGCCTGCATGGACTCCGCGTTGGGCACTTCCCCACCGGCCACTTCGGCATAGGTACGCGCAATGTTGTCCAGACTAACGGGTTCATCTGCCGCAAATACAACTGCTTCCACAACGCGGACCAATTCTCCGTTCATGTGTCGATTACGCATCATTATGCCCCGACCGGGGTGGAGCCAGATACTGCAAGCCGCGGTACCGTACGTTCGAGCTCAAAATCTTCTGAACCAGCAGCGGGTTCGAGGCTAATCAATCCTTGTTGTGTCATTTCCAGAATGGCAAGAAACGTGGCAATGATAAAATTTCTTGGATAGCCATGGATCATGGCCCGGAATGAGCCCCGCTGCTTCCTGCTGAGCCACGCACTCACAAAACTGCGCTGATCTTCCACCGAATAATCCTGTATGCGAAGGATCAAGTCTTCTTCTTCCGGTACTGCGGCCAGGATATGACGCAATGCACCAATCAAATCATACAGCTTTGTGTTGATCATGACATTGTCGGGCGGTCTACCCGCTTCCGGCGGAGTGGAGGCCTGCCCGCGTGTAAACAGACGTTCCCGATGCGCCTGCCGCTCGCCCAATTCCTCCGCTGCCTGCTTGTAGCGCACGTAGTCCAACAAGCGTTCCACCAGCTCTTGCCGGGGATCTTGAACTTCATCGCTTTCATCATGCTTTTGTTGCGGAAGCAGCATGCGGGCCTTTACACTGATGAGTAACGCGGCGAAATAGATGAAGTCGGCAACACCATCCAGATCAACTGCTTCCATGGCACGAACGTGTGCAAGGTATTCGTCGGTGATCTGGGCAATCGGGATATCGAATATGTCAATCTCCGAACGTTGTATTAGGATCAACAAGAGATCCAGTGGCCCTTCATAGTCTTGCAATTGAATGTGGTATGACATTATGGAGACCAGTTCGAGCTAAACCAGTGCCCCGTAAGTGCAAGTCCTTGTGGGACAGCCACTTCTGGCGTCCAGTTCAACACTTGCTTTGCCGCAGTGCAATCAAGTATACTGCGTTTTTGCTCGCCGGGTTTTGCGGGGGCGTGACGTACTCTAACGGAAAGTCCCAACGCGTTGCTCAGGCCTTCATACACGGCTAACACATCCGTCTCAACGCCGGTGCCTATGTTGAGGGCTGTAGAGGGGGCATCGCATGCAAGCGCGGCCAAGTTGGCCCGGGCCACATCGCTTACATATACATAATCGCGGGTCTGCCGCCCGTCTCCATTAATCGTGACCGAAGTGCCATCTAGTATTCGTTGTGCAAATATGGCGACGACGCCGGCTTCGCCGTGCGGATTCTGGCGTGGGCCGTACACGTTTCCATAGCGCAAAGCCATGTACGGTATCCCGTACTGGTGCTCATAGAAAGCCAAGTACTTCTCGCTGGTGAGTTTGGTTATGCCATACGGAGAAACAGGCTGTTGAGGATAATTCTCCGGTTGCGGACCGCTTTCAGGCTCCCCATATATGGCGCCACCCGTGGATGCGAAGACGACTTTCCCCAAGCCACTTTGCCGCCCAGCCTCCATCAGATTTATCAGACCCAGAATATTGACATTAGCATCGAATAGCGGATCTGCAACGGAGCGCCGCACATCCATTTGAGCTGCGTGGTGCACCAGTGCATCATAGCGCTCGCGGCGCATGAGTTCAGCAGTTTCCGGTGCGCGTACATCCAGTTCATGCAGTATCGCTGTCCTGGGAATATTGGATCGCTTGCCACTGGTAAGATTATCCAGAAGGTGTACCGTATGGCCTGCCCCGATTAAAGTGTCCGCCACATGCGACCCGATAAAGCCGGCACCGCCTGTTACCAGTACTTTCATAGAATTCAGTGGTTTTTGCAATGTGCCATTGCTTCTGTTTACCATTCATTCCGCAGAAAGGCCCTTGTGCTACATATACGCATCCACGAAAGAGTTATTGCGCCCGACAAGAATAAGCCGCTGATCGCTATGGTTGACCTCCAGTAGGTGCCGCACTTCTCCGAGCGCCTGGAAGCCGCTGTAGGAGCGTACTCTGAAGCCAAGGTGGCCGTCGCCCAAGAGTAAGAGGCCCCGTCCGGCGTTCATGCGCCCATCCTCAGCGCGGTTACCATAGTTGTTGCCCCCCAACAGTAGATCCATATGGCCGTCGCCATTATAGTCGGCAGCCAGCAGGCCCTTTACTGGTGAAATCTGAGCTAGAGTAGGCAGCGGATGCTGTCTGAACGTGCCATTGGGCAATTTTTCGAAAACGGATGATGTGCTCACGGTCACCTGACGATATACGGCTCCGTCACGATCAAATGTCAAATCCCTCATTGAGGCTGCGGCATAAGAGGCATACGTCGGGAAGATCGCTCCCATCCCCGGAAGTTGCGCAATCATCTGGTCTCGGGAGGCTACCGGCACATCCAAACCCATTACGAAGCCGCTTAGCACCAGGTCCCATGTTCCAGATCGATCCAAGTCACCGGCATAAACGCTGGCTGGCTGGCTGGAGTCCACCTTGAGTTGCGCATTGAGGCCACGGTTACCCCCCACAAGATCCATGTCGCCATCTCTATCCAGGTCAGCTGCAACAAGGATATTCCAGAAACCATCCGTGTTACCCAGCTTGAGCTCTTCCGTTATCTCCAGGAAACGGCCGCTGGTCCCTCTTGCAAACACTCGAACCGGCATCCAGCCACCAGCTATGATGAGCTCTTGCCCGGAATGTTCGCTAACGTCGGCCCACGTGGCGCTGGTAACCATTCCCACGTGCTGCAGCACAGTGGGCGTTACGTCTACGAATCCGTCGGGCGTATTCGTAAGCAGGTAGCTGCGCGGAGTCTCGGGCCAACTGCCAGGCAAATGACGACCACCTATGAAGAGGTCGACATCGCCATCCCGATCGAAGTCATGGGCCGCCACATCGCCTCCACTTGCAGGCATGGAGGGCAACAGACTTGGTGCGTATTCGAGGCGCCCGAATCCGGAATTAATGTAGATTCGATCTTGATAGACTTTGCTCTGTCCCTCTACCCAAGCCCCGCCACTGACTACATATAAATCGAGATCATTATCGCCGTCAAGATCCTGCAATAGTGCAGCTACATCTTCGTATTCTGAGTGCTCCTCCAGTGCCGGCACGCTTACCCGTGTGAATGTGCGATCCAGCTGTTGGAGATAAACCGTAGAAGCCTGTCCGTGCGCACCACCCACAAACACGTCTTCCAAACCGTCAAGATTCAGATCCCCTGCGGCCATTGCCGGGCCTTCGCGTGAAAGCATGTACGGAAGCAATGGCTGGCTTTCATAGTCCACGAACGGATTTTCCACATGAACGAAGGCTGGGCCAATATCCAAAGCGCGTCGGAAGATCGGCTCTGGCTCCTGGCTGGAGTGTGAAGATGCATTAGCAGGCTCCTGCGCATCAGTGTACCGTACGGTCAAGGCCTCGCCCGCGGGTACACCCTCAAGCATTTGCACCCTTCCATCCGGCCAAGCTACTGATATGTCAACCGCTTGAGATCCTCTCGTGCCAAAGATCAGTACGGGTTCGACTGAAGACAAATACCCCCGTACCGGCTGCAATTCCTGAAAAAATTGTTGCGAGCCGGTCGAGAGCGTAACGCTGGCTCCAATGCCCTGCGTGTTGCCGGGCGGCCCCTCCAAGTTAATTTTTAGGGCTAA
This sequence comes from Rhodothermales bacterium, assembly GCA_012271205.1. Lineage (GTDB taxonomy): Bacteria > Bacteroidota > Rhodothermia > Rhodothermales > Bin80 > JAAXGT01. Next base: position 23,828 of record JAAXGT010000020.1, read on the forward strand.
GCCCTCCGCCTCATTACGGTAAAGCGAAGGCGGCTCATTGATGTTACTGACTACCAGATCCGCATCGAGGTCACCATCCAAGTCAGCCCATACCGCACCGTTGGCATACGAAGGCGCATTCAATCCCCAGGCATCGGTCTGATCCGAAAATGTTATGCCGTCCTGCCCGCGAAACATATAGTTGGCAATTGGGCTACGCGGCATATGGCGTACCATTTCCAGAGATGAGAGAGTTTGGCCGTGCCGGCTTGCCTCGGCATACGAATTTGGGAGAGTGGTTTTCAGAAAATCCAGATTGGTGTAGTCGCGCAGATAGCCGTTCGTTACAAACAGATCCTTGTAGCCATCCAAATCAAAATCCATCAGTAGAGCAGCCCAACTCCAGTCTGTGTTTGAAATTCCCGCCAATTGGCCGATTTCAATGAAGTCGTCCTCATAGCGCAACTGGAGCATGTTGCGCATATACTGCTCATGAAATCCGTCCTCTCTGAATTTAGCGTAAAAGACATGGTCCTCCGGACCTTTAAGCACCTTTTGCCGATAGTTGTCTTCTGCCAGCATGTCCAACGTCACTATATCCACGCGCAGATCATTATTGATATCTGCGATATCGGCGCCCATGGATGAATACGACGTATGCGACATCCAGGCCCGGACAGACTCTGCAAAGGTGCCGTCACGCTGGTTGATGTAGAGGTAATCATCTTCTATGTAGTCATTACTGACATAGAGATCCGGCCAGCTATCCCCATCAATATCACTCACAACAACGCTGAGACCGAATCCGAGCGGGTTGCCAATAATGCCGGCTTGCTCACTAACGTCTGTGAATACTCCCCCGTCATTCCGAAAGAGCTTGTCGCCTGCCAAACTGTCGCGCTGGGCTCGCATATACTCCACAACAAACCTGGAAAAGCGCCGAATAGAATGGTTGAGCAAATACATGTCCAAGTCGCCGTCCAAATCATAATCGAAAAAGGTGGCGTGATTGGAGTAGGCCACATCATCCAGCCCATATCTCGCGGCCTGCTCTGAAAAGGTCAGGTCACCATTATTAATGTATAATGCGTTACGCCGACGCTCGGGCGCCACGTTGCCACTGCGGCATACGTACACGTCAAGCCAGCCGTCCGCGTTAATGTCCACCATTGTTACACCCGTTGTCCAAGTGGGCTGGTGCAACATGCCTGCGCTCTCCGTAATGTCGTCAAAGGTCCAGTCACCCCGGTTCAAGTACAGGTAGTCAGGGCCCATGTTGGATGTGAAGTACAGGTCCGGGCGCCCGTCATTGTTGATGTCTCCCGCCGCTACACCGGCACCGTTGTAGAAGTATTCATACTCCAGCACATTAAAGCCCTCCTGCTCCACTACGCGGTTTTCAAACGTAATGCCCGTGCTAGCGGGGGGCATGCGAGTGAAAAGAGGCTTATCCCGTGCGCAACCAGACATGAAACTTACAAGAAGAAGCCACGCCACGATCTGGGCCGCTGAACCGGTCCAAACAGCTTTGCGTGTGACAAGAATCATATTGCCGTTATCTAGTTGTGGACCGGTCGGATTGGGTCGCAAATTGCACTCCGGGTGGATATGGTGATTCTTGGCATTGAGTTTGGGAGGCTATGACGCGGTTTGGTGCTAATGCCGTAAAAGTCGCTCATCTTCGTCCGGTAAGCAATGCACAACTTAGCACCTTGGTTTCGAATCTTGAGCATTACTGCTGTGGGGGATTTGCATTTGATTCGTGTCTGTGGAAGAGCATGCCCGCGGTGCTGCTTGGCTTGCAACTGGCCTGCTATGATACGGAAACGAACGCGGTGTTAACGGGGAGGATCGCACCGTAGAACCGCAAGGGCCATCCGAGAATGGATTGGTGGTGCATGACGTGGATGAATATCGTCGAACACGCGAATACAACCTCAGACAAAATTGAGGTTGTAGAGGCGCTGAATGAGTTCTTGATGCGAGAGAAGCACTCGGGGCACGCAAGTCGTCTCTGCCTTGCGCATCATAACGGGGCTGGAGTTCACCGGATGGTTACGTTGAACGGTATCCGGAGCCGCTGCTTGGCATCGTAAATTCCAGGAATCCAAACGTCACGACGCAGCTGGCCTGTGCGCAGGAAGATCCTGTTCTTTTGGAAAAGCTGCCGCCATTGTGCGGGATGACGATGCCCTGACGACGAGAGGAATTACGGATGGATGGTGGCACTGTAATCTTCGGAATAGCGTGGAACGCATGCTGGCAGGCGAGATCTAGGGCGATAATGCGGCCAGAACCGGCCAATGGGCAACCTTGAGGCATCGTGTCGTCCAAAATGGGTACTTTTATGAGGAGCACTCGTTGTTACAAGAATTGCCAGCTTGCGACCACCCGGATGTCTTCTCTTTCCAAGCGAGTGTGCTGCGCGGTGTTTGTAACGGTGGTGACAAGCATACCGGGGCAGTTAGCAATCGATGGACTTCCACTTGTGGGGGCTCAGACGTCCGCCGAGCCATCAGCGACGCCTGTGGAAATGGAGGCTGCAATCAAAGTCGTCTTCGATGAGGGAAATATTCTCGCCTATGACAGTGCTGCCCGAGTGTATCTGGATATGCTGCGCGCGGGCACCAAGTCTTGGACCGGTGCCGACAAGTCTGCACTTACGCGGCAACTGCACTTTGTCTCACTTATTGCGCCTCGGGCAGGTACAATTCGAGCTGCGCTGAATGCGGTGCTCGGCGAACGTGCAGATTCCACGAATGCGCTGGCACTCGTGCGCTGGTGGAACCAGCAAGACCCGGTTCCCGCTACGTTGAATAACGAGCGGCTGGAGGAACACCTCTTCCGCATATACTACGCCCAGCGCAACTACGCTTTTGAGGAAGACTCACTGGGTGTGGATGACCGGGGGCGCATTTTTATTCGCCTTGGATTCCCATGGCGCAGCACGCAAATCAAGTTGAGATCGGCTGGCTTGAGAATGCAGCCATTCCAAGTGACCATACCCCGTAACGAAATATGGGTATACCGCCCGTTGCACGATGATGCGCACTACCTTTTTGTTCAGCGGTCTCGTAGAAAACCCTTTACACTTGCTACCTCGAGAGACTTGATTCCTCCTGATTTGCGTATGTCCAGGCGACGGGTCCAGTTGCTCTTGACATGGTTGGAAGAGATCTTCGGACAACTTACGCTGGAGCACCCCCATTATGGTCCGACGTATGATGCAGTCACTAACTACTTGGCGTTACCCACCTCGGATGCACTCCAACCCTACAACTTCTCGCAGCACATCATGGAGCAGATGCGCATACGAGATGATTACCATGTGCAAAGCCGAATGCGCACCGTCCCACCGTCAGCCACTCAGGTGTATGGTAGTGCGCATACGCTGATACCCTTGGTGCGTACTGCCAGATTCTTGCAGCCTAACGGTGCAACACGTCTTGAAATTTACTGGACACTCGATTCAGATGGGCTGGAACCTCGGCGCCGTCGGGTAAACAGACTCACACAAGAGGGCCATATCCCTTCTGAAACCTATCTCTTGGCCGTTTCCGCGACTGAGCGAGACTCAAACTTCGCCCCTACGGAAATCAGAATGCGGCACTACAGTGTACCGACCAGGATGCAAGGGCTCCTGCCGGTTCATGCCTGGGTAACTCAGGACTTCGATAGCAAGTTGAATTTGGTGTTGCAGTGGGAGCAGTTCTGGAGTACTACCGATTCCACTGGCCAGCGTATTCCAAGTGTAACTCTTGGCATCGGTACACTCCCGATTGACTCTGTTCAGGTCTTGGATGCCAGTGGGCACAGCTTGGAAATGAGCGACATCCGTCCTATGGTTTTACCTGCTAGCGGCAATCTTCAAGGCGCCGTGCCGTATGTGGCCGATACTCTTTCGGCTGCAACTAAACTCGCCCTGTATTTCGAGGTGTACCACTTGACCTATGGTAACGACGACAAAACGCGGTATACGCTAGAGTATCGCATCGCGGCGCCCGGTGAAACCCCCATCACGGCAAGCACCACCTATGAGGGCGAGGCACGGGTGGTTCGGGAGCAACTGGCGCTGGACGTCAGCACATGGTCGAAAGCCGGCCCCATAACCATCACACTCCGGGTTAAAGATGAGGTCGCTGGCGCTCTGGCGTCACGAACCATCCCGTTCACGTTCCGCAGATAACAAAGAAGGGCGTCCGCCAAGTACAGCAGACGCCCTCCTTCTTGTGATCAAAGATCACTTTACCTGTCCCACCAGACGCGGGTTGTGAACTCATCTGGTCCCTGCTGGGAGACCGCGGCGCTGTAGTTCTCCGGATTGGCTACAGCCTCTGCTTCCCGATAGCGCAGTCGCCGCGGAATAGTGCCACCGGTTACGTTCCCGGGATAATTCACAGGAGTGAACTGCGGATAGCCGGTACGGCGCCAGTTGGCAAACGCTTCGTACTCGTTAAGCAGCACAGCTGCCCAGATCTGCTCATTGATTTGCTGCATTCCCGTGGCCGCGTTGTAGGGATTGGCAGTCAGATATGCGTCAATGCTTGCACCGTCAATGGCGGCATTTGGATCATACATACTGAGGTATTCCATGGCCGCACGCACACCGTTTTCGTAATGTGTGGCAGCATTACCCGAGTGCCATCCACGCACAGCTGCTTCCGCTTTAAGCAGTTCAACCTCGGCGTAGGTCATAAAGAACATGGGGTCATCCTGTCCCTTGATCATCGGGTTCGGCTGCATGTACACGTCCATACCACACGGCTCCGCACCGCCGTCACAGGAAATCCAACTTGGATCGTTTTCGATGCCATTGGCCGGATCCGATCCGCCGGCAATCTTCCCGTTGGGCATGCCTATCGGAGCGCTGCCGGCAACTGGAATCACACCGTATACCTCGAGACGCGGATCGCCGTGAGCCACCATCCAGTCTACAAAGAATTTGGATAGTCGGGGTGAGCCATCTGCCAAAAACACGGAGCCGTTGCCATTTCTCCAGCCTGAAGGATCATTGTGTGGCACGTAGGCTATGTCTGCGTTGCTGGTCATAGTGCCACCGGCAATGGCTTTCGATACCCAGCTCTGTGCCGCACCTGGATCCACCTTGACCAGTCGCATCCCAAGACGCAGCATCAGGGAGTTAGCCAACTTGCGCCACTGCTCTACATTCCCCTGGTACATTAAGTCACCGGACCCGAAGCTGCGGTTGGCAGGATTGAGCCCCGTGGCAGCTGCCTCCAGTTTAGCAAGCATGTCCGCATAGATATCGCTCTGCTGGTCATACTTGGGTTGCGTGATGCCTTCGATAAAACCCTTTCCTGCTTCGGAATACGGAACGTCTCCGTAAAGATCCGTCAACCGGTGATACATAATCACACGCACAATCTGGGTAATGTGATGCAAGTTCGCATCTTCAGGATCTTCTGAGGTCTGCAAAAGCAGGTCCTCCAAGTTCTTGGCGATGTTCGGGTAGTACCGGTCCCACATTGCGGCAGAGTACGAGCCAATGTACGTGTACTTGTCCCCTGCCCAATAAGTAGGCAATGTTGCGAAATGCTGGATCATAACCGAACTGTAGATCAGGTTGGTCCGCCAGTTTTCGTAACGCTCTCCACTGATTCTGAGCTGGATGTTGGTCAGCTTAAAGTTCGGGTCGACCTGGTTTGCCTGCGTCGGGTTCACATTCATCTCCTCGAACCCGGCGTCACACGACGCGAGCATCAGCAAACTTGCGGCCAGCAACGCTCCCGAGAATAGCTTTATGATGTTTTTCATGGATCTTGCTTGGTTTATGCTTGATGGGTTGGTCCGCAGCTACATTCGCACGTTGACATTCAAGCCAACACTGCGTGTTTGTGGCACGCCGGAATGTTCCAGCCCGATGCCCCGGTTAGTGTTGTTGAAAATGGACTCCGGATCGAGATTGTCTACGTTGCTGTAAAGCAGCCACAGGTTGCGCCCCACCAGTGAAATAGACGCAACCTTGATTGGCGTATTCACAAAGAGGCGGGTAGGCAATCGGTAACTGAGCTGAAATTCACGCAGCTTGACAAAACTGGCATCGTAAATAAATTCCTCTCCGATAAAGCCACCACCGATTCGAGTCCAGTACGTCTGCGGATCCGTCTGCACGGTGTTCGGATTGCCGTCTTGATCGACTCCCTCACCCACGATGTATCCTTCACTACGGCCTTGCAGCGTGTTCTTGTGAAGACCATTGTCATACCCGGCACTGTTGGTGACGGAGAAAATATCGCCACCAAAGCGCAGATCGAACAGCATGCCTAGTGTTAGATTGCGCCAGCGAAGCGAATTGCTGATCCCGCCCAGCATAGTGGGCGTGCCATTGCCCAGCACGCATAAGTCCGCCGTACGCATGGGTCGACCGTCACTGTCATGCACGATTGGTCCTGTGGCATCACAATCGGATCCACCCGCTGGTACGTTCTGGCGTAGATATTTGCGTCCCTTGATGGATCCGTAAGGTTCACCCACATCTGCTGTCACGAAGTTGCCACGATGGCGGCTTTCTGCAAGCACGAGGGAAGTCTGCCCTTCCACGAGTTCCACGACCTCGTTAACGTTGCGTGAGAGATTCACATCCAGATCCCAGCGCCAGTCTCCTGTGCGATACGGCGTTGTGGAAAGCAATAGCTCAACCCCGCTATTCTTGATTTCGCCGGCGTTGATGACTTGGCTGCCAAAGCCGGATGCGCTTGATATTGTGGTGGAAAGAATCTGATCTGTAGCACTTTGGGTGTAGTACGTAAGGTCTACACCGATTCTGTTGTCCAAAAAGCGTACGTCAAAACCACCTTCAATTCCGACACTGGAGGATGGCTTAAGCTCTGCGAGGGGAATCTGGCCTTGAGCCACACCACCTCGCGGCTGTCCCAAATGGCTGCCCTGCAAGCTGTAGGTCAAAGCCAGGGAGTAGGGATTCGTATCGCCGCCGACCTCCGCCCAAGATGCACGCACTTTGCCGAAACTTACCCAGTCAGGCAAGTCCAGCGCGTCCGTGAACACAAAGCTGCCACTGATTGATGGATAGAAGTATGAGTTGTTGGTGACAGGTAGCGTGCTGGACCAGTCGTTTCGCGCAGTCAGTGTGACGAACAAGTAGTCGTTATACGACAACTCGGCAGAACCATAAAGTGAGTTAATCTGCTTTTCGCTGAGTCCGTATCCATGGGACCGCGTGTTCTGATTGGTCACGACCTCCAAACCGGGTACGTTAAAGCCGCCACCACCGCTCAGCGTGAGATTTTCGCGGTGACGGTACATAATGTTGCCGCCAGCTGTTGCCAATAGACCAATGTTGTTGGTCAGTTGACGATCCATATTGAGCAGGAAGTCTGTGTTGATTTCTGTAATTCGGAACTCCTGCTCTGACTGATTGCCGAGCGGGTTGTAGGCTGTACCCCAAGGGGTGATACCGGTGCGGCGAGTTGTATAGGTATCGCCACCGAAGCGGCCCGTTAATGACAGCCAGTCCGTGAACTGGTAGGCCAGTGAGGCAAACCCGATTATTCGGCGATCTTCATCCGAGTTGGTAAACTGGTGGGCCGCCCAGTAGGGATTCTGCTGGTAGATATTGCCAAACAGCCCGCGGTGCAGCTCCCTCCCGTCTGTGTCCGTCCCCGGGTCTGCACAAGCTTCATCCTCGGGCGGACAGCGCATCGTGGTCACATCCACATTTGGAGCCAACTGATAAACCGAGTAGTTGGCGTTACCTGGAGAGTCACTCAGGCGCGGCCGATTATTGACGAATTCACGTACGACATTTAGCTTTGCATCCGCACTGAGCCGCGTACCGAATTGCGAAGTGCCCCGCATTGAGAACGAAGTCCGGCTAAGCCCTGAATTTGGGCTTATGCCCTGATTCTGCAAGTGGGAAAAACCCATTCGGATCGAGCTTGTAGCGGTTGCCGTGGTCAGCGCGAGGCTGTTGGTGGTTGTAAGACCTGTGTTATAAAAACTGTTTACGGGATCGACAGCCTGGCTGTACGGCTGCATAGTGCCATCCCAGCTGATTACGTTTGCACCATCGAGCAGGGGGCCCCAAGCCTGATCCACGGTGCTCAATGCTTCATCAACAGAGGTTGGCTTCCCGCCACGTATGCCTTGACCGTACTGGCTCTGCCAATCCGTATTCACGAGCACGTTTTCAAACGTGGTGTTGCTGGAAAACTCAATCCCCAGTCCGAGCCCCGGCGTAGCACTCTTGGTTGTGATAAGAATTACACCGTTCTTGGCACGCGTACCATAAAGGGCAGCAGCGGACGGTCCCTTCAGCACAGATATGGATTCGATATCATCGGGATTCATCGAACTGATACCATCGCCGCCATCGGTCCCCCCCCACATGCCTGCGCTACCCAGAGTGGTGTTGTCGATAGGCACACCATCGACGACATACAGCGGCTGGCTGTCCTCACCCAGCGACGACGCGCCACGAATAATGACGCGGCTCGAACCAGCTGGTCCTGTTGCCGGCTTGGTCACCAAGACGCCAGCAACTTTTCCGGCCAAGGCGTTGGCTACATTGTTTTCGCGTGCTTCCCTGAGCTCTTCGCCACTCACCTCAGAGACTGCATAACCCAAGGCACGCTCTTTGCGTTCGATACCGCCGGCTGTAACCACCACCTCCTCCAACAGACCAATGTCTTCCAGGAGTGACACTGACAAGTCAGCCTGGCCCTCTACAGCCACGGTCTGCGTCACATATCCTATGAAGGAGACAGTAAGCGATACATCTGCGTTGGAAACCGTCAGGGCAAACGTACCGTCAATGTCAGTAGACGTACCGTTAAGCGTTCCCACTTCCACTACAGAAGCTCCGGGAAGCGGCATGTTGTCTGTGGCGGACACGACTGTACCCCGCACAGTATGAGGCTGTGCTTGCGCCATAGTACTCACCACGGCCGTCAGAAGGAGTATTCCGAATGCCGCCAGTAAGCGCCGGTGCCGCATAGCAACCCTTAGCTGGTTTAACTGCTTCATATTGGTATATGCTGGATTTGGTGAAAAGTGAAAGCGACTAAAGGTAACAAAATGCGTGCAGAACTCAACCTCCGGCACGCCTTAATTTTATGTCTCACTGGCCTGTCCCGATACACAGTGGTCCAATGCTCTGGATCCGGGACGGGGAAAGTTTCTGGACAGATGCAGTATGGGGCATATCGGCCAGATTTGACGCCACACAGATACATGCAGATAAACTTTCGCGGAAAACCCTGCCCTGATACCGACGAAACCAGTCGAGTACCCAAGTGCCGAGCCGAATATTTCTAATTCCCCTCTGAAACTGCACATGCGACGCTGCTTCAGGCTGTTACACAAGCAGACCAATCCTCTGAGAGCATAGTAAGCCTGCCTGACCGGTCCGATTCTGAAAGCACACTGAACGGTCCAACCAGCAACGGTACGCAACCGGCTTCTACAAGCCCGCGAAGTATTCTTCTTGCACTTCGCCGATCTCGACCACCTTCACGCCCAGTTGCTGCTCCCGTAACATGTCGCACAATTTGTAGCCGTCTACGAGATCTATCGGCGGAGCGCCGTCCCGTACTGCCTCTTTTGTGGCCGCGTCGGAGAATTGTCCAGTCGTAATGATTAGTCCCTGATGGGCTCGGCCCGCCATGGAACCTCGGAAGTTTTGGATTACATCCGGGCCAACAGGAGTGTCTGATCGGATTGCATGAACCATCGTACTGAAGGAAATCAGGCTTACGCACAGCGTCCCATATCCGACAAAACTGTCGTTTTCGCTGCCCTCCTCAATCGACAGTGACGAGAATCCAGCGCCTGCCAGCAAGCGCTCACACAAACGCTTGAACTGTACGCCCGACAGCCCTTTCACGTGATTCAAAACGGTATCGCGCCAAGACACTTGCAGCGATGCTTCCTGGCGGCGGACGCGCCGTCCCGGTCTGGATATCTTGGCTGGAGCCGCTGCGGACGCACCCAAGACACCTAAGCGCTCTTTACGGGCACGAGTTGTTTTTTCCAGTCGTACTTTGCGCGCGGAATTTATCGCATCCCTGTACCGACGCAGCAATTCGTCCTTGCTTTCAATACTGTGCCCCAGTGGGGTTACCTGCCAGACTTTGCGACGAACCGATTCTATAGCGCCCGTTATCCTGAGCGCTGTGCGTGCCCAACTCACCCGATGATGTATCTCGGTCTGTGGACCGTCCTTATGCAACACTGTGAGCTGCTCGGACGAAAACTGCATGTCGGAGACGACGCGTGCAAACATACCTTCGTTGGTGGCTTGGCCACCAAGGCCCTTAATTGCGTTCAGCGTAGGCCACAATATGTCATTGTATTTTGGGAGTTCAGCCATAACAGTGATTCTGAATTAACGGTTAGTTCGTTTGGTTGGCCATTTCACGACCTGGGATCTGGGGGTTGCACTTTGCGTGCGAACTACAGCTGTTCGAAAAACGCAGCTTCCGGTAAACCAACTCGGACCTTTCGTACGCCGATTTTGCGACGCATGAGTTCCTCGCAAAGCATTTTGCCGTCCAACAAGCTTATCGCAGGTGCACCTGCGCGTGCCGCCTCCTCCGCTGCGCCATCAGCAATCGCCCCCGTCGTTATATAAATGCCCTTGTCCGCACGGCCGAGCAGGCTTCCGCGGAAGCTGCAGATGTCGCTTGGTTGCACCAGATTACCATTCCTTGTAATCCGGAAGCAGACAGAAAATGAAGCCAGACCGACCCGTGTGGTACCGACGCCCTCTACACTATCATACTCGGTACTGTTCGTAACAGATGGTGTCTTAATTCCCACTGCCACAAGCAATCGCAGGCACAGCCGTTCAAACTGCTCTCGCGAAAGCCCCGCCAGTGTTAGTAGCAAAGCACTCTGCCATTCCGATACGTCCAGCGCTGGAGACACCTTCGGCTGAGGTATGGAGGGCTGCGCTGTCTCGCCCCTTGGTGCGGGGGCTCTGCGACGTTCAACTGGTTTACCGGGCGCGGGCAAAGGTTTCCGCTTCTTTGCGCTCGCCTTGAAATATTCTCCCAACGCCACACGCACCAACTCCCGCACCTCGGTCTCTGATGACACATTGCCCCCCTTTGACGTCAATGCCCATTGACCTCTTCGGGGATTGTCAAGAAGCCCTGCAATCTTCAGATGAGAGCGAGCCCAACCCATTTTCAGGGATAGATTCTTACCTTCAGACTTGGTGTTATCCAAATAGTCATTGGGCAAATCTAGATTGGCAGCCATACGGCCTAACAATTCCGAAGGCGTTGCACTACCATTGAGATCGCGCATCGCGACCAGCATGGGCCAATACAAATCTTTGAAGCTACTAACTGATGCCATTCGGAACGCTTGAATATGTGGAAATCACCGGCTGAACCATACATTAAGCAAAATAAAATATTACTTCAAGCCAGTCGATTCTACAAAACGAATGCTAGTGTTGTGTCCTGGATGTAGACATGTACAGGACAGCCTGATTAAGTCACAACAATACACAGTCTAGTGTAGTGTCCTAAACATAATAGTGGTTATGCAGAAGCGGCGGCCAGTGCCGGCCGGCTCCGCTCGACTTTCTGGAGCATCTTGTCGGCCGGCTTCGTCCAGACCAGGGGCCGGGGATGCTCGTTGCAGGTCTCGAGGTAGTCTTGGAGGGGCCGCTCCAGATCCGGCACGGAGGGGAAGACGCCACGGTGAAGCCGCTGCTTGGTCCGCGGGCTGAAGCATCGCTCGACCCGGTTCAGCCCCGACGCACAGGTCGGTGTAAAGGGCCGGAAGAGGCGCTTCGGCCGCTCGATCCAGTCCAGGATCCTGGGGGTGCTTGGGGGTCGCGTAGTGATCTAGGATGAGGGGGATCTCTGGGCTCTGGGGCCTGGCTTTCTCCACTGGGCGAAGGCATGTCAGCCCCTCCGGGTGGCGAGGACGCGGGTACGTCGGGCCGATCACTTGGCCTGAGGCCCCCTCCAAGGCTACGAACCGGGTCGGGGGGCCGGGGCGCTGGTAGTCAGGCGTCCGGGTTCCGCCGCGGCCCTTCTTCGGTGGCCGGCCCGGCGGCGTCCGGTCCCGCGCCTGGATTGAGCTCTTCTCATCCAAGCGGAAGACCGCCGCCTTCTCCGACGAGTTCAGCTACCGCCCGACCCCGTCCTGGAGCTTTTCCTCGAAGTGCGAATCGCGGCTCCCCTGGAAGGTCCGTACCCAGGGCGGCTTCCGTCCGCCCGAGCGCCCCACTCGATGCCCGAAGCGGGGAGGGGTCCCGGCCGCCCGTGCCCTCGACCGGCCCGGCCCGTGCGTCGCCTCCGGCGGCTCGGTCGGCGTCGTCAGACGGATCACCGGGCTTCGGAGTTCGGCTGGGGCCGGGGAGCACGGGCCCCCATGGTAGCCGCCCCGCCCTCGTTCGGCCCAGCGTCGTCTCCAGCGGCCGACCGGGTTCGGGTCCGTTCCCCGCGCCGGGGCCAAGGCTTGGTTGGTCCGGCCGTCCGCGACCCGGAGCCCCCTCGGCGACCGCTCTCGCCACCGGACCGACGCGCGGCGCGAGCGCGACCACCGTTCCAGGCCCGGTTGGTCCGTCTCCGTCCACTCGATGTGGACGGCTACTCGCAGGGGTCCTCCTTTTCTTGGAATGTACGAGGCGGTAAAGATCGTCCATTTGGAGGACCTAGCAAATCTTTTATTCACTACACTAAATCAAAAAAACCTGACATTAGTGGCTCCTCCTCATAATTACTATTATGTTCAGGACACTACACTAGCTTTTTCGCGTCTCACCGGTCGGTCTGGATCCGGTCTCCGGTGCGCCGGGGCAGCGAACCAGGCGCCATGACCGGACAATCCCCCCCCCCCGAGTCCGATGGAGATCCAGGCCCTCCAGTGGCCCTCGCCATGCGGATTTGAAGAACATTCTCTAGTACCGGATCCAGCCGCACACCGGGGCCTGGATCCGGACCACCAAGCGCGCCCGCCGGGCCGGCCCCCGGTCCCACGCCCGACGCTCGGTCGTACCGGGGCCTACGAGGTCATCGGCGTATCGCTCGAATGGAATCAACGGCCCCTAGCGCCGCCTCCCCTCGTCGAACGCCTCGGGCCGAAACCAATGGGCCCATCGTGGACGGATCCCGCCGCCTGGCGGCGGGCCCGCGACTCCTCCCTTCCATCCGGGGGCCTACCGCCCCTTTCAGCCCGCGCGCGATATCCCACCGCCCCCCCCCTTCGGGTCCGGGTGACGCTTGACCGCCTTCCTCCACCGCGCCGGATCGATCGGGTCCAAGTAGGACGGGAGATCCCGGTCCCATACCCCGTCCCGCGGCCCGCCCCGCTTCCGCGTCGGCCGCCGTGCCTCCTGGGCCGACGGGTTCGGTCGATACCCGTAAGAATCCGGATGAAAGATCCGCTCCCAGACCGGTTCCCACCCCCTCTCCCGTCTGCGCCACCCGGTCCGCCCCCGTCGGTATCCCCCGTGGACGAACGCCTCCGCCCGTCTTCGGCATAGTCCCCCGGCGCACCGGCTTCAGATGATCACGGCCCGACGCCCTCCGATTCCCCCGCGGGTAGCGAGGGTCCTCCAGCCGGGCTTCGAAGTC
>JAAXGT010000152.1 GCA_012271205.1 Rhodothermales bacterium
ATGTTCAGGACACTAGCATACAGGCCGGTCGAGATGAAACACCTCTCGCTCATTCTCCTTGTTATTCTCTCATTCCAGTGCACCATGCTGCGGCAGTCTTCCGGAAGCGTTACGGTGGAGGGCCGCGCCTCTGTGCGTGGAAACGAGCCCTTCACCAGCGTGCTTCTGGAAACGGCGGAAGGACACGCTTACGTACTTGTCTTTACGGACGACGAACGCGCAACACTGGACGCCTCTCTACCTGCACAGATCCGCGTCACCGGTACTGTCCGTGTAGCCAAATGGTATGGCCTCCCCATTTTGCATCTGAGCGTGGAGTCCATTGAGCACCTCTGACCCGCTAGCCGCGGCGCACCAGTCTGCCCATCCATGCACGGAGTTCGGGCCGCCGCATTCGCCAGGCCAGCCCGAGATAAACGCCGGCAAATACAACCCCCGTCAGCGCGGCCTGTATGACCACCGGCCACGTTGTAACCAATCGCCAAACACCCAGCGCGGGCAACACAGCGAGGATTGCCAAGAACAGCATAGAGCCTGTGGCACGCCAAGCCATGATGGGTTGCTTAATCTTGCGCTCCAGCCGGTGGCGAAGTAACCCGAACTCGGTCCATGCACCGGCAGCACTCCCAATGGCCAACCCCACCGCTCCGAAATAGAGCGGTGAAGATCCATCCGGCAGTAGCATGGCTATAGGAACTCGGTCCAGAACCAGCATAGTCGGCACGGCGACAAACACCGAGGCAACCATGCGCACCACTGCCATTTGTGCGGGCGTTCTGGTGTCACCCAGTGCCCAAAACCCGTTCTGTACCAGGCGGCTGCACGCGGTGGCTACTAATCCCAGACTGTAGGCCATAAGTGCGCCATAGCACAGCCATGTGTCGTCCGCACCAAAGAGTCCACCGCGGTATAAGCCCCCGATAATCAGGTACCCGAGTGCCATGTAGCCCAATGCCGTCGGCACAGTCAAAAAGAGACCTTGCAGCAATCCGCGCCGTAACCGCCGGGCTAGCACGGGTGTATCCTCCGTGCCGATGCGCGATAGCTCGGGCAGTTCAGCGGCGGCTACGGACATGCCAAACAGGCTCACGGGGAGCAAGTAAAGCACTTGAACAAACCCCAATGCCCCCAGAGCACCCGCCTTCAGGAAGCTGGCCAAAACAAGGTCTACATAGGCCGAAATCTGGGCCACACCGCGCCCTGCAATTGCCGGACCAGCAGCCCGGAGAGCCGTGCGTACGCCGCTGACCTGCGTTGACCAGCTGATTCTGAATCCTTTGATGATCCGTGCCACAAGCGGCAACTGCACCAGAAACTGTAACAGCCCACCCGCGAGTCCGCCCAGATACGCAGCGCGCAGCACATCGGTCAGAATACCCGGTTCAAAGCGCTCCGATGCTCCCCCCTCCGATGCCAGTGGATTGATGCCAGCCAAACTGCCGGCGACCAGTAGCGCACCGATAATAGCTACATTCCACGCCACCGGCGCCAAATAGGGCAGGAGAAAACGCCGGTGGCTGTTCAAGATTCCCAGCGCCCAAGCCGAAAGCACCAACATCCCAGTCATTGGAAACGCTAGGCGTACCATGGTCACGGTCAATGCGAGCCGGTCCACGGATTGTGTCCCTGCAGCCACGGCCGCAGCGTCCTGTACAAACCCCCTTAGGACAACCCAGCATATGGGGTGGGCCAAGGCCATACCCAGCAGGACAACAACGGAAACCACCGCCACAAGCAGACCGAAAATGCTGCCCGCGAACCGTCCTGCCTCCTCCGGACGGCCTTCCTCAAGCATCCGGCTGTAGATGGGAATAAAAGCCGCTGACAGTACGCCTTCGCCCAGCAGATTCTGGAGCATATTGGGAATACCAAACCCGGCCTTGAGAATGTCGGCATGCGCACCGCTCCCAAAATACCGTGCGGCCAGGCTCATGCGCAGAAGGCCAAAAACACGACTCGCCAAAATGCCTGCCGCAACAACATTGGCGCGGCTGCGGACCGTAGCCGCCAAGTCTTTAGTCATGCGCAGCGACGCAGCGAAATATACCCTTCGTATCTTGGCATAATACAAAAGTCACTATGTTTGAATACGTTTCCGGAGAGCTTAAAAGCAAAAAGCCTACACAGGCGGTCCTGGATGTCCAAGGCTTGGGTTACAGTGTCCTGATACCTACATCCAGCTTTGACCGGCTGCCCCGGATAGGCGAGCGTGTCCGCCTGTTCACTTACCTGCATGTGCGCGAGGATTTACAGCAGCTGTACGGCTTTGTGACCACTGGCGAGCGGGCACTGTTCGAACTCATGATTGGGGTGTCAGGAATTGGCCCTCGCATCGCCCTAGCCGCACTGTCCACCATGAGTCCGCGACAACTGCAGCAATACATCGCAGGGGACGATCCAATTATGCTGCAGCGAATCTCGGGGGTGGGGCGCAAAACCGCCGAACGCATGGTCGTGGAGCTTCGGGATCGCGTGAACACACTGGCACTTGAAGCTGAGGAATTAAGCAGCAGTACGAGCGCGCATGCCGATGCGCTGGCTGCCTTGGAGACACTTGGCTACTCGCGGGCCAAAGCCGAGCAATTACTTCGCAGGGTTGTGCGTCAGCATCCGAAAGCAGCCTCCGCCGATGAACTCATTCGCCTGGTCTTAAGCTTGTAGGCGCCGCTTCGTACTTTAGCTATTCCAATCACCTACTGTACTGATGCTCCACACTGCTGTATCCCGACGTGATTTTCTGAAAACCAGCACGCTTGCGGGCGCTTCCACTATCCTTACTGGAAGCCGCGTTCCACCCACCAGGATCGCCGGACCAGTGGCTATTGCCAGCGGTAATGGCTTAGGCGCTGTCGCGCGTGCCGTGGAAGAAATAAACGGTGGCGCAGACGCGCTCGATGCTGTCATTTCCGGTGTAAACCTGGTGGAGGAGGATCCCAATGATACATCGGTAGGCTATGGGGGACTACCCAATGCCGAGGGTGTGGTCGAGCTTGATTCAGCCGTCATGCACGGCCCCACCGGACGGGCCGGCGCCGTGGCCAGCCTGCAGGGCATCAAATATCCCTCCAAAGTGGCCCGCTTGGTACTCCAGCGCACGGACCATGTGCTCCTGGTTGCCGAAGGGGCACAGCGCTTTGCCCGAATGCATGGGTTTCAGATTGAAGATCTCCTGACCGAGAGAGCCCGCGAGAGCTGGGTTCGCTGGCGTGAAAACCTCTCGAATCGCGACGACTATTTACCGCCGCACGGGCCGGACGATCGCGACTTGGGCGAGGCTCTTCGCCGCAATGAAGACCACTGGGGCACAATTCACTGCTCGGCCATCGACCTTAACGGCCATATCAGCAGCGTGACTACGACCAGCGGGTTGGCGTTCAAGATTCCAGGCCGTGTAGGCGATTCGCCTATAATCGGGGCCGGACTGTACTGCGACAACGAGGTGGGAGCCGCCGGCTCTACAGGGCGCGGCGAAGCCAATCTGGAGAATTGCTGCAGCTTCCTGATCGTCGAACGCATGCGGATGGGTGACAGTCCAGAAGCAGCTTGTCTGTACGCATGTCAACGCATTGCGGAACATACGCATCTGGCACGCCTCCAGAACGAAGCAGGTCAGCCCAGCTTCAACGTTTCTTTCTATGCGCTAAACAAGGCCGGAGAGGTCGGCGGCGCGCGTATTCGTGGCAGAGGACGCATGGCTGTAGCAGATGCAAATGGGGCGCGTCACATCAGAATGGCCTATCTGTACGAATAGGGCATATCCCATGCCGCTGCTCCTGGACTTGGCATTACTGCCACTTCCGGCACCCGGAAAGGTGATTTTCGGCCGTTCGAGTCCGCTTGTCTTGGAAGTGGGGTTCGGAAACGGCAGCTTTTTGCTTCATTTGGCCAAAACACACCCAGACTGGAATGTCCTTGGAGCGGATCTGTCCCGCGGCTCCGTAACCCGCGCCTGGAAGCGGCTGCGCAAAGCTCGGGTAAAGAATGTACGGCTGCACGGCGGAAGCGCTCTCTTTCTGCTTCGAAATGTGATTGCACCGGGTGACCTGAGCCGCGTCTACGTAAATTTCCCCGACCCTTGGCCCAAAACGCGACATGCGTCGCGCCGCCTTTTCCGGACGGGATTCTTTCCGCTTTTGGCCTCGCGCCTGACTTCGGATGGAGCGTTATACGTCACCACAGATGAGGATGCGTACCTTATGCGAAGCCAGGAACTGGCCAAGGCATCCGGACTGTTTACCATCACAATAGTCCCGCCACCCAAAGCCACGCTCGAAACCAAGTACGCACGCAAGTGGCATTCGGTGAATCGGACCGTTAATCACGCAGTCTTTCGCAAGACTGATGAGCCCGAAACGAGCTTCCCGCCAGACATTGAGCGTCTAAGTACCATGCATCATGCTTTGCTTAAGGGAGCACTGCCTCTGCCGTCCCGGTTTGACTCCATCGTTCACCATTTTGACGGCGGCCAAGTAGTTGTGTTGGACGTGATGCGCATGGTGGGCGCAGATGGGTTGGTGTTTATGGTTCGCACGCAGGAGTCAGAGTTAATGCAGGACGTGCTGATCCAAGTGCGCCCGGCTCGGGCCAGGCATGCAGACCAACTGATTAGCATCATGACCTTTGGGCAACCTTTGGCGACAAGGGGTACCCAGGAAGCGGCCAAGGCTGTCACGACGTGGCTTCAGGAACATGGGCTTTCCATCGTCGAGACGTACTATTGACCGCTGGCCGGCAGCCGCTGCCTTGACTTTCGAAAGCCGTTTCCCATGAGCCGAAAAACAATCAACCTCACCAGAGAACTCTACGACTATATCCTGGATGTTTCGTTGCGTGAGCATGATGCGCTTCAGGCGATTCGGGCAGCCACAGCTGCCCACCCTCAGGCCAAAATGCAAATCTCGCCCGAACAGGGTCAGTTCATGGCCTTCTTGATTCGCCTCATGGGAGCCCGCAGGGTACTCGAAATCGGCACATTCACCGGCTACTCCGCACTGGCCATGGCCCTTGCACTGCCGCAGGACGGGCTCCTAGTGGCCTGCGACATAAGCAAGGAGTTTACGGATATCGCCCGGTTGCACTGGGACTCAACCCGTGTTTCGCACAAGATCGAACTCCGCCTGGGCCCGGCCCTCCAAACAATGGACCAGTTACTGGAGGACGGACAGGATGCATCCTTCGACGCATGCTTTATAGATGCAGACAAGGAAGGCTACGACGCCTACTACGAACGTGCTTTGAAGCTCATCCGTCCGGGTGGAGCGATTATGATCGACAATGTGCTGCGGGGGGGCGACGCGGCCAATGCAGCCACTTCCAGTACAGCCACCCAAGCCATCCAAGCGCTGAATCTCAAACTTCGCACCGATGCACGCGTGCACTTGAGCCTCGTGCCCATCGGAGATGGACTAACGCTGGCGCTCAAAATCTAGAACGAACGGCGCTGCAGCCAACCGTCCTCCGCGGACCGTGCATCGTGTGTCGGCGACGCAGAGTTGTCCTGCCTGTGCAGCACAGCGGCAAGTGCGGCCACCTGCGCATACGGCACGGCCTCTGGTTGGGTGAGCTCGGGATAATCCTGCACAAAATGGGTGCTGAGTTCGCCGTGCTGCCACGGGGCGCTTTCCATGACACGAAGGCAATAGGGCAAAGTCGTCTTCACGCCAGCTACTTGGTAGTCCCGCAGGGCGCGCGCCATACGCCGTGAAGACTCTTCGCGTGTGCGCCCCCAAACTACTACCTTGGCAATCATCGGATCATAGTGCACGGGCACCTCTCCCGGTCCGTCGTATCCCGCATCCACACGCACGCCCACACCTGCGGGCACTTCGTGCAGCCTCATGCGCCCCGGGTCCGGCAAGAATCCGGCAGACGGATCCTCTGCGTAAATCCGGCACTCGATGGCATGCCCATTGATGTTGAGATCCTGCTGCGCAAATGGCATTGACACTCCTTCTGCAATTCGAATCTGCTCCGCCACCAAATCCAGACCCGTGATCAATTCTGTCACCGGATGCTCAACCTGTAGACGCGTATTCATCTCCATGAAAAAGAACCTGCGTGCGCGGTCTACCAAAAACTCCACCGTGCCCGCCCCAACATAATTGCAGGCGGCCGCTGCACGCAAGGCGGCCTCCCCCATGGCCCTCCGGAGTTCGGGTGTCATAATGCACGCCGGGGCCTCTTCTATGATTTTCTGATGTCGACGCTGAATCGAGCACTCCCGCTCAAACAGATGCACCCGGTTCCCGTGTGTGTCTGCCAGTATTTGCACTTCGATATGGCGGGGTGCATCCAGATACTTCTCGATGAAAACTCTGGGATCTCCGAACGCCGACTGCGCCTCGCTCTGTGCAAGGGCCATGGCTTGCCGCAACTCTTGGGCCTTGTCCACCTTGCGCATGCCCTTGCCGCCACCCCCCGCTGCGGCCTTGATCAGCACAGGAAATCCGATTTCTTCCGCCTTCCGTGCTGCCGCCTGCATTCCCAGCGCTTCCCCGTCAGTCCCGGGCACGACCGGCACGCCGTGTGCCTGCATGAGGCGGCGCGCTTCAGTCTTGTCACCCATGGCTTGGATAACCGGCCAGGGCGGACCAATAAACGTCACGCCCTTTTCCTCACATAGCCGGGCAAAGGCTGCACGCTCCGACAGAAAACCGTAGCCCGGGTGAATCGCATCCGCCTGGCATGATTGCGCAACCTCCAGAATGCGCCTCATGTTCAGATAAGATTCGCTGGCACGCGCTGGACCCACACAATAGGCTTCATCGGCGTAGACAACGTGCGCACTCTTGCGGTCAGCCTCGCTGTAGATTGCCACCGCAATCCTGTCCAGTTCCCGGCAGGTTCGCATGATGCGAAGTGCAATCTCTCCGCGGTTGGCAACCAGAACTTTCTTGATCTTGGGCATTGTACAGTGCACCGTCACGTACGCCCGCAAAATACACGTTCACAAATGGCTGCACCAACGGGGCCGCAGCAGCTCGACTATTATCGCGTAATGGGGGTGCCCCCGACTGCTACGCCCGCCGAAATCAAATCCGCCTATCGTGCGCTGGTCCGGAAGTATCATCCCGACCGTAATCCGGACAATGCCGCTGCTGAGGAGCAGTTCAAGCTGCTCCAGGAGGCCTACAGTGTGCTCTCGGATGACGAGCACAGGGCCGAATATGACCGGCTGCTCCGTACTCATTCGGCGCAAGCAACCCATGGTGACTTCCTAGAGGAGGTTGGTGCTGGGATCGGTTTTTTGCTCAACGAACTCTTTGGCCGGGGCAACCCGACCGTCAAGATTCCACTGGAGCGTGCGCTGCGGGGTGGCTCTGTCACGCTCCGGTTTAAAGACGGCCGGCACGTCCGCCTGAATCTGCCGTCTGGCATCAAGAGCGGATTTCGTGTGCGTCTTGCCGACACCGGTAACGGAGCCTACATTTCGTTCAGGGTTGCACCGGACCCTGTTTTCCGGCGCAGGGGAAAGGACTTGCACATGACACTGGCAATCAACACGTTAGAGTCGGTCCTCGGTGGCTACCGGCAAATCACTGACCCTTACGGCGATTTGATTGAATTGGACATTCCGCCGGACACGTTTCCGGGCACCCGGCTTAGGCTGCGCGGAAAGGGCGTGCGTGACAAGCACGGCGATCTTGTAATCACGGTTACAAACCAGCCGCTCTCTGAAGAGCAGCGAGCAGCCTTTCGCAAGGCCGCAATCAAAGCTGGGCTGCTCAAAGACTAGTCGCGTTGAAGAGACGAGTACACGAGGCCAATCCACGTGTCGGGGTCCATGAATCCGCCACCCCACTCGGCATCCAGATCTTGCGTAAGCTTTGCCCCGACGACCTCCTCTTGCGTCGCTCCCTGCGCAAGCATATCCGCTACCCTTGAGCGCACCGCGTCCAGCATGGTGCGATAGGCCAAAAGCTCGCTCGAATCGGAGATCGGGCCGTGCCCCGGGATAATCTTGGTGTCTTCATCTGAAAACGCCAGCACGGAATCCGCAACCGCAATCATGCCATCGATGGTGCCCCCAGTGCCCACGTCAATGAAGGGGTACATCCCGTTGAAATACGTGTCCCCCATATGCACGACGTTGGCGTTTCGGAAGTGCACAATGGCATCGCCGTCCGTATGCGCCCTGGCTGTATGGAATACGTGAATTTCATCGTCATTCCAGTGGAAAGTCATGGCGTCCGTAAACGTGATTACGGGGAGCGCTCCTTCGGCCGCAGCCGGCACACGGCGCTGGGTCAACTCAAAAAACTGCTCCACACTCATCCGTTCACGGACGTTCTCGTGCGCCACAATCAGGGCACCTTGGGCTCCCAAGGGTTCGTTGCCTCCCGTGTGGTCCCCATGCCAGTGCGTATTGAGCACGAATCGCACGGGCGCATCACTGACGGTACGAACCGCCGCCAAGATCTTTTCGGTCAGCGGTGCAAACTGGTCGTCCACCAGAAACACGCCATTCACTCCGTACGACACGCCAATATTGCCGCCCTGACCCACGAGCATGAGTACACCGGGAGCCACGTCGACGACTTCGATTTGAACAGCTTCGAAGTTCTGCTGTGCCGGTGCCTCAGGCACAAGAGAAAGCGCCACGAACAGTATCGGCACGAATACACACAGCCTGAATCTTGAACAAGTTGGCATCAGTCCTCCGCTTCTTTTGGCCGCTGCCCAAGTTCGCGATCCAGCAGAAAGAGGCTCGCCCCCGAATCACCGACCAGTTTTAGATTGTCCATGATATCCCGCGCGGACTCCTCCTCTTCGAGTTGCTCTGCGATAAACCACTGCAAGAGCGTCTGCGAGGCATAGTCCTTCTCCTCCACCGCCATTGCATAGAGCCCATTGATGCGCCGCGTAATGTACTGCTCGTGCGCGAGTACTTGGGTAAAGATTTCCAGTGGCGTCCGCGCGGTGAATGACGGCTCATTGAGCGCCTTGAGTTCAACCGCTGCATCCCTTTGCAGAAGAAAATCGTACAGCTTAAGCGCATGCGCCAGTTCTTCTTCCCACTGCAGGCGCAGCCAATGCGCAAAGCCTTTAAGATTCTGTTGCTCCACTTGGGCGGCGAGTGCGAGATACAAATAGGCGGAATCCAACTCGGCCTTGATCTGCTCGTTCAAGGCTGTACGCATCCGTTCGGAAAGCGTGCTCGAAATGCCTGACATGAATCATGTTTGGTGGTCAAAGTGTAGTTGAACGTCCCAGCACGCGGCGCTGTTCAACACATGCGTTGAACATGTGGCCGCCGGCGCGTGTACTACTTTCAATGTAATCTCTGATCGCCTATCGACATCACGGCTACGCCTTCCTTACAACCCAGTCCCATAGCCATTGATGTCTATTTCCGGGCACATCCTTTGGGCCGATGACGAGATTGACCTCCTTCGGTCTCACATTCTCTTTCTTGAGAGTCGAGGATATCGCGTAACGCGTGTAACCAACGGGGCCGATGCCGTCGATGCCGTTGCCCACAAGGCTATCTACGATGTGATTCTCCTTGATGAACAAATGCCGGGCATGGGTGGCCTGGACACGCTGGCAGCCATCAAGAGCATGCGGCCGGAGGTGCCCGTCGTGATGGTTACCAAGAGCGAAGAGGAACGGCTGATGGAAGAGGCACTCGGTGGCCAAATCAGCGACTACCTGACCAAACCCGTCAACCCCAGTCAGATTTTGCTTACGTGCAAGCGCCTTTTGGAGCGTGCTTCTTTACGCCACGCCAAGGTGTCTCAAGACTATCTGCAGCGATTCGGCGAAATTTCGGCAAAGCTCATGGACCCACCCGACCATGAGGGATGGATAGATCTGTATTGCGAACTCGTGCAATACGATGTGCAGATGGAAGGCGATGAAGGCGCGCGGCAGATTCTGGCAGATCAGTACCGGGAAGCCAACCGCGCCTTCGGCCGCTTTATTGCGGAGGTGTATCCGGACTGGATTCGGGCGCGCAGACACGCAGATCGACCTACGCTTTCCCCTGAAGTAATTCCGCGTTGGGTATTGCCCCAATTGGGCCACCAAACCCCCGTGCTCTTCTTCGTGATTGACTGCATGCGCTATGACCAGTGGCTGGAGTTCGAGAAGCTGCTGACACCGCTGTTTGTCATGGAAAAGGCGTTTCACTACGGCATTTTGCCCACCGCCACACCGTACGCGCGCAACGCCATTTTCAGCGGCCTGTTGCCGCGGGATATTGCCCGGCGATACCCGAAGCTTTGGCAGGGCGAGGACAATGACGAATACAGCCGTAATCGCCACGAAGGCCAGTTGCTGCAAGACCTGATGCGCCGCTTGAATAGGAGTGACGTGCGCGTACGGTACCACAAGCTGGCTGGAAAGTCGGATGGTCGTGCGTTTGCCCCGGTAGTCACAGACTGCCTGCAAACCGATCTCAGCGCCATCGTGGTCAACTTTGTGGACATATTGGCCCACAGCCGGGCCGACTCCGAAGTAATCAAAGAACTGACACCGGATGAACGCGCCTACCGGGCACTTACGCGTACCTGGTTCGAACATTCATGGCTCTTTCAGGCCCTGCAAACCCTTGCAAATGCCGACTGCACCATTGTCATTACGACTGACCACGGTGCCGTGCGGAGTCTTCACGGGACCAAGGTCCGTGGCGATCGCAACACGTCCACGGCGCTGCGCTACAAGTGCGGCACCAACCTGCAAGTCGATCCGAGGCATGCCATTGTAATCAAGGAGCCCTCGGCTTACGGGCTGCCGGCCAGCCGTCGCATAAGCAACTACATCGTGGCCAGAGAGGATTACTACTTCGTGTATCCCACCAACTATCACCATTACCTGAACCTCTATAACGACACCATGCAGCATGGTGGCGCATCTATGGAGGAGATGATTCTGCCGGTAATCACGCTCAAGCCTCGGCGCGGGTAATGTGCCTGGCCGGTTACGAATCCTACCTGCTGAATCTGCCGCGCTATTCAGAGCTCGGAAACGCCGCCATGAAACCGGGGCTGCGTGGCGTTGGACATTTGTTGGCTGCTATGGACCAGCCCCATGAGCGCTTTTCCAGCGTGCATGTGGCGGGCACTAACGGCAAAGGCTCGACGGCTTCCATGATCGCCGCCATCGGACAGGCCGCCGGCCGCCGCATCGGCCTCTATACCTCTCCTCATCTCGTGCGCATGTCAGAACGCATTCGCCTCAATGGGGGGGCCGTGCCGGATGCATGGATGGAATCTGCACTGGAGCGCTACAGGCCTGTCTTCGACCTCTGGCGGCCGAGTTTTTTTGAAGCTGTAACCGCACTGGCCTTCCTGTACTTTGCAGAATCAGATTTGGACTTGGCCGTAATCGAAACCGGCTTGGGCGGACGCCTCGATGCGACCAACATAATTCTACCGCACCTGTCGGTTATCACTCAGATCGATTTTGATCATACGGATGTGCTGGGAACAACTATTGAAGCCATCGCCCGTGAAAAAGGAGGTGTCATCAAGCCATGCATACCCGTGGTCGCGGCGGCGGGCTCCAGACCAGCACGCCAAGTGCTGCAAGACATCGCGCACAAACGGCGGGCTCCGTGGCATGATGGCGGTCGAGCCTCTCTGCAGGATTCTGTACTCCAGCTTTCCACACCGGTGCGCACCTACTGTGATATTGCCTGTGACCTTCGAGGGTCACATCAAGCAATCAATGCCGGGCTGGCCGTGCGTGCAGCGGAACTGTTGTTTGATGAGCTCACCACAGATGCTTCGCCGGTCCGGACCGGACTGGCGAATGTGCGTTTGCGTACCGGACTTCGTGCGCGTCTGGAAACTCTGGGTACGTGCCCACTGGTTACTTTGGACGTTGCACACAACGCAGCAGGAATCGGCGCCGCACTGACGCATTTGTCTGGCTCAAGGACCCTTCGCGTCCTGATATCGCTCATGCGAGACAAGGAACTGGGGCCTGTGGCCGAGCTGCTTAAAGCACACTTGGCTCAGGTATACGCGTGTTCTATTGCGACCCCTCGGGCCTGGGCGGCCCCGGAGCTGGCCTCTGAACTTGCCTCCCTAGGCACCAATGTCGTCGTCGCAGGGCCGCTTGAGGACATGTGGCACAGGGCTCGTGCAGACGCTCACGCAGACGATACATTGCTCATTTGTGGGTCACATTATCTGGCGGGCGAATTTTTGTCAATTTTTGACAGAGCGGAACCTTGCCCTTAATACACTCTTAGGAGTACCTTTTACTGTTGCGCGGCGATCCGTGGGGACTTGGAGCACGATCATTGTGTAGCGCAACGCTCACCAACTTGTGGACTTGGCAGTCCTGCCGAGGATCCCTCTCAGTTAGACTCCGCCTGACTTGACTTAATCCGCGGGCGTGAAATTCACGCCATCAAACAAGCACGCCCCGGTTTGACCGGCGTGCCCGCTTTCCCTTCTGTCTTTTTACCTTTTCTAATGAACATCATTGACCTCCAAGGCAAGAAGCTGTCCGAACTAAAAGGCATGGCCCGCGACATGGGGCTTGCCGGTTGGACCGCGCTTCGCAAACAAGACCTCATCTATTTCATTATCGAGCACCAGGCGACTGCAGTAGCCTCCAACGGTGGCCAGCCACATTCTGCGCTACCACGCGATGGCGTCGACGTTTCGAAGGCGGAACCGCCTGCGCAATCCGGATCTGATCTTGCGCCGGCTCCGCCCACCCCAAGGCCTCGAGCACCCGCTGAGCGGGAAAAGCCCGCCCCCAGCAAGGAGCCCACAGCCACAAAACCCGCAACGGAAGGCTCCGCCCGCCAGAGGGAAAAACGCCTTGAGGGTAGAGTGCGCAACGCGCCGCCACGAGGAGGCCGGGATGAAGGACGACGTTCGCGCGGTTCTGATCGGCACAATCGCAGGCGGCCCGGTCCAGGCCGGCGGTCGCGTCGGGAGGGACGCCACATGTCGCGCGAAGAACGGCGGCGGCGCGCCCACGAGGGACGCCCGGAATACATGGCCCGTCATGATCCCCGCAGGATTGATCTGGATGCCATGATCTCGAAAACGGGCGTGCTGGAAATCCTGCCCGATGGCTATGGGTTCTTGCGCTCGCCCGAATATAACTACCTCCCGAGTCCAGACGATATCTACGTATCCCCAAGCCAGATCAAGCGATTCAGCCTAAGCCTGGGTGATACGGTCGACGGCGAAGTGCGCCCACCGAAGGAAGGCGAGCGTTACTTCGCACTGATTCAGGTCAACAAGATCAACGGACACGATCCGGGTTCAGTGGAAGGCCAGCTCGGCTTCGATTACCTCACGCCGCTTTTTCCTGAAGAGCACCTGCGCCTGGAAACACGAGCCCACGAAATGAGCATGCGGGTGCTGGACTTGTTTGCCCCCATTGGCAAGGGACAACGCGGGCTTATTGTCGCGCAGCCCAAGACGGGCAAGACCATACTCTTGCAGAAGATTGCCAACGCCATTACGGCCAATCACCCGGAGACCCACCTGATCATTTTGTTGGTGGATGAGCGCCCAGAAGAGGTGACCGACATGGAGCGGCACGTTAAGGCGGAGGTGATTGCCTCCACTTTTGACCAGGAGCCGCAACGGCACGTCGAGGTGGCCAACATCGTACTGGAAAAGGCCAAGCGGCTGGTCGAGGCCAAGCAGGATGTGGCCATTCTTCTGGACTCAATCACGCGGCTGGCACGCGCACACAACGTAGTTTGCCCGGATTCCGGCCGTACGCTTTCTGGAGGCATTGACGCCAACGCACTGCGTGGACCGAAGCGTTTCTTCGGTGCCGCCCGCAACGTGGAAGAAGGCGGGTCGCTCACAATCATCGGGACCGCACTCATCGATACCGGCAGCAGAATGGATGAGGTTATATTCGAGGAATTCAAGGGTACAGGCAATATGGAGCTTGTGCTTAATCGCGACATGGCAGACCGGCGAATCTTTCCGGCTATCAATGTGGTGATGAGCGGTACCCGCCGTGAGGAATTGCTGATACCCGAAGCTCGTCTGGGTAGAATATGGATCCTGCGCAAGTTGCTGGCCGACATGGAACCGATCCAAGCCATGAATTTCTTGCTTGACCGAATGCGAAGTACGAGGAGCAATGACGAATTCCTCGTCACTATGAATTCGTAGTTTGGGCATGAACTGCTACGGACAATCTCTCTGGTTGCCGGCCAAGAGACTGCTGCCTGCACGAAGACGGACATGAACGAACCTCCCGTCATTAGAGCAGTGCTGTATGACATGGACGGGGTTCTTGTGGACGTCTCCGGCTCGTACCGACGAGCCATCGAAGAGACCGTCTATTATTTCACGGGTCGTGAGATTGAGTCCAGTACTATTCAGCGGTACAAGAATGTCGGCGGATTTAACGACGACTGGATGCTGACCCACGCGATTATTGGGGACAGCGGCATGGAGGTATCGTTGCCGCGCGTGGTCGGAGAGTTCCAGCGGCGCTACCGGGGCGATGACTGGAATGGATTCATTACCGAAGAGCGCCCGCTTTTTAAGA
The DNA here is from genome assembly GCA_012271205.1 of Rhodothermales bacterium. Taxonomy (GTDB): domain Bacteria; phylum Bacteroidota; class Rhodothermia; order Rhodothermales; family Bin80; genus JAAXGT01. The sequence goes on from JAAXGT010000152.1 coordinate 14,488, forward strand.
CCCACACGCTGGACGAGTTACAGCGGCGGGGCCATGTGCTGGGCATCGTAACTGGCCGCCCGGAAGTGGAAGCGCGGTGGACGCTCGACCACCTTGGCTGGCGTCGTTATTTCCCGCTGCTGGTCGCCCGCGAACAGCAGGATGGCCGTTTCAAGCCCGATCCGTTTCCGTTGCAACACGCTTTGGGCGTACTGGGCGCAGCCGGCATGCACGTCAGGCCAGAAAATACCGTGTACATTGGTGACTCTGTCGACGACATGGCAGCAGCACGGGCTGCCAGAATGTGGGCCGTGGGCATGGTACCTCCTTACCTTGACTATCAGTCACACGCCAAACTGCTAAAATCCCGAGGTGCACACACGGTGATTCGCAAGCCGGATGGAATTCCAGAATTACTGGTCCGCCTGCCTGGAAGCATCAGCCTCGCTGCGATCTCCTAGTGGAGATGGGCCTTGAAAAGACGGAGAGGTGCCGCAGACACCTGGGTTTGGTCGTACAGCACCCTCCGCCCATCCCCACTCACCGGAGACGGACCGGTTTACGGAATACCGTCATCTTGGTTACGGCCGTACTGTATCCGTTCCCCTTGTAACGTGTTGGAGCCTTTGGCGTCTGTTGTTGTGACCCTATAAATGGTGCGCCTGCCTTTCTTTCTTGCACGGGGTTTCGTGGCAGCCGAAACCATCTCAGGTGCGCTTCCGGTGATCGGTCGCCTGCACGATGAAGGCCTGCTCACTACAGTGGATCTCCTGGGTGAGCACGTCAAGCAGCGGGATTACGCCTTGAGGGGCCGGGATGCCTACATCGAGCTCTTGCAGGCCTTGGCCGCACATGACGGGCTGGAGCGCAACATCTCCATCAAACTCTCCATGATCGGCCAGATCATTGACGAAGATTTTTGCCTCGACAATCTGCGAGCCATCCTGAAGGTGGCCAAGGCCACGCAAGCGTTTGTGCGGCTGGATATGGAAGGCACCAGCATACTGGAGTCCACATTGCGGCTCTTTGAGGCCACATTCCCGGATTATCGGCAACATGTAGGCGTCGTACTCCAAGCCTATTTGAAGCGTACAGAAAACGATATCGAACGTATGTGCGAACTGAAGGCGCGCGTGCGACTGTGCAAGGGTGCATACAAGGAGCCCCCCCGGCTCGCCTGGCAACGGATGTCCAAGATTCGTGAGCGCTATGTGGCCTACATGAAAGAGCTGCTCAAGCGGGGGCATTACCCGGCCATCGCCACACATGACAACCGGCTCATTCAGGCAACCCAGGCTTTTGCCAGAGAGGCCTCCATTGACCCGGGGCGGTTTGAGTTTCAGATGCTCTATGGCCTGCGGTCGCTGACGCAGCATCAAATTGTGAAAGCGGGCTACAACATGCGCGTGTATGTCCCTTACGGCAACATGTGGCTGCCTTATTATTCGCGCCGATTACGTGAGCGTCCGCAGAACGTGATGTTCCTCCTTTCCAATGTTTTCCGTGCGTGATCCGCGGACATGGGCCGGCTCCGGAAGCCAACTGTACGTCACGACACGGCCCGCATGGTACGTATAGCGCCGTAATTGTCAGCAGGACCAGAATGGAATGCGCCCATTGGTCCAAGACCGGAAAAGCCTGATCTTTCCCATGATGGCTTACCAGCCGTGGTTTCACCTGTCACGTGCAGCGGCTGAGGCTGCCTTTTAGATCGGCGGCGTGTTCCGCAAGGAGACACCATGCGGGTAGCGGTAAAGATCGATTTGTCGGAGGCGGACCGGGCCGAACGGTATCTTAAGCCCCCTGACCCAAAAATAGATTTATCGTGGCGTTTTCCACTCCGTGGACCATCTCCAACGGTGGCTCAAGCTGAAGTTATCCCCTAATTTCGACTGCCCGGAGCGGGCCCCGGTTATTCGGGGCCTTTTGGGGTTGGATGGTCTGGCTTAAGGGGGTAATGCGGCGCGGTCGAGCCCCGTGGGAGAGGTGGGCCCCCCGGCTTACGGGACGGGGAGCTGGAGCAGTTTGAAGGCCCGCTCTGGTGGGAGTGTTTTCGCGGACTTCAGGGTGAACTGATGCTTTTGGTCCATGGTGAACTTCGGCACCACGATAGTGCGGCACAATCCCGACAGGTGCTTCATCAGGCTGGCATAGCTCATCGCCTGGTCCCCGTCAGCGGTGCGCCGGGTGGGGCCTTCTGCTCGGCCTGGAGTGACCGCTCAGACGGCGCCCCCGCGCTCGTACGCCGCGCCGGTTTGGTCCGCTGGATCCTCGTCGGCCAATTGCAGGGGCGCCAGCCGTTGGCGCAAGTAGTACTCCACGTAGTCGACCCACAGGCACAGGAACACATGACCGATCACGCGAGGCCGCCACCGGTGGTGGATCGGATGGACCTTCCAAGACCGGGTCTTCCACGCCCGGAAGGCCACCTCCACCTGGGAGAGCCGCTGGTAAGGGGCGACCCCCTCGGCCCGGTCCGGCGTCTCCGGCAGACGCGGGGGCCGGCCGTCCCGCGCGGCTTCCGCCTGGAGGGCGGCCTCCTTACGGGCCGAAGTGTCCCTCCTGGATCTCCCCAGTGAAGGGCTTCGCCCTCTGGTAGCGTCCGATCACCTGACCGACCCGAAAGCGGATCTCCGGTTCGGTCCGCCGCGGCCGGCCATGGCGCGGGGGGCTTGGACCATCTTCTCCAAGGCCGGCTCTCGGTCTGGGCCCGCCTCCCGATCCCGGGCGCTTGGGGCGGTCCGGATCGGGTTCCGACCCCGAATCAGCCGCTCATCGGGATACCCGTCACGGCGATGACCCAGTCCAGCCCCAGAGGCTGCACATCCTCACGGATGCGGGCCGATGTCAACAGCCCGCGATCTCCCACCAGACACACATGCTTCAGACCGAACGTCTTTTGGAGTTGGGCCCCCGGAGTGGACCAGGTCTGGGGATCGGCCGTGTGGCCAGAGCATACCCCTCGCCACCGGACCACCCTGTGCGTCGGTCAAAAGACCCAAGACCAATCGGCTTCTGACCTGGCTGGCCGTCGCAATGGTAACCGAAGGCGGCGAGTTCATTGTGCTCACCCTCTATGTAACGGCTGGTAACGTCGCACAAAACCATCGTCCCTTCGGCGAGATGCCATTGGGCCATACGGCGCTCGATGGCTATTGGGCGATCGCCCAATAGTCTAGGGCCTCCTACCGGTCCTCCGCGTCCACGCGCTTGAGATCAAGTGCTTCATGGAGCGGGTCGGAGGCCGTGGGGGCCTTCCGGGCCGTGCGGGGGGCCAGCTGGCTGGCCGGATGGAGCACCCGGGCGACCATCCGCCCCAAGGCCAGGCGGCGAGGGCGACTATCCTTGGCATCTATCCGCTCCGGCAGACGGAGCCGACGCCTCAGGCTCCATATGGCGGCCACATAACCAGGAGGCTGGCGGCTGACCGTTGAGAACGCGTGATCCAGTTTAGCCCCGACGGGGTCGCCTTTCAAAAGGGCCGAGATCTGCTCAATGATCTCCAGGGGCCGCTGTGGCGTATGAGATGGTTAAAGAGGGGGCGGGCTTCGGCGACCTCGTAGCCTTGCTGTACCCGCAGCCCGAGCCAGCGGTACAGCACGCTGGCCAGGACGGTCTGTTGCCCGTCCACGTGGATCTTCAGCGGCACCGTTGAACGGAGCGCCTCCATGTGGAAGCAGTCGAGGGCGTCACGGACGACGTTTTCGATGCCCTGCGGCGCGCCTAGCGGTCCACGAGTCGGGCGGCGAACTATTTCAACTGATGGGTCCTCAGCCCGGTCGGTCGTGGCCCAGGCCCAGAATCAACCGCGGTCTGATCCGGTCTGGATAGGGGCACAACGCGACCGGTCCGTCTTCAAGGCGGGGCGTGCGGTAGGCCCGACCGATGTTGGTGAGGGGGATCGGGCGACAGTGTTCCTTCGGCCGGGCGTGGATGTGCTGGTTGAACCGTAAGGAAGCCGAGGCCCCTCTCGGTGAGCTGGGCCCGGTTTTGGTAGACGGTGAATCGGCGCGAGTTCGCGCGGCCCGGTGCCGGGGCGCGTCTTCCCGTAGTCAACCAACCGCAGCCCGGCCTCGTTCTGGTTTTCCTTGCGGAGGGGGCCCTTTGCGTACGAGAAGCCGCGCGCCTCGGTGTCCTGGGCCAGCAAGGTCCGTACGCCCCGTTGCCGGCGGCTGCGCTTTGAGACCAACGGCTTCGGCCAGAGTGCCTGATCGCCGGGGTAGGGGAGGAGATGGAAGTCCAGGTCAAAGGAGGCCCGGTGGCCCAACGACGCCGGTAGCTGGACCGCGGCGTGGTCCCCCCGGTTCAGGAGGGGCCGGCGAACCGCGACTCCCCCAGCGTGGAGTACTCGGTGAGCGCGTGGCGCTGGGGCATGACGTGGAGTCCGGTAAACAGGCTCAAGCCCTCGGCCAGGACCTTGGAGGGCCGACCGAGGCCCCCGAGCTTGAGCGCGAGCAGCGAACGCATCATGCATCCGGCGGGAGTCCTGCGCGGGCCAGGCCTCGGGGCCGGCTCGCTGGAAGACGCTGGGGGCCTAGCCCTACCCAGCAATCAGATTTCTGACTTAACTTTCTAACTCATGCCGCTTAGTATAGGGGGCCTGATAATACAGAATCAGGTCCTGCGGACCCTGCGCGCCGCGCCGGCGCGGCGGTCCCACACGTTTCAAGCGCACCCGGCGCTTGGGCCCACCGCGCTCAGCCGCCGCGTCTGTGCGGTGTTCCACTTCCGGGATGCACGCGGACGGCTGCAGCAGGCCGGGTGCCGGAAGGCTCTCCAGACGCTGGAGGCCGAAGGCTGGCTGACCTGGCCGGCCCCCCGGCGCCCTGTCACCGGTCCGGCCGCGTGTCGGCTGGACCATCCCGTACCGGCGGTCGGTCGGTTCGGTGCCTCCGCGGCCTGGTGATCGTTCCGGTGACGGGTCCGGAGCAGCGGGCGGTCTGGAACACGCTTCTGCACGCGGAGCCTCCCCGGGGCGGGACCCGGTTGGTGGGGGCGCAAATGCGCTACCTGATCGGCCGCGATCACGGCCTCCTTGGCGCGGTCGGATTCGCGGCCGCGGCGCTCTATCTGCGGGCGCGGGACCGGTGGATGAGGTGGACCGAGGCCCCGCATCCGCCGCACCTGTTCCGTGTGGTCGGGCTGAGCCGCTTTCTGATCCGTCCCGGGGTCCGCTGTCCCCGCCGGGCCCGTCAGGTGCTGGGCCACGTGCTCCGGCGGTTGCCGGCGGACTTGGTCCGGCGTTACGGGTACCGTCCGTGGGGGGTGGAGACGTTGGTGGGACCCGGTCAGCCGGGGACCTGTTTTCGTGCGGCGGGTTTCAAGTATGCCGGTCCGACCACCGGCCGTGGCCGTCAGGCCCGCTCCCCGGCCGGTCACCAGTCCAAGCAGTCGGTCTTTGTCTATGAGCTGGACCGCCGGTGGCGGCGCCAGCTGGGGGGCCGCCGGTGTCGCTGTATCCGAAGCGGGCGGTGGGGGCAGGCCTGGACCGCGCGGGCTGGGGGCAGCAGGAGTTGGGGGAGGCGCCGCTGGGCGACCCGCGGCGCACGGCCCGCCGGGTCCAAAGCGTGGGCCTTTTGTCCCGGAGGCCCGGGGGGCCGATGACCGCCCACCTGGAAGCGGATCCGGCCGCGATTCAGGGCTACGACCGTTTCATTGAGCAGGCCGATGAAACGAAGGTGACGCCGGAGAACCGGTGGTACCCGCACCGGCCACGTACGATCGAGCGGATGCGTGCGCCGCGGGAGGGGCTGGAGGGGATCGGTCGCCCTCGGACATCGGCGGTCTCCGGGGGGGTGCGCCGGCAGGCGACGCGGGCGGTCACGGCCGGGGGCCGGCCGCTAGGGCTGCTGCGGGGTGCGTACGGCTCGCAGGGGGATGTGTACGTGCCGGGTATGCCGCGCGGGGTGGACGGGTGGCGGGATACGATGAAGGCTGCGGAGCCGGCTCGGGCCGGCACGCGGGTTTTGGCGGTGATGGACCGGGAGAGAGATAAGTTGGCGTGGTTTGACCGGTGCCCCCGCAGGGGCGGGTGCATCTTTTGGTGCGGGTGCGCCCCCACCGCACGCTGAACGGCGGCCGGAAGCTCTTGGCGTGTAGGCGCGCGAAGGGGTATGTGGAGGTTCCGATCGGCCGCCTGAGCCGCCGGGTAAAGGCGGGCCGTATCCGGCATGAAGGCCGTACGGGGAGCCGGGGCCGGTAGGGGCGATTCCTATACGGGAGGAGTCTCCGCCGGCGGGGCAGAAGGGGGGCTGGCGTTTGCTGACCACCGGCGAGGTGCGCACGGGGGCGGAGGCCTTGGAGATGGTCGGGTATGATCGGCGGCGGGGGCGGATAGCGAACCCCTTCCGGGTGCTGAAGGGCGGCGGCAAGGTGGAGGAGCTGGGGATAGAGGGGGCCTCCTCCCGGCACCGGGTGATCACGCTGTACGCGGTGAGGGCGTGGCGTATCCGGCTGATGACGCTATTGGGCCGGAGACCAAAGCGGAGGTCGTCTTCACCGATGGGGAGCGGCGGGCCCTGCGCGGCTATGCGCGCCGCTACCGATTGCCGAAGGTGACCAACCTGCAGACGGTGATTCTGGTGACGGCGATGCTAGGAGGCTACCGGAACCGGAAGCACGATCCGCCGCCGGGAGTCCAGATCAGGTGGCGGGGGAATTGGGGCCAGAAGAAGTCGGCGGACTCGGACTGGCGGAAGCAGCCGTAGGTGAAGCCGCCGCGTTGGGCGGCCTCGCGCAGGGGGAGGCCTTCGGGGTGGGCGAAGAAGCTGGAGCGAGTAGTCATTGTACAGCATGAAGCATGAACCCCCTGCAAATACAAGTAAAACATCAAGTCCAATCTGTGCGACCCGAGAGGGGCCTTGATTCGCAACCGAGCGGTTTGATGGGCCTGGGGCACAATCATGGCCCGCTGGGACCTTCAGCATTGCGGCGGGCGCGGGGTAGGCGGGTGGGGCCCAGTGTACTTGTACCACAGGTGCACAACCTTCATAACCTCACCAGATTAAGGACACATCATTCGACAAGATGAGTCCATACGGGTCGAAAAGGGGAGAAAATCCTGCAAAGGCGTAATAGGTTCACGCCGTATGGGAATTCAGGCTAGTCGAGTTGCTCGGCTACCAGTTCGACGACATCCTTAACTTCCATTCGCCCATCTTTGGCTGCGGCATCGCGCATCATGGTCAGGCAAAACGGGCAGCCGACGGCCAGCGTTTCGGCCCCCGTGGCAGCGGCTTCCTTGTAGCGCGCGTCCCCTACGGTGGGGCTCTCTTCTTCTTTCCACATTTGGGCGCCCCCCGCACCGCAACAGAACGACTTGCGGCCGTGACGCTGCATTTCGGTCAGACGGGCACCTGCGGCTTCCAGTACTTGGCGCGGTGCTTTGATAATGCCATTCTGGCGCCCGAGGTAGCACGGATCATGAAACGTCACGTTACCTGCAGATGCACTGTCCGGCAGCCGGCCTTCGGTGGCCAGTTCTGCCAATAGTTGTGTATGGTGTACCACTTCAAATGTGCCGCCCAATGCCGGGTATTCCTTGCCCAGCGTGTGCAGGCAGTGGGGGCACGTCGTCAAAATGCGCTTGGGTTGGACACGGTTCAGTGTTCGGATATTTTCACGAGCCAATTGGTCAAAGAGGTATTCGTTGCCACTGCGGCGTGCCGCATCGCCTGTACACCGTTCGAGATTCCCGAGTACCGCAAACTGCACACCGGCGGCTGTAAGGACACGAGCCAGTGCACGTGCGGTCTGCTGCGCCTGCTGATCGTACGCTGGCGCGCATCCGACCCACCAAAGCACGTCTGTATCCGATTTTTCCTGGACGGTGGGAATGTCGAGGTCGTCCGCCCATTCGAGGCGGCCACTGGCAGAACTGTTCCACGGATTTCCATTGCGCTCCAAGCCACGATACAGGTCCACAAATTCGGACGGATACGCATCCTCCACTAGAACGAGCCCACGCCGCAGATCGAGTATATCCAACATCGGTTCATTGCCGACAGGGCAAATGTCAGTACAAGCACCGCAGGCTGTACAGGCCCAAACTGCGCTCGGTGTGATGGCATAATCGACCAGTTGATCTTCAGAGTCTTTCCCGCATGCCAACCCGCTCATATGGGTATTCAGGTAGTATCGTTTGTTGATTTCAAGGGCGGCTGGCGAGAGGTCTTTTCCTGTGGCATAAGCCGGACACACGTCCTGGCAGCGATTGCACATGATGCACGCAAACGCGTCTGTAATGGAGGTTTGCGGGAGTTCTTCGATCATTAGCGCGCCCAATGCGCCTGGTGTTTCATCTTCAAAATTCAACGGATCCAATGCACCAGGCGAGGTTCTGTCGGGTTTTGTGGCAAAGTTGAAACCCGCCATGATCAAATGGACGTGCTTCGTATAGGGGAAGTAGGGAGCGAAAAGCAGAATCAGTCCGAGCGCTATCCACCAGCACACATGTTCCCAAACGGCTAGCGTTGCATGGCTCAATCCGGTCCATACTGGACTAATGGCGCTCGCCACGGGCTGCCAAGCAATGGGGCCCGTGCCGCTTATGGCAAATGACTCGCCGAGCAGACGAAAGCCCACGTGGCACAGAATGAAGATGCCCACGATCAATGAGTCGCGTGAAACAGTGAGCTGCAGAAAGTTGATCTGGACGCTAGGAATGCGCTGAATGTCAGCCCGGGTTTGCAGGCGTGCACGCCCGGCGGGAAGGAGAAAGCGGCGGAACAGGAGCCCAGCCATGCTTGCGAGCACGATCGCACTGAAGAGGTCTGCAAGCAGACTGAACCAGTTGGCGAGCCAATCCGGTACGGGGTACGGTCCGTTCCAGTATCCGCGCACCACGTCAATCAGGTTTACGAGCAGATAAAAGACGAAACCCCAAGCCAGACCGGCGTGGATCAGGCTCGTAATCTTGCGTGCCCGCCAGATAGGTCGCATAGTGATCCACATTCCCACAGCTCGAAGCACGCGCCGCCAGTGAAACTGCAGTGCAGGGGCACGCCCTCTCCGGATTACTTGGAACAGAGAACTAAACCCCAAAAAAGTGCCGTACGCCGAAAAGATCGTGGCCAGAGCAAAGAGCGCCTTTTCGGTGAAAGTCAGCATACGCCGCACCTAGTCCAAAAGGTACAAGGCTGGGTCGATTTCCAGTCGCGTTCGGGTTGTAATGGCCTGGTTGGCCGTTACGGCGACAGCCGTTGCTTCAAGTGCTCGCTCCCAACTGGCTGCCGGCAGGTACGGGCCGAACGCATGGTTGTCCATGAATTCCTGCATGGCATACCAGAGCGGAGTTTCCACATTCGGGTCATCTTCGGTGGGATCCTGATTCTGTGCGTCCAGTTGCGTTGCGTTTGCCAAGAGTGCAATGCCGGTTTCCTTGTAGAATTTGTCTTTACGCGCATACACTTCCCAGCCCAGCAGTGGTGCATCCACCTCTTTGAACATCCACGCTTTGCCACGATCGCGGAAGATTATCGTACTGTCGGTGCCGAAGTAGATTTCATAGGCGTCATCAAACGAGCTCGCCAAAGTGGCATCATACAGCATGTGCAGCCCGCTCGGAAATTCAAACACTGCCTGAACCGTATCAGGCACGGTGCGGCCGTCATTCCAGGCCATGATTTGGCCAAATCCATGTACGGCGCTTGGCAATTCATCCAATACCCAATGGGCGACATCCAATTGATGCATTCCGGCTTCGCCAATCAGGCCTAACGACACTTCCGGATCCAGCCGCCAATTCAGCGCACGCACGCGATCGGCATTGGGCGAGGTTCGGCGCCAACTCTCCCTGGAATGCCACTGGCCGCGCCCCATGGCCGGCCGGCCAATGGCACCGCTACGCATAAATTGGAATACTGACCGGTGCTGAGGATTCGAGCGGTAGATTTGACCGACCTGAAAGATCTGCTGAGAGGCTTCGCGGGCCGCACGCGCTATAATCTTCGCATCCTGAATGGACGAGGCCAGTGGGGCTTCACAGTACACGTTCTTGCCAGCCTGCAGGGCATCCAGTGCAATGTCCTTGTGCAGGTGGGTGGGCGTGGCAATTAGCACGGCCTGTACCTCAGTGTTATCCAGTACCTCGCGATAATCACTGTGCCGGCTGGCTGATGGAACGTCGCGCTGTGCACGCCGCAGCATAGGTTCGTACGTGTCGCAAATGGCCACTAATTTCGCGCCCGGCACACGGCCCAGTGTGGATGCGAGTTCGCGTCCTTGGGGGCCATATCCAATTACTGCGCACGTGACCGGCGCACGACCTTGCGGCCAGTGCCGAGTCTTGATATTCGCAGCGCGCACAAGCCCAGCGCCGCTTAGGGTAGCGCCACCTATCAGAAAGGCGCGGCGACTGACGAGATGCTTACCCATGAATTCCGTTTAGGTCTACGTTTGGTGCAGCTTCCATCTTCGAGGTCATCAATTCGAGTTCCTCCCCCTTTCGGTATACAATAAGTGATCGAATGCTATGGATTTTGCTGGTGATCTGTTCCATTTCCTTGTACTCCAAGGCAAGGTACGCCGTTGAAAGTGCATCGCAAAATGTAGCCGAGGGATGCGTTACTGCGGCCAGAACGGCCCCCTGTACTGGCTGGCCAGAGCGTGGGTCGATCACATGACCCCAAGTCTGGCCATGATACTCAAATGATTTACCCGAAACCGCCGACACAGACATCGACTCGTCGCGCAGCCTGACAGTGGCCATGGCTTTAGAGGGGTTTGCAGGATGTGCGACCGCGACGGGCCATCCTGCGGGACTGTCCGGAGGCGCTCCTATTGCGATCATAGTACTCGTGCCGCCATGAAGCAGTGCAGACATTGTGCCGCATTCACGCAGAATGCGGGCCGCTTCATCAATCGCATAGCCTTTTCCGATGGCCCCCAAGTCTAGGAGCATACCCGGTTGCTTGAAGCGTATACTGCATTGAGTCTCATCCAACTCCACTTTGTGCATACCCGTTTTGGCGTGTGCTTCCAAAAGAGCCTTTGCATCTGGCCATGCACCGGAGCCTCCTGCGAAACCCCAGCACCTCATAAGCGGGCCCACACTTATATCAAAGGCACCCTTTGTGAGCCTGTGATACTCTTGAGCGGATTTTAGCAGTGCAAACACACGTGCATGTACGCGTACGGGCTCCCGGGTGGCCTTGCGGTTGATCCGGCTGATTTCACTGGCCGAATCGTAGAAGCTGAGTTGCTTCTCCAAGAGAGAGATTTCGCGCAGCGCCTCTTCGCCCGCAGCTCGCAGCGCGATCGGATTGTCACCATGCAGCACGAGTTCAAAACGGGTAGCCATGGCCTGCAAGGCAAGCCGCACCATTTTCAATAGTTCTTCCACAAAAAACGGGGAGCCGGATCAACACCGACTCCCCGCCTGTGTGATGTCATGTCGCTTACGATTTGTCAAGCGTGCCATAGGTAATGGCGTCGATCTTTTTGCCACTGCCGGTATGCAGCGAGCGATCGGCCTCATTAAAGTAGAGCATTTCCCCTAACCGCTCGCTCATTTCTGCCATGGAAATTATGGTCTGAGCCTTGATGGCAACGTCGATATTACCGTTGGTCTCACGATCGTCACGGATTGCGGTGAAAAAGTCGTGGATATGTGCCGGCACATTCACACCCGGCACTATATTTTCAATTGTTTCACCATCGACGAGATCCGCAAACGGACGCTCGGGGCGCAACTCCACACTCGATTCACCAAAGTAGAGCGTGCCTTCGTTCCCGCGGATGACTTGGGGCAGTCCCTGCTCGTTGACACTACTGCCTGTAATCAGCATGCACAGGCCACTCGGGAATTCGGTAAGCAGTTGGCAGTTATCCGTGACATCCCGGTCTTCCGGACCAAAAACGGCATCGCCGATCTTCTTGTTGCCCACCGAACATACGCGCTTCGGAAATTCCGGGGCTCCGGTGGCGATGAGCAGTGGATGAATGCGGTGTGCCAACAGGTCGCCTAATATGCCTGCGCAGTAGGGGTAGTACTTACGCCACCTGTGGTAGTGCTGAGGATTGAATTCACGATCCGACACGGGGCCAAGCCACTTTTGCCAGTCGATGGTCTTGCCTGGCTCCAACTCAGGTTCGAGTTCGTAATAATTCCACTCGCCGATCGGGGTATTCCGGCAATAGGAATCCTGGGCCAAAACCAGCGGGCCAATCCGGCCGGCACGAATCAATTCGGCGGCACGATGCCATTTGCCCTGGGTACAGTACTGAGAGCCAATCTGAAATTTCTTGCCCGTTTCCAAGACTTTGTCATAGATCTGAAAACCTTCATCCAGATAGCGAGTCATCGGTTTTTCGCAGTAGACGTGCTTGCCCGCATCAAGGGCGTCTACCGCGATCTTGGTATGCCAATGGTCTACCGTTCCGATGAAGATGGCGTCAATATCCTGGTGATCCAAGAGTTCACGGTAATCCTCATAGACGCTCACCTTAGCTTCGCGTCCCGCAGCTTGGCGGGAATTCTCCAAGGCGGCATAGGCCTTATCACGCCGTTTGGAAAAGAGGTCGCAGGCTGCCGCACCAACAGCATTGAGATTTATTTCATGACGTGGCTTTCCCTCCCTGTTCATGTTGGTCACATTGAGGAGGTGGGAGTTATATCCTTGGCCGCCAACTCCGATAAAGCCCACTACGATCGTGTCGTTTGCGCCCAAAACGGGTGTGATAGTCGGTGCCTTGGCCGGTGCGCGTTTTGATGTGGCTGCTTTGAGTCCCGCCATAACGGCTGCAGCGCCCATAGTGGACTTTTTCAGAAAGTCACGGCGTGTAGCCGATCCAGTGGAAGATTTGGAGTGTGTCATAATGCCTGTAGTGATGTTGTTTTGGAAAACCGAGACCGCTTCCGGCTGAAGCAACCCTCCAATATAGGCATCCAAGCCCTATTTCTGCAGGAGGTGAGCGGAATTTACGCAATGTGACCAGTAATAATGCGAGAATAATCCTCCGCGTTTCCGCTGCTTCTCCTAGGCTTTGAGCAGCGAGGCCTTCATGCTCTGTTGACGGTCCATCTGATTGCTAAATTCCAGATTGGAGTCAAGGTCTGGCAAGAACAAAGGTGCTCTGTGCATAGAGAGGGCCCAACGGTTAGTTGACCGGAGGCAGTTCCATTAACCCGGTCAACTCAGCCACGGGTTGTTTACTGCGATTTCGAGTAAACCGCAATTTGGAGGTGCCTGAAACAATACCTGCTGGAACGTCCTAAAACCGGATTTCAAGTCAACACACAATGCTGATCATGTCCCGGATTATATGGATCTTCCGATTGCTTCTGATCTGTCTCGTGCTCGTTGCACCGGTTTATGCCCAGACCACTGAGTATGTGTTTGTTCCGGAGAGCAGCGTGTATGTCGATGGCACATCCAACAGTACACCCGAATGGCGCGTGTATGCGACCGAGATCGAGGGCGGTATCACAGTGAGCAGCGATGATCCGTCTGTAGTCCAGTCCGTACGGCTTGTGGTTCCGGCGAACATGATGAAGAGCAGAAAGAGCCCCATTATGGACCGGGGCATGTATGACGCGTTGCAAGTCAAAGAGCACCCGAACATTATATACGAACTCACCAGCACGGCAGACTTGGTCATGACGAGCGATACGACCTTTACGCTCTCAGCTACCGGAAACCTGACAATCGGACCACAAACGAACGAGGTATCCTTTCCGGTGGAGGGTACGCTGAAGTCTGATGGAAGCGTACATTTCAAAGGAAGCTACACGCTGCTTATGACCGATTACGGGCTCAAGCCGCCTTCACTCATGTTCGGATCGCTCAGGACTGGCAATGAGGTCGTGGTGACCGCAGAACTGATTGCCAGTCCCGCCAACTGAACACGTTCCACTTCCGAACTGGATCAGTTCTGGATCGGTGGGGCGCTGGTTGCCTCCAATGCGGTCTCCAGTCCTGGCATCACGTTCGTGGCAAACGCCTCTAATTCGACTTCCAAAGCCTCCAGCTCCGCCCGGCCAGTGGCAACAGTGACGCGATGCAGTTCGGTCGGCCCATATGTAGTGCTAAGTCCGCTGAAGCCCACCGAGATCCTTGACTGAATGGTGGGAATATCGCGTTCCCCCGCATCTCGTTTGGCACCATAACCGCGCAGGCGCAGCTCTATCGACAAGAGGGTTTCCCGGGCGGTGTGCAATTCCGAGACGAGTTCTGCACTGGGTCTTTTCGCTCGGGCATGTGCGGTCTGCATGGCGTCAACGCGCTCCATGTTGTCATCCAATGATCCGGCAAACAAGCTTACGCGGGCTTGAAGGGTTTCCATTTCCTCACGAAACTCCGCGACAACTGAAGGGGGTGAACCTTCCAGTGCAGGCTGCCGGAGTGGCACGACCTCAAATGATACTGGACCAGCCAGCTCGGTGTGTGCGCCTTCGCTGACCCGGATGAGCGTTGCTGTGTAGGTGCCCGGTGAAGCCATGAAGCCTTGGCCGCCGCCGGATTCTCCCTGGGTGACTACATTTTGAGAGGGGTAGCGGAGATTCCAAGTCACGCGGTGCAAGCCCTTGGATGTACTGCCGGACACGCGGCCCGCGACCTCACCGGCTGCATCCCGCACCAGGACATAGACCCGGTCTGCGACCTCGTTGCGTTCTTCTTCCAACGCATCCCAACCCGGAAATGGAATGTCGGCCTCACCAGCGGCGCGTTCACGCTTCCTGCGCTCTGCCTTTAGCGTGGTAGAGCCCTCACGCAGGTAATACGTAAAGGTGGCGCCGAAAGGCGGATTTGGTGCAGCGTAGTAATCCGTGCCCTGAGAGCCACCGGCTACATCTCGCGGGACGTAGAGTCGGGGTGTACGTACCGGAAAAAGGTGGGCGTCCTGCGACAACAACTCCGCGGAAATCTCGCGCAGGGGGGAGTAATTGTCCAAAATGAAAAAGCCGCGGCCAAAGGAGGCCGCAACCACGTCGTTTTCCCTGCGCTGGATCGTGATGTCCCGGAACGCAATCGTGGCATCGCTGCTCACTTTCATCCAGGTCTCTCCACCCTCCACCGTGAAGTAGACGCCAAACTCTGTAGCCGTAAAGAGCAAGTCAGGATTTACATGATCCTGAACAATGCGCCAGATCAGTGTTCGCTCCGGCAGATTGCCGGCGATGGATGTCCAAGTGTGTCCCCGATCGTTGCTCTTGATGAGGTATGGACTAAGGTCGCCGAACTTGTGGTTGTCAAGCGCGGCATACACCACATCTGCATCATGCAAGTCGGCATACAGATGATTGACGAAGGCCGTTTCTGGAACGCCAGGTATTGAGCCTACTTCGACACGCCGCCACGCCCCACCGTCACTCTCGCTGATCTGAATGAGCCCGTCATCGGTGCCCACATACAGGAGCCCTGGCGCGAGCGGCGATTCCGCGAGTGAGGTGATCGTGTTGTAAACCGACATCGCGTTCAGGTCCCATGCGTTGTCATAGCTCTGCACACGTCCCATGATGGGTAATTCAAACCGCTCTTGATCTCGCGTCAAGTCCGGCGAAATCGCGGTCCAGCTGTTTCCGCGATTAGTAGACTTCCAGACGCGGTAGGAACCAAAATAAATCGTGGTCGGGGCATGCGGACTGACTACGATCGGCGCATCCCAGTTGTAGCGTTCAAATTTTTCGCCTGGTCCGGCCTGTGGCTGAATGAGTACCTGTTCGCCAGTAACCAGGTCTATCCGATGCAGTCGACCTTGTTGGGCTTCGGCATAGACGATATTGGGATTGCCAGGCTCAGTCGCCGACTGATGTCCGTCTGCACCGAGCGTCTTGAACCAGTCGGCGTTGCGGATGCCATGCCGATTGTCTGTACGCGAGGGGCCGCCATGGGAGCCATTGTCCTGTGTACCTCCAAAGACCCGGTAAAATGGCCGTGCATCATCCACAGCCACTTTGTAGTACTGGGTAACGGGCAGATTGCCAATAAAGCGCCACGACCGTGTTGCATCAAATGTTTCGAAAAGGCCGCCATCGGTGCCCATGAGGATATAGTCAGGATCATCCATTCGAAATGCGATCGCGTGGTTGTCGGAATGTTTATTCCCTTCACTCATGCGGGTAAAAGTGCGTCCGTGGTCGTCCGATACCTGCACTCGTACGTCCATAAGGTAGAGGCGGCCTTCCACATGCGGCGATGCGTACAGCTCCTGATAGTAGTGTGGTCCGGTTGCTCCACTGACTGCGTCGGACATTTTGGTCCACGATACTCCACGGTCGGAAGACATAAATATGCCTCCACTGGTGCGGTCCATCTCGATCGCCGCATAGACGCGATCCGGGGTTTGCGGCGAAATGGCGAGCCCGATTTTGCCAAGGTTCGACTTGGGGATGCCCCTTGTGAGTGCGGTCCAGGTCAATCCTCCGTCAGTGCTCTTGTGGAGTCCGCTTCCCGGTCCGCCTCCCATGTAGGCCGCCACATTGCGATGGCGCTGCCAAGTAGCGGCGTACAACACCGTCGGGTCACGAGGATCAATAGCCACGTCGGTTACCCCCACCCATTCATCATCCCCGAGCGTCCGCCTCCAAGTCTGGCCGCCGTCGGTGGTTAAATACAGGCCGCGTTCGCCTCCCTTGTTCCACAGCGGGCCTTGAGCGGCCACCCACACCACATCGCTATTGTCCGGATGCACGATGATACGCGAAATATGTTCGCTCTCCTTAAGCCCCATGTTGGACCAGCTTTCGCCGCCATCGTCACTGCGGTAAATGCCATCACCGTATCCTACGTGGCGTCCGCCGACGTTCTCACCAGTGCCGACCCACAGGATGTTGGGGTCGCGTGCGTCAATAGTGATGGCCCCTATGGAATACGAGCCCTGCCCGTCAAAGAGCGAGGTCCAAGTGACGCCGGCGTTTAAGGTTTTCCAGACGCCACCACTGCCTACAGCCACGTACCAGACGTTGTCGTCTTGCGGATGAATGGCGATATCGGCAATGCGTCCCGAGGTGAAGGCTGGTCCGATGTTGCGCAGTTTGAGAGCGCTGTAGCTGGTATTCGCTACGAGTGTATCCTGGGTGTGGGCTGGCTTCGTCCATACCAGGGCCAATACGAGCAATAGAAGTAGTCGGGGATTCATAACCAAGGGCATTTGTGAGGGTAACCGCAAAAGATATGGTATGGGCGTATGCCTGAATGTGTGTGGCGACCCCGTAACAAATGAGGGCCATACCGGGTTGCATGACGCCGGATAATCAGAACGCAAGATCATGTTTGAAATACCTGCCACTTCGGCCTTTGTACTCTTGTTTACAGAGCCGGACATCTACCACGGGAGTTCCGCCAAGAAGTTGCTCGCTCAGGTTGACTTGAGTGCAGGGCTCGGTCTGAAGAGCCAATTCTGAGGAATACTGGGAAGACATTTACGAGGAGGTGGCCAATCGCAAAACGGGCGTTCAGATGCAGTGCCGCGCATATTTGGAATCGCAGCCGGATGCTCAGATTGTGTGTCTGGGTGGCGGGCTGGATCCGTTGTCGCTGGATCCGTTGTCGCTGGATCTGGCGGAGTCGTATCCGGCGGCTGTGGTGTACGATGTAGACTTGGCCAGCATGGCGCTCAAGAAGGAAATCACAGAAGCCATTGACGGACCGAAGATCAAGTTCTGCGGGGTGGATCTGACGGATCCGGATGGTCTGGTATCCACGTTGAAGACAGAAGGATGGGACCCCAGTCATCCGACACTGCTCGTGGCCGAAGGCATTACATATTATGTGCCAAAACGGCTATTCAAGGCAGCACTGGCGGCACTGCGCGTGCCAGGTGGCGCTTTAGTGCTGGAGTATTCGCTGCCCGATGAGATGCTGGCCGATACCGCACGTGCCTCGGATTACAAGAGTTTTTTTGAGCGGCTTTACCAGCTTTTGCGAATGCCCTTCCGCTTGTACACTACGATAATGCCTACGTGCAGGAGCTTGCCACGGCGCTTCCGGGGCGCTTGGATCGAACGCAGCGGCAGCCTGAGCTGGAACGCCTGCGAAAGGGAGAAAACATTCTCCGTCCGGATTCGGAGCAGGGTTGCATTCAGGTTTCAACCATTCGGTTTGACTGATTAAGAGTGTCCGTATGGGGAGGGGGAGTAGCCCCACCTTTTGCATCCAGTGCGGCAAATCCCGATCGCAATTCCAACGAAGGTCATCGGCCAGCAGCCAACCCCGATCCTCCTTCACCACTCTGCTGTTGTTACAGGGTCAGCACAAAAGTTAGGTCACCGGTTACGGGCACGGCGATGAGCGCTCAGTTCGGCCCAGTCCATGACATTGGAGTGGGCGGCCCAATCCGCATAGAGTTCTGAGAGCTCTTGAGCACGCTTCGGCTCGTCGGTGACAAGATTATGCATTTCGGTGCGGTCAGCCTCCAGATCGTAGAGCTCCCAGGGTTGATTGCGCAGCGCCACCAGTTTCCACTTGCCGAGTCGCACGCTGCGGTTGCCCTCATGCTCCCAGAAGAGGGGGCCGCGCTCAAATGACGAATTCGTAAGTAGTGGGAGCAGGCTCACACCGGCTAATGGTGAAATGGCATCTGGGTTGTAGGTTGCTGGACCGGTCGCCCCAGCAGCATCCAGCGCCGTTGCCATTACGTCAATTATGTGCCCGACGGCATCAGTTATGCCCCCGCCCTGCTTCAGCCGTTTGGGCCAGTGCAGGATAAATGGCGTCGCAATACCTCCTTCGTGGACGAAATGCTTGTAGCGGCGAAATGGTGTATTGCTTGCATTGGCCCATGGAGGTCCGTAGCTCTGGTAGCTGGATTCCGAGCCCGGTAGCAGGTCTATGTTGTTGCCAATCGCGACCGGCGAGCCGTCACGAGCTGCTCTGGGAATGAACAGGCCGCGCCATGCAGGTGTCAAGACTTCAGCGCACCCTCCATTGTCCGCCAGAAACATGATGAGGGTATTTTCGGCTTTATCCCCGAGCGCTTGGACCATGCGTCCCAAGCCTTGATCCATACGGTCAATCTGTGCCGCATAGACCTCCATGGCGCGTGCATACCATGCGCGTTCGTCTGCCGGAACATCCTCCCATGCCGGTACGCGCGGATCTCGTGGCGTAAGTGCCCATGAGGAATCAATGAGTCCCATAGTCACGAGCCGATCTCTGCGCTCGTCCCTAAGCGTATCCCAGCCGCGGTCATAACGCCCTTTGTAGCGCGCTATGTCTTCTTTCATTGCATGCAGCGGCCAATGCGGTGCGGTGTAGGAGGCATACAGAAAAAAAGGCGCATCGGTTTGGTGCTCGTTAATAAAGCGCACCGATGCATCGCTAATGGCATCGGTATAGTAATAAGGTTCGGTTTCCGGTTCGATGGGGGTGTTATCGCGGGTCAGCGTGATGGGATCATAGAAGCTGCCTGCGCCTGTGATGGTCCCGTAAAACCGGTCAAAACCACGCTGCACGGGCCAGTTATGCTTGGACATGCGCGTTGAATCCCCGGTCCAATGTCCCAGATGATTCGTGACATGCCACTTCCCGGCCATATAGGTGGCGTAGCCGCTTGCAGACAAGGCTTCCGCAATCGTTACAGCGTTCAGGCTCAGATCTCCCCGGTAGCCAGGAAGCCCGTCGTCTCCTTCCATGTGCCCAATGCCAACTTGGTGGGCGTACAGCCCTGTTAGCAGCGACGCGCGTGTGGGGCAGCAGCGTGCTCCATTGTAGAATGACGTAAACCTCAGACCGTCGGCGGCCAGTTGCGCCAGGTTCGGGGTGTGGATTTCGCCACCGTATGGACTAATGTCAGAAAAGCCCATGTCATCGGCCATAATCAGGATGATGTTCGGCCTGGACGGTGCCGCGCAACCTGCGATTAACAGTGTCAGCGCAATGCAGAGTCGGGTCATAGTGTTATTCTTGGGCCGGTTTTACCGTATACGATAACCAACCACGAAACCGAAACAAAGTCAGCCTGCATGCAGGTTGCTCCATGACAAGCTACCTTCCTGCAAGTCGTTCAGGGATGTGATTGCGCCGAGAGTCAATTTGACAGATGGAGGCCAGGCCAAGCTTCGGCCGCACGGTATACCAAGGGCAATAAAGTGCGGTCTCAACGCATACTGATCAGAGCAGGCGCTTATGCTGCAGACAGGGCAGCCGCTTGCGAAGTTGGTCCTGATAGCTAAAGTCGAGTTCCGCACAAATGACGCCTTCTCGATCGGGCGCCTGGGCCAGAATTTGTCCCCACGGATCGATAATCATGCTATGTCCAAAGCTTTCACGATGCGGGTTGTGCCGACCCTGTTGCGCTGGGGCGACGACGTAGCAGAGATTTTCAATGGCGCGAGCGCGGAGAAGCGCCGTCCAGTGATACGCTCCCGTGCGCCACGTAAAGGCGGATGGGACGAATAGTACGCGCGCCCCGCGTGCAATGAGCATGCGGTAAAGCTCAGGAAAGCGCAAATCATAGCAAATACTAAGCCCCATGGTGTGGCCCAATGCGTCGAACGTGACAACTTCCTGACCGGGGGCGATGAAGCGCGACTCTTGAAAGTCGTGGGCCTCGTCAAGGTGGATATCAAAGAGGTGGATCTTGTCATAGCGGGAAACAACGTTCCCGTCCGCGCCGAACACTAGGCATGTGTTGGTCACTTTTCCATGTGCCGCCAGCGGCACGCTTCCGCCGACAATGACTACGCCGTGATCTTTGGCTGTTTTCCGGAGGAGCGCAATCGCAGGGCCGCGTTCGAAGTGTTCAACCACTTTCAGCTTATCACCTTCGCGGTC
>JAAXGT010000103.1 GCA_012271205.1 Rhodothermales bacterium
CGGCCTGTCTTTCACGGGACGGCGCGCCGGGTGAAAGCCCCTGTGGCGATCTGCTTCGCGGCCTTTGCGCTGCTGCGTATGCGGCAATACCGGTACAACAAGCGGCCCGGCGCTGTGCCTTCGCTGAGCGAGACGCGGATTCTGGCCGAGCTGCGTAAGGTGGAGACGTCGGTACTCCGGGATCGCCAGACAAACGTATACTACGCTTGGCCCTCGGCCGCCAACAACACGAAGATCCGGCTCTACAAGGCGGTGGACCAGACGCGGCGACGGACGACCGTCCGGCTGAAGGAAGGCCGGACCTGAACGCTGGGTGCTGGGCGGCCAAAAGCGGTCCAGCCCCCCGCCCTGGTAGTGTTCCCATCTCGGAGCAGTCCGGGAAAAATAGCCCAATACAGCCTCCAAACGGCAATTATAAAATTCTGATCACCGCCAAACCGCCGAAGTCAGGTTGAAGGCTACCAGTTTTTCCTGCGGGGCCAGCGGAATTTACGTCCTGTTTGGTATATTAGTGTATAAGTTCATACATTGCGCTTCGTGTGCACAAGCATGCACTCCAAACTCTATCACGTTAAACTTATTTTGAAGTCATGAAACGATTTGCACGCTGGGGATCTGTCTTTATATTGGCGGTGCTGTTAGCGGGGGTAATATAGGCGTAACTCCAATCGTGGAATACGCGAATGCGAGTAGCGAGGGGAAAGAGGAGACCGGCTGTGGTCTTTGTGTAGTCTGGGATACCGAGACCGGGGCTCAGCTCGTATACTGGTATGTGGACGACGAAAGCACAGTAGAGAAAGATGACTGTGCGTGTGATTGTGAGTAAGGGCCTAGTGAGCTGAGAAACGTGCTTTTCACATATCCACCCGTATGGAAGAGATGGTGTAGTGATAATGAGAGGGAACGTCTCACTGCTTTTCTTGGGGGCAAGTGTGTCGTGCTTTGGCATTTTTGTGGGAGGCTCCACAGCGGCACAGGATAAAGCCACTAGATACGTGTCCGATGATGGCATCCCGCCGATATCTGCCATCATTGGATATTCCGTGATTGGTGCTGATTCTGCCATAGCAATAGACAATACCGAAAGCATCTTCTTGCTGGAATCTGACCGCCGGACAAAAAAGATTGGCCAGAATGGAGACGGACCGTGCGAAGTTTGGGATGTGACATCCTTTGCGGTAGTTGGGGACACCATTTTCGTCCTTGACAGTAGCTTGGGTCGGATTACAGGATATTCCATCAGTAGCGGGGATTGCACGGCTGAAGTTGTACACCCGGAGCTTACCGCGTTTAGCGCCATAGGCAAGGCGGGAGGGTGGTTCTACCTGGTCAGAACCAAATACATCAGTGTGGCTCCTCCCGAGGAGCCCTTGTTGTACCGCTTTAGTGCCTCTGGCGTGCTTGAGTCATTAGATCTGACCATAGCAGATCTTGAGACTGATTTGCTGATGGTACCCGTGCGAATAGGCCGAGGAGTACGGCAACTCAGGGAAAAAGATGGGGCATTCTACTTCCTTTTGCCATTTTCGCACCGGGTATGGCGATACGACACACGGACTAGGCGAGTATCCTCCATCAGTCTGGTCAATGATTCTCCAGACATTTCCCAATACTCCAATTCGACAGATCCTGCAACAATATCTCGGATCGTACCTCAACTGGAGTTCGAGTCAAACCTGTTCCTTTTGGGCGATCATTTGGCCGTACTATCCAATTTCGAGCGAAAGTGGAAGCTGGGATTATACTCATATTCCGGAGACTTGCTTGTCAAGGATGCCGTATCCGATCAGATCATTTTTGAAGAGGGCAGCAACTATTACACGCTCATTGAAACTGAATCGGAAACCAACCCGTATGCAATTAGGGTTGTAGATCCGCCTACGCGACGTTGATTTTATTTGGCTGTAAGCGTCCGGTGAAGCCGTTTTTTGAGTAAGCGGGGCGGTGTTGAAGGTTGTGCAGGGTACGGTTGGTCTTGGGGTGAGCTAGTCGGTGCCGCCACCGGTCGGCTTAGGGATGGGGTTGCCAGCGATGGAGCACGAGGTCGCCGACGTGCTTGTTGGGATGTGTCGGTATACGGAGTGCCAGCTCTGTACGTGCGTCAAAAAGATGCAGGCGCGTGTGGCTAATCACTAGGCGAACGGGTGTCTGCACTTTGACTGCATCATCTGCCTTGACACGGATCATAAACGTATCCGGGCCAATTCGCAGGTAAAGCAGGGTTTCCGGACCCAGATGCTCTTGTGAAAGCTGTTCTGCTTCCACGATAACATTACAGCCGGACTCCGAAGCACCGTTTGCCAAATGTGCGTCCTCAGGCCTGATACCGGCAACCACCCGGCGACCTAGGCATTCGCGCAAGTTCACTGAGCCGGACAACGGCACTCGGATTTTCCCTGATGCAGAAAGAAATTCCATTCCCTCTCCTGCTGCCTGAATCCGCCCGCTGACGAAATTCATTGCGGGATTGCCGATAAAGCCGGCTACAAACAGGCTGGCGGGCCGCTGGTACAACTCGAGCGGCACATCAATCTGCTGAATCACGCCGTCCTTCATAACTACGATACGGTCTCCCAACGTCATAGCTTCTGTCTGATCGTGCGTCACATACACCATCGTTGCCCCTAATTCACGGTGTAGCCTTGCGATTTCTGTCCGCATTTGAACACGGAGCTTGGCATCCAGGTTTGACAGCGGCTCATCAAACAGAAATACCTTGGGTTTGCGGACAATCGCGCGCCCAACCGCCACACGCTGCTGCTGTCCACCAGAAAGCTGTTTTGGCTTTCGATCTAGAATCTCTGTGATCCCAAGTGTATCAGCTGCTTGTCGCACTCGATTTTCGATCTCTGACTTCGAGTACTTTCTCAGCTTTAGTCCGAATGCCATATTGTCGAAAACCGTCATGTGGGGATACAGCGCATAGTTCTGAAATACCATAGCCACATCCCGGTCCTTCGGCGGCAGGTCATTTACGACAATATCTCCAATCGTAATCGTGCCCGAGGTAACCGATTCCAACCCAGCCAGCAACCGTAGGGTTGTGCTCTTGCCACATCCGGACGGGCCAACCAGTACCATAAACTCACCGTCGGCAACCGTAAAAGAGGCGTCGGTGACGGCTACCTGACCATTCTCATATGTCTTGCTGACTGCCTCAAGGACTACACTTGCCATGCGGTCTTGACCACTGAACAGTACGTGCAGCAATATAGTACAAGCGCACCAATGGCCCCATGTCCAGCCTAGGGTCATCATTTCATAACTCTTGGCCGAGCTTTCACTCTTGCATGCCCCACAACTCGTCGCGTGTGACCATTTACGACGTAGCCAAGGAAGCAGACGTCGCTATCTCCACGGTATCGAGGGTGCTGAATGATTCCCCGGACGTGGCTGTCGGTACCCGGACCCGTGTCTTGGAGGTCATTGAGATGCTTAAGTTCCGCCCGAATCGGGTTGCAAAGTCGTTGGCACAGCCGCGCTCCCGTGTCATTGCAATTGCGATTCCTACCTTCACCACACCGTTCCACAACGAGTTGCTAAAGGGATTGCGAGCAGTTCTCGCAAATGAGGATGAGGACCTGCTGCTGTTTGATCTGGGGAGCCAGGATCCCATTATGCGTCTGCGCACAAAGCTCAAGGGTGGCACTGTGGACGGCCTGCTTCTTGGTGGCATTCCGGTTGATCCTGTGCTCGCCAAGGAATTAAAAGCTTTGCGGGCGCCGGTCATTCTTGTTGGCCATCACCATACGCAGTTCGATAGCTTTTATTGGGATAATGCTTCGGGTGCCTGCGCGGCTACGAATCATCTCATCGCCATGGGGCACACCCGTATTGGCATGATCCGGGCATATACGGATAGCTACTTGCAATTACGCCGCATTGAGGGCTACCGCCAGGCGCTGGCAGCTCATGGGCTTGAATATGTTGAAGCGCTCGTTCGGAGTGGCACAACAGAAAAACACGCCGGCTTCAGCGAAGAACACGGTCTTGAAGCCATGCAGCGGCTTCTAACACTGAATCCACTGCCGACGGCAGTTTTGACCAGCAGTGACGTCCAAGCCATTGGAGCGTGGAAAGCCATCCGTGATGCCAGCAAGCGGGTTCCTTCGGACATCGCACTGGTAGGCTACGATGATATTAAGACCAGTACTTTCATCGGGCTGAGTAGCGTGGATCAAAG
This sequence comes from Rhodothermales bacterium, assembly GCA_012271205.1. GTDB lineage: Bacteria > Bacteroidota > Rhodothermia > Rhodothermales > Bin80 > JAAXGT01. The sequence goes on from JAAXGT010000103.1 coordinate 4,184, forward strand.
CATTGAATCTACCGGAAGGGATGCTGCTGAGCGCTTATTGTATCGATTGCAGAATCCCGCCGACCCCGAGCGCATCGACCAACGCATAGTCCCTGAACTTCGAATTCGTTACTCCAGTCAATTCACACGGCAATAATGCACACTGATAAGATCCGCAATCAGCTGAGCCAAACACTTCGGGTCACACATTTCGACAGCTTGGGTAAACGATACCAAGGCAAGGTTCGGGACACTTACGAGCTTGGAGACAAGCTCATTTTAGTTACGACAGATCGTATTTCTGCGTTTGACTACGTATTGCGCCAGACCATTCCATTCAAGGGGCAAGTGCTCAACCGCTTGGCGGCCTACTTCTTCGAAGCGACACGTGACATCGTACCCAACCATGTCGTGTCGGTGCCTGACCCCAATGTTACGATTGCCAAAAAATGCGAGCCCTCCCCTTTGGAATTTGTGGTACGGGCTTACTTGGTTGGCCACGCCTGGCGCACATACTGCACCGGAGCCCGTGTGCTGTGTGGTAAGAATCTGCCCGATGGCCTGCGTGAAAATGATCGCTTGCCTGAACCCATTCTGACGCCGACCACCAAGGCACACGAAGGCCACGACGAAGACATCAGTCGCGAAGAGGTAATCGCACAGGGGGTGATGGATGCGGACACATTTGATGCCTTGGAAGCTATATCGCTTAAACTCTTTGGACGTGGCACGGAAATGGCAGCCGCGCAGGGACTGATTCTGGTAGATACTAAATATGAGTTCGGCCAGACGTATGGTGGCGATTACGTGCTCATTGATGAAGTGCACACGCCGGATTCGTCCCGCTACTTCTACCAAGCGCCCTACGAAACCCTCTTGCGACAGGGCAATCCCCAACAGCAGCTCTCCAAAGAGTTTGTCCGTGAGTGGCTCATGGCATGTGGCTTTGCAGGCAAAGCCGGTCAAACGGTTCCGGATATGCCCGATGAGTTCCTTACTCAGGTCTCCGCTCGCTATATCGAACTCTTCGAAAGCGTTTCCGGCCAAGAGTTCGCGCCTGATACGCATCCGGATCCGGAATCCCGCATCCGCGAAGCGTTAAGCTTGTATCAGTAGGTCCGTTGCATTATGCGCCGTCAGCCTCAGGGAGTGTATCACCCATAATCCAGTCTGTTAACCCGTCAGCCCAGTGTTCGCGCTTCCAGATCGGAACCTGCGATTTGAGACGGTCAATCAGAAAACGTGCGGCTTCAAAAGCATCGGCTCTGTGGGGCGTGGCTACACCTGCGATTACGCTGACCTCGGCAATGGGAACTTTCCCCAGCCGGTGCAGCAGACAGCCACGTAACACGGGCCAGCGCTTTTCAGCTTCATCCAACAGCTCATGCATGACCTTGAGGGCCATGGGCTCGTAACTCTCGTATTCCAATCGCAGGGTTTCACGGCCCTGGGTCCACTGACGGGTCGTGCCTGCAAACATGGCAATCCCTCCCGCTCTTGCCACCCGCAAAAACTTGAACACGGTTCCCGTGTCCAGCGAACCGGGCAAGAGCTCTACCCAGCGATTCTCGTGAGCGTCAGCCACCGCTTACCGGTGTAATGAGTGCCACTTCATCGCCGGCGTGAACAGGCTCATCCTCAGATACATAAACATGATTAACAGCTAGGCGCATTACGCTGCGGTAGGGCCCCATTACCGGATATTGCTCACAGGCGGCATCGAGGAGGTGGCCTGCATTTACCGCCCCCTCGATGGTAACAGGTATGCAATCGGACTTAAGTCTCGACCTGAGCACGCTGAAGAGTTGGATGCCTATGGATGTCATTCGAAACGCAAGTGAACTCTAGTATAACGGTTTGCCCCCGGCATTGTGTTCGTTTCTGTAAGGTAATCAAGCCATACAAATCAGGTGGTTTGTGCTGTCTATCACGTTTCCCGAACCGCCTCTATCGCGTAATATCTTGGCGTGACCAACCTCAACAACGGGCGCAAGCCCGTTAAAGGTATGCGACTTGTCCATTTCTCCCTACGGATGATTTTCCAGCCCGATCGCTCTAAAAGCCAGTCAAACTGCCAAGCCTCAAACTCATGAAAATGCCGATCCCACGGATCGTCAGGATTGCGATACGCTCTTGCAAACCAGAGCCGCAGGGGGACCGTCACAAACAGCCGCGGCACATCAATCGCTCGCAGCAAATTGAAGGGTCCGACCAGATGCTCGAGTATTTCAAAGGCTGTCACGGCATCCACATCATGTCCGCGTACCAACGTGGGCGTCTCATCCAGATCACCGTGCGTGTTTTCGACGTGATAGCCCACTGCCTGCATGCGCGACGAGAGTGGGTTGGGTTCGCCAATATCCAGAATCCGTGCTGGCGGTGGAAGTGTAGCTTTCATGAACGCCAAGGTGTGGCGAAAACGCCGCTCTACAATGTTGTTGCTAACTTGTTCGAGCAAAAGAAATAGGGTCTGGAGGTTAACTGAAACGGATCACCTTTATAGGGTCTATACGTGAGGCAAAGCGAGCGGGGAGATACGACGAAGCACCACAAAGGATAAGCGAAACCACCGAAACCAATGCAAAGTCCGTCCAATGCAGCGCCACCGGCGCGATACTCATGTAGTAGGCTTCTGCAGGTAATGTAATAACGCCATAGCGCAACTGGATGAAGCCACAAACCAACGCCAATACCAAGCCGGCAATCGTACCTGCAGTGCCAATAAGCAGTCCCAACAAGGAGTAAAGCCGCCGAATACTGTAACGGGCAGCACCCATTGCCGCCATTACGCCAATTTCGCGCGTCTTTTCCAACACCACCATGAGCAGTGCCCCCATGATGTTGAATGCGGCCACTACTATGAGCACGCCAATGACCAGTGGAATGATGGCCTCTTGCAGATTCACCCAAGCAAACAGTCCACGGTATATTTCGAATATCGTACGCGCAAGAACCGCGATCCCGAGCTCTTCTTCCAAAGACCGGGCCACACTGAATGCCAGTTCCACATCATGCAATGTGACATCAATCCGTGTCACTTCGTCCGGTTTGTAATTGAGCAGCTGGCGCGCTGCGGTTATGTCTGTGAACACATATGTCTCATCGAAATCCGCCAGAGATGTCTCAAAAATACCACCAACATCAAACTGTTTAAAGCGCGGCCGCATACCAATGATAGACGCACCGTGCAGATTGCGCGTGGACAACATTGTAACGCGATCGCCCAGAGAAAGCCCCAGATTCATGGCCAGCCGGTTACCAATAATCAGCGGGGGCCGAAGAATACCATCGGGAGCTAGATCGCTGGTACCCGCAACAACTTCATCCTTTACGTAAGCAGGCAGACTGTCCGTCCCCCAAAGACTGATGCCGTCTATTTCTGTCTCCGAACGGCGCAGCAGAACAAATTCGTTCACTACAGGCTGCAGACCAGCTACCTCCGATCGACTTATGATATGTGACATCATATCCTGGGCTCCATCCAGCGGCGCATGGCGTACGTTCTCGACCTGTACGTGTGCTCCGAACCCTATAATCTTGGCTTCAATTTCTTGGCTGAATCCTCGTACGATCGCTAGCGCGAGCAATAGCGTGGCAACTCCCACGGTAACACCTCCGACAGCCACAAAAGTGATGAAGCGAAGAAAGCGACCGCCACCCTCCCGGGCTTGTGCACCACACAGGTACCGCCAAGCAACAAAGAAATGAAATGGCACGAGAGTTGGACGTTAATCTGAAAGTGGGCAACCTGAGACGAAACGGCACGCCGAATTGTTCAGTAACCAGATACTTAAGGAAGCTCTGATTTAATGCGTACGACAGGCCGGTATCCCTCTGGTTCCGTATTGTGGATGTATCACCATTTGGCTTTGTTCGTCCCTGCCTCCGCTCTCGTTTGAAGACGCCACGTTATTCACGTGCCAGAAGGAAACGCGTGAGCAAAAATTATGGTCGGCGATGGATCGCGTCCTCCCGTGGA
>JAAXGT010000189.1 GCA_012271205.1 Rhodothermales bacterium
GAGTAGCGCGGGCTGTGTTTAAACCGGCAACCCAAGCCTGTGAAACCGGAAACAAGGCTGAGATGGGAATTACCGTGGGAGCGTCAGTGGACGGTTCTATGCCTGCAGCGCCAGTGAGCGGATGCCGTGGTCGCTGCGCGTCAGGACTCCAGCCCCGCCGTTACCTGAATTCTGGAAGTGCTGACACTTGGCCCCTTACCTGAAAATCAACATCCCTTCCAAGGGATGCAGCCGCAGACATGATCTGCCTTTGGTCAGTCTGCGGCTGACTGGTCGTCCTGACGGGCGGGCGACTCGTGGGAGGCACGGCTGAGCATACCGGCAATGTCAATGCCTGTGGACGCCTTTAAGCTCTCCAGTAAGGCCGGCGTAGAACCGGCAATCTGATTGAATACGGAGGGAACGCCAGCCCCCTGCCCACTGTCGACGACGGTTAGCTTGTCGATTTTGAGATGATCCACCGTTTGTACGACCTGCTTCAAAATGTCCGGCAACATCTGTATCAGGAAGAGCCGTTCCGCGTTTGACCCGGCCTCCTGCCACAACGCCAACTTCTGACGCAAGACCTCAACTTCAGCCTGGCCATCTTCAAGAATCCGCGCAGCATTGCCCTTGGCAATCTCCTCCTTCGCCTTCCGCTCGGCTTCTGCCGCCACTACCACATCAGCGCGCTGACGCTTCTCCGCAAGCTTGATCTCTTCTAGGGCCAATTCCTGCCGCACTTGCGCTGCCGCCACTTCCGCGGCCACGTCAACGCGGGCCTCCTCAGCCGCACTCCTCGCCGCCAATTGTGCTTTTAGAACGCGAAGGTCGTTTTCGGCCTGCTCAATGCTCTTGTCCGCCGCCGCCTCGGCCAGCCTCGCCTGCTCTTTTTTCTCGGCCTCCGCAATCCGGGCAGCCGCAATAATATGGGCGGATTGCTGACGCCCGATTGCATCCAGATAACCCGCATCATCCTCCACACTCTGAATCTTCATCGTATCCAGTTGCAGACCCAGGTTGCTCAAGTCATGATCGGCCTCGGCCAACAACTCCTTGGCAAATTTGAGCCGATCTTCGTTCACCTCCTCGGGGGTAAGGGTCGCCAACACCCCCCGCAAGTTTCCCTCAAGCGTCTCCTTGGCGATAGTCTGGATTTCATCGCGGCCCTTGCCCAATAGCCGCTCAACCGCGTTGGCCAGTTCGGTCTCGTTTGACGCCACCTTGACGTTGGCAATGGCCCGCACCGTCAGCGGTATACCCCCTTTCGAATAGGCGTTCTGTACCGTCAAATCAAGCGGAATTGTGTTCAGTTGAATGCGTTCAACCTGCTCCAAAATCGGAATCCGAAACCCCCGACCTCCCTTAATAACGCGGTACCCGACGGCCGAACCGTCCGAGAGCCGGCGTCTGCGCCCGCTGAATATCAACACCTCATTGGGCTGACAAATCTTGAGGTTGGCCCTTACAATACCCAGAATGGTGAAAATTGCAACGACAATAATGCCACCTATAAGAAGGCCGCCGGTTACCGGATCCGCTCCCATGCTTTATGTGATAGATCTCATGCGGCCGCTGAGGCCATAGTTATTCAACTTCAGGTGGCGCTCACAACTTCTGCCACCGTGCCATCCATGCGTACTACCAAAACTTCATCTCCTGCTGCATACTCCCCCCCTTCTTCTTCGAATGCGCGAGCCGCAAGTTGCATTCGCTGACCCTTTGCAACGAGTGCGATCTTGCCGGTATCGGTTGTACCAAACGGTATGACCACCCGGGCGGCGCAGCCGCGCAAGTCGCTGGCCGTTACCTCACTGGAAACGTGTTCGTAGCCTACGCGCTTGATCACGTAGTTGCCCCCCAGCCCGATCCCCCCGCCCAAAGTGAGCGAAATCAATAGCCTGGCCACCTCATTTACACCCGCCAGAGGCAAGAGCACGCCGCAAAGGCCGAAGAAGGCCGTAAACAGAAACACCGTCCGCAAGGACAAGAGGTCGACAAAGCCCGGCCCGGCACCGATTGCGGCATCCACATCCAGTTCTGCTTCCCAGTCCAAGTCCACATCCGCGTCGACATCTGCTTCATGGTCGCCAAATCCGAACACCGAAAGCAGCACGAATACTCCGCCGACCACCAAGCTTATCCAGTAAAGCATCTCCATGATCTCCGGCCGGAACGAACTGGCCCAGAATGTTAAAACTACAAAGAGAATTACAAAGTCGCTCCACTGGATTCGTGGAGCGGCCCTACAATGGCCTGGTGTGGATGTGTATTACCGAACCGGCGTAACGGCGGCCCTGTCTTCTTCCTTTGTACGGACCCGGACTATGCGTTCGACCGGAAGAACAAAGATCTTGCCGTCGCCAACCTCACCCGTATATGCAGCCTCACAGATGGCTTTCACGGTTCGGTCCACGAATGGCTCCGATACTCCGATATCGAGCATGATCTTGTCGTGGAGTTCCATTTTGACCGTAGTCCCGCGGTAGGTCTCGACCTTTTCGACTTCGCCGCCATGTCCACGAACGCGCGATACTGTAAGTCCGTAGACCTCAGCCGCGTACAGACCCCGCAGTACTTCGGGCAATCTGTCAGGGCGAATAATTGCTTTGACCAGTTTCATGAGAATGTGGTTTTCCGGGTTTTCAAGTGACGCTTATCAGACCATTGACGTGCTCCGGCGCCTCCTCGTCATTGAGTAGTACCGCTCCTTCGCCAGTTGCATACGCCTCTTCGCCGTGGGCTGAAATATCCATTCCAAGGCCCTCCGACTGAGCATCCGCCCGCAACGGTGCGAACAGGCCAATGAATTTCAGCAACAGGAACGTTACGATGCCGCTATACCCCGCAACGGCCAAGATTGACACGGCCTGAATGCCCACCTGCGCAGCGTTGCCGTCAATCATCCCTTCAGCGCCGCCAAATGCGACCGATGCAAACACGCCCGTCAGCAAGGCACCTGAGATGCCGCCCACGCCGTGCGCCGCAAAGACATCCAACGAGTCATCCAGCTTGGTACGCGTGCGCCAGCGGATGAGCAGGTAGCTGGGGAAAGCACTGATCAAGCCAAGCGCAATCGCGCCTGTGGGCGAAACAAAACCGGCAGCCGGCGTAATTGCAACCAGGCCAACTACAATAGCCGTCGCCACGCCGACGGCCGTAATGCGTTTGGTAACGAAGTAATCCAGGAACACCCAGGCAACCAGGCAAGCGGCCGGTGCGAGCATCGTATTGACCAGTGCAAGCGCCGCAATGCCATCCGCCGCCAAGGCACTCCCCCCATTAAACCCGAACCAGCCGAACCACAAAATGCCAGCACCCAAAAGCACAAATGGTACGTTATGAGGGAGCAGCGCTTCGCGCCCGTAGTCCTTGCGCGCGCCCAAAACCAGCGCCGCCACCATAGCGGCTACGCCTGCATTGACATGTACTACTGCCCCGCCAGCGAAGTCTAGAGCACCCATCTCACCAATCCAGCCGCCACCCCAGACCCAATGACACACTGGTGCATAGACAAGCAGCCCCCACAGTGCAATAAACGCCATGTAAGATGGAAACCGCATACGCTCAACCACGGCCCCACTGATCAGCGCGGCCGTGATGATGGCAAACGTTCCTTGGAACGCCATAAACAAAAGGCTAGGGATAGTGCCATTTGGCTCCAGTCCCACGCCTTTCAGGGCAGCCATGGAAAAGTCGCCGATCCAAGCACTGCCTTCGCCAAAAGCCAGCGAGTATCCCAACAGCGCCCACAAGGCCCCCGATACGCCTAGCGCGACAAAACTCATCATCATGGTATTCAGCGCATTCTTGGAGCGCACCAAGCCGCCGTAGAAAAACGCCAGCGCCGGTGTCATTAGAAGCACCAGTGCCGTAGATACCAAAAGCCAGGCCGTGTCTGCCCCGCTGATGGCATCTGCTTCCTGTGCGAAGGCCGCTGGCACAAAAACCATGAGCACTGCCATGAAGCAAACGGTCCGTCGAAACATGTGAGTCACCTTTAGTTTTTAGGTATATGATGACTTATAGTCATATTTAACCGTAATATTTTAAGACATTTCAACAATTCATCCAATTTAATTAGTCTATTGGAAGCGTTTACATCGAAAGATTGGGGATTATTTCACAAAAAACACAACGAAACAAGGTGTTCCACGACCCAAACGAAGGGGAGGGGTAACCCGCATGCAGGCGCCCCTCGGCCTGATTGGAGATAAGAATTACGATTTCAGAGGGGGAGAAGCAGCGATATTTGATGGGTCCACACGCGTGCCCGGGCCACGTCGAGCGGACCAGCCGGCGCAACCACGAAGTTGGACGCGAATGCTGCCGCCGCATCCCGTACCCGCGACTGCGCAAGTCCGGGCCGTCCGGTTCCCCAGGTCATAATGATCAGATACCGCACCGTAAAGGTGTCGAATGAGTACGCTGTGCCCGAAGTGAATGTCCATTCGCTCCAACTCTGATCAAGCGTGCGCTTGAATTGCTCGACATAATTCTCCTGCTTCAGTCTGTAACTGTAGAGGCGAAGGTTGAGGCCCGCGCCAATTTCCATGCGCTGCCCGCGCTGACGCAGCCCCATGCGAACATGGCCGTTTTGGAATCGAAAGAAGTTCTCCACGGTCATGGCCCCCTTTGGAATTACGTTGTCAGAGTCAGCCAAGGGCGTATCCTCCAGCGCATTGGCCCATGTATGGCTCCAGATAGGCTCATAAACGGCATCCAGCCCGTAAGTCGTGCGCCCGATAGTTCGTGCCACGCCGATACCAAGGTTGTACGCCTGGCTATTACCGGGGTCGCGCGGTATCTGCATCAAATCATAGTTGGGAATCTTGGGATGACTCTTCCAATCGCCTACAAGGCGACCTCCCAAACGCCAGCCCTGCCCAACCGGATGCTCGTAGCCCGCGCGTAACGCCCAGCTGTGCGTCTGATCCTGCTCAAGCCGGATCCCCGTATCTAGGAACCAGGCCTCAGTGCTAAAAAATCCCTCCGTTAGGGTGTGGTCCATTTTGAACCGGTGGTAAGACAGAACCAGCTCAGCATGACGTCCGTCAATCCAGTCCTGGGCCACCCCCAAACGTATGTTCGTCATACGACCCTCCTGCTCCAGACCGGAATTTTGCGCATATAAGAGCTGAACCCCCTCGAGACCATTCAGCCAGCCTGAGAACACGCTCACCCCTACCGACATTCGCGTGTTGGGTATGACCCGACCCGCCATGACATAGGAGTACAGATTGTGGATCGATAGTGAGCTTGCTTCAGGAGGGCGCGTGGTCACAAACGAGGCATTAAAAAAAGTGCAACAAGACACCGCTGTGCGCTTGCTCATTTCCTGCCAAGCCAGACTTGCGGTGCCAAACCAGCTGCCACGGCGCAACATAATGCTCAGTGGCAACGAGCGGGCCGAACTCGACTGACTGCCAATCGTCTCTCCTATTTTATAAAAGTGAGGCGTGACCGCCACATGTGCCCCCTTTATTGAGGAGCCTCTGGCCGGATTGCTGTATGCATCATGCCACACATCCCGTAGCGCGATGTTCACCCCGCCCAATGCCGCATTCTCAGATGGAAAAAGCAGAAACTGTGTTCCGGTTGCAACCGGAATGGATTTGACCGGAATCTCCTGAGCATGAGCTGCCGCGGACCATAACAACAGGAAGACGACCCAATGGTGTGGCTTCACGATGCACCTCCTTCTATAGCTGCATACATGAGAGGTACAACGGCGAAAGTACGGGCACCCAATGGATTGCATTCAATCGGCGTTCATGATAAAGAGGGGGGCGTTGTTCAGATCCTTGAAATTCGGTCTCAAGCGCTCCCTGTTGTAGAACTTATCTACGTCCACGACTTTGTGCGGCCCGTTGATAACCTCCATCGAAATGCTGCCATACACACCGTTGCGGATATTGACCAGCCGACCCGAAGTCCCCTCAAGGATGAGATCCAAAGCCAGGTTGCCGAACGCCATCGGGACGACACAGTCGAGCGCGTCAGGTGCCCCGCATCGCACGAGGTAGCCGAGCCGCTGATTGATTACGTTGATTCGTCGCCCCGCGTTGTACTTGGGTGACAAACGCTTGAGCTCATCGCCTACGCGCCTGCCGATGCCACCCAGTTTGGCATGCCCATATTGGTCTTTCTCTGTTTCTAAAAAGGACATGCTATCGTCACCCCGGATCTTGGCCCCCTCGGACACCAGGACTACCGAATAGCTGCTTGGATGCCGATTGCGATCATACACCAAGAGGTCCGTCAATTGCTCAATATCAAAATCCAACTCTGGAATGACGCATCGGTCAGCCGCGCCTGCCATCGTGGGCAGGAGCGCCGAATACCCTGCATAGCGACCGAAGACCTCTATAACCAGGAACCGTTCATGCGATCCGGCTGACGTGCGCAGGGTGTGGGCCAGTTCTATAGTCCGTGAAACGCAGGTGCCAAAGCCGATGCAGTAATCGGTACCGGGTACGTCATTGTCCATCGTCTTCGGAATGGCCACGACTTTCACACCTTCCTTGTGTAGCCGGTAGCCGTAGCTAAGCGTGTCGTCGCCACCGATAGGAACCAAAAAGTCCAACCCGAGCCACTCGATGTTTTTGAGCACCTGAGGTGTCACATCGTTGATTTCATCTTGATAGCTCCCACGCAGGTGGACCGGCAGATTCGGCCTGGGTAAATGGCTCGGTCGCGTGCGTGAACTGTGCAGGAAGGTTCCGCCGGTGCGACCGGCCGGATTTACGATCTCTTCGCTGAGCACGTGGAAGTTGCCGCTGTTGTCCGCCTCCCTGTCTTGAACAAGATCCACCAGCCCCGCCCAACCCCGCTTGATCCCGATCACCCGATACCCTTCACGAATCGCTCGAATGGTCACGGCTCGAATGGCCGGATTGAGTCCCGGAACGTCACCACCGCCCGTCAAAATTCCAATGGTTCCCTTGTTTGCCATCTCAGTGCGTAAGTCCGTACAATTGATTTTGCTGGTTGCGCAAACTACGACAGGAGGGTCAAACCGGCTATGTGTCTACAGTTATGATTACACAGGCTGGAATGCATCGCTACCTCTTATCGTCTAATGGGTACATCGGACTGGCGAGAAACTCAACCACTTTCACACTACTCAGAAACCATGCGCATCAAGTTTGCCATTCTTGTACTAATGGCCTGCACCCTCATGACCGGGACCACATTCGCCCAGCGCGGACAACGCAGCGATATGGCGGCCCTGTATAAAGCAGAAACCGACTCCCTCATTGCCCGACTCGCATTGGAAGAGGAGCAGGTTGAAGCCGTGCAAGCAGTTTTACAATCACGCTTCGACAAGCTCACAAAACTGCGACCAGTGCCCGGAGGCGGTCGTGAACAGTTCGAGGCCATACGATCCCAGATGCAAGAAATTGAAAAAGAAACAGTGGCTGCTTTGACTCCCCTGCTCTCTGAGGCCCAGATGGAGACCTATCAGGAATTCATGGCCGAGCGGCAAGAGATGCGTCGGGCCCGCCGAGGCCGTCAGTGACGACCGTGCGGCGGCCGTCAGGAAGCACGGTGAAAGGGCCTCGTTTGGCATGGCGCATATGCGATCGGACGGGATGCATTACACTTGTATCAAGATGGAAAAGGGAGTGCGATTCCTACCAGTGTACTCATGTCGTCATTGGCCATTGTAGCGCCCCATTGCACAACGTCGCGGCTGCAGAGATACGCTTTGAAATCGCCGACGGATGAATTGCTGGTCACGCGTGCCAAAGAAGGTGACCGTAACGCGTTCCGGATGCTGGTGGTGCGACATCAGCAGGGTATTGCCCGTACGGTTGCCAGTATGCTGGGCCCTGTCGTGGAGGTGGATGATGTGGTACAGGAAGTCTTTATACGGTTTTACCAAACGCTTGCGCGATTTCGCGGGGATGCCGCATGCAGAACGTACCTCAAACGAATTGCCATCAACCTGTCACTGGACACACTACGGCGACGCAAACGGCTCGCAAGTCGCTTTGTGAGCCGGGACAATGAAAGCATGTATGTGCCGGAAGCGAGAGACGAGAGTGCCGATCCGGAAGGGTTTGACCGCAGGCGTCTTTTGGAGCAGGCGCTCGCATCGTTGCGTCCGCATCACCGCGCCGTCGTGGTGTTGCGCCTGATTGACGGCTACTCCACCAAAGAGGCAGCTGAGATTCTTGGCGTGCCCTCCGGTACTGTGCTCTCGAGACTCAGCCGGGCCGTACAACATTTGCGATCGATTCTAGGACCGATTCTGGAGTATGAGGCGTAATATTGAATACTGAAACAATCATGAAACAGGTTACCATGCATCGACTCGAGGCCACACCGCAGGACGCAGCCCTGTGCAGCCTCCTCCGAGAAAGCGCGGAAGCTTCAGCTGAGCACGCCATGCAGCCGTTTGTCGCGGACCGCGTCATGCGGCGAATTGCCCAATTGACCCGCTCCGAAGAAGTGTTTCAGGCGGCACTATGGCGTTTTTTTCGGCCAGTCGCGCTTGCGGGCTTCATCTTAGTGCTGGCTTTTGTGGGATACAACTCCACCATAAGTCGCACTTATGAAGTGCCACCGACGACTACGGAATTGGTGCTTGGATTGCAGCCCGTAACCCTTACGACCGCCTACAGTGCGGATTTCTACCCGATTCTGGCAGCAGGGCCATGAACGCACGCTTGAAATCAGTATTGCTTCTGGTGGGCGTACTCATAGTGGGGTTAGCGCTAGGCACATTCGGGACAAGCGCACTCCAGCACAGGCGAATGGCAGCCTTGCAAGAAGCACGCAGGGAAGGCGGTCTTATGCAGCGGTTGGAACGCGTGATCGAATTTGAAAACGAGAGCCAGCGAGAGGAGATTGAAGACATTGTGCTCCGTGCGGAAACCAATTTCCGCACCATTCAGCGTTCGTGCGGGGACAGCCTCAGTGTGTACCGCGAGGCATTCTTGGCAGACCTTAAAGAGGTACTCACTCCTGACCAGCACGCACAGGTCGAAACATGGCTGCAAAGGGATCGGGAGCTTCGCTCACACCGGCGTGGGCGATCAGCTGATCCACGAACCCGGAGCCGCGAGCGCCCCTGATATCTATTCCTGAATCTCTATAGACTGAATGACCCGATTTCTGCTGATCACCGGCGTGGTGGTGCTCGCCGGCGCTTCCGTTTGGTACCTAAACCGGGATGGCGATGAGACCATTAGTCCTTACCGCTTTGTAACGTTGGAGCAGGGCGATCTTGAGGCAGTCGTTGCAAGTACTGGCGCGCTGGATGCTGTCACCACCGTACAGGTGGGCACCCAAGTGTCCGGAATAATCTCACACATCTATGTTGACTTTAATGACAAGGTACGTGCCGGCCAGATCATCGCCCGCATAGATACGACCCTGTTGCGAAGCGCTGTACGGGATGCGGAAGCTGCCGTTGAACGAAACCAGGCGCAACTTCGTCAGGCAGAGCGAGAACTCAAGAGACTGGAGAGTCTTTATGAGAAGCAATTTGTCACGGAAGTGGACTATAACCGTGCACAATACGATCTCGACATTGCCATCGCCTCTACAAAAAGTGCGGAAATCAGCTTGGAGCGCGCGCGTCAGAACATGAGTTACGCAACCATATACGCGCCGATTTCCGGTACAGTAATCGAGCGCAACGTGGATGTGGGGCAGACGGTAGCGGCCAGCTTTTCTGCGCCGCAGCTGTTTTTGATCGCGGACGACCTGTCTCGCATGGAGATCCTGGCCTCTGTGGACGAGAGTGATATCGGGCAAATAAAGCAGGGGCAGGTTGCCCGGTTTAATGTGCAGGCCTACCCCGATGAAATCTTCTACGGGGGGGTGCGTCAGGTGCGTCTCCAGTCCACCATGGAAGAAAACGTTGTCAACTACACTGTGGTAGTGGATGTAGAGAATCCGGACGGGCGGCTGCTTCCTGGAATGACGGCCACCGTGGACTTTTTGATCGAGACCGCTTCTGACGTGCTCAAGGTTTCCAATGCGGCCATGCGGTTTCGGGCTACGCCGCGGATGTTTGAAACATTACGAGCCCAAATGGAAGCCCGGTGGGCCGCAAGCGGGGATTCCACCCGTGATGGCAGATCCGGCAGAGGAGGAGCGATCCCCAGCGGGTCCGCAAATAACAGCTTCGGCGGCGGACAGGGTTTTGGCGGCGGGGGCGACGATTTCGTCCTGATCTGGTACTTGGAAGAAGATGGCAATCTCATGACAGTGCCGGCCCACACAGGCATTACAGACGGGCAAATGACCGAGATCATCAGCGACCGGCTCGAGCCCGGAATGCAGATTATCGCGGGTGTCACGGAGATGGCGGAGGATGGCGTGGCCAATCCGTTTCAGAACAACCAGCGGGGCTTCCGGCCCGGCGGTTTTTAGTGCGGATGGACCGTAAAGTTGTGATGCGCACGGAGGGTGTGCGCAAGACTTATGTCATGGGCAAGACCCAGGTTCATGCGCTTCGGGGCATTGACCTAACCGTACACCAAGGCGAAATGCTCGCCATTGTGGGGGCCTCCGGCTCTGGCAAGTCCACGCTGATGAACATCATCGGGTGCCTCGATTACCCTACGGCAGGCACATACATCCTCGATGATGTGCGCGTGGACCGCATGTCACGCAATATGCTCGCCAATATCCGCAACCAGAAAATCGGATTTGTCTTCCAGGGATTTAATCTGCTCGCCCGCACAAGCGCGCTGGAAAACGTCGAACTCCCCCTGCTTTACGATAGATCTGGCCGCAAACTGCCAGTTCGCACGATGGCAAAAGAGGCCTTAGAGCGCGTCGGTCTGGCAGACCGCATGGACCATGAACCCAACGAGCTGTCCGGTGGGCAGCAGCAACGCGTAGCCATTGCCCGCGCATTGGTGTCTTCGCCGGCCATTCTACTGGCGGACGAGCCTACGGGCAACTTGGACAGTCGCACCTCCGTCGAGGTCTTGGCGCTGTTCCAAGAACTGCACGCACAAGGCATGACCGTACTCGTGGTCACTCACGAGAAGGATGTGGCCACGTGTGCCGAACGCATAATTGAATTGCGAGACGGGCGCATCATTCGTGACGAAAGGATTTCCCATCG
This sequence comes from Rhodothermales bacterium, assembly GCA_012271205.1. Classification (GTDB taxonomy): domain Bacteria; phylum Bacteroidota; class Rhodothermia; order Rhodothermales; family Bin80; genus JAAXGT01. Next base: position 11,072 of record JAAXGT010000189.1, read on the forward strand.
GCGCTCCGCCGCACATGATTTGCAGCTGTTGCCTGAATCTCCGGTGACCGCTGAAGCCGCCTAAGCCGTAACCAGTGACATGAAATCTTCCACTCTGATCAAGGTCGCGTCCCAGAGCATCCTGAAGAACAAGATGCGCACGCTTTTGACCATGCTTGGTATTGTCATTGGTGTCGGGGCCGTCATTGTAATGGTTGCCATCGGCCAGGGTGCCCACTCTCAAATTCAGAAGCAGATCAATAATCTGGGTACCAACCTGATCATAATCACCCCCGGTGCGAGCAGCCAGGGAGGGGTGAGCCGGGGTGCCCAGAGTTATAATCGGCTCACGGTCAAGGATGTCGAGAAGATCAAGCGAGAGAGCCTGATTGTGTCCGCTGTATCGCCGGTTGTTTTTACGCGCACACAGATCATTGGCGGGCAGGGTAACTGGCGCGCAACCGTCAACGGTGTTTCTACTGATTTCCCGATCATCCGCAACTGGGACCTGAAGTACGGGCGTTTTTTTGACCAGAGTGACGTGCGTCAGATGCGCCGCGTAGTCGTGCTGGGTCACACCGTCGCTGAGGAACTGTTTCCGGGTGAAGATCCGGTCGGTACAACCGTACAAGTGCGCACGGTGCCGGCTGACGTTATTGGCGTCCTTGAACCGAAGGGGCAGACTGCAGATGGAACCGACCAGGACGACGTGATCCTGATGCCCTACACCACGGTACAGACCCGGTTGAGCGGCTGGAGTCGCATCTTTCAGATTCTGGCCAGCACGCCCTCATCGCGCGACATCCCGGCTGCACAAGCCGAGATTGCCGCGATAATGCGCGAATCCCACGGCCTATCCCAGTGGGAGGACGATGACTTTACCGTGCGCAACCAGAATGATCTGGCGGAGGCGGCGCAGGGAACTACGGAAATCATGACGTTGCTTCTGGCCGCTATTGCCTCGATTTCGCTATTGGTCGGGGGAATCGGAATTATGAACATCATGCTGGTTTCAGTAACCGAGCGCACGCGGGAAATTGGTATTCGCATGGCCATTGGGGCGCGTGGGCGGGATGTGCTCACTCAGTTTTTGGTTGAGAGCATCGTGATGAGCGTGTTGGGGGGCATGATCGGAATCGGCATCGGTTTTGCCGGCTCTTCGGTACTGGGCCAGGTAACTGGCTGGCATACTGTGATTTCGCCGACGACCGTTATGATTGCGCTAGGTTTCTCGGCTGCTGTAGGCATCTTCTTTGGATTCTATCCGGCCCGAAAGGCCGCAGCCCTGAATCCAATTGATGCACTCCGTTACGAGTAATGCAGCCACGATCCAAGGAGGAATTCCCACCCTCTCACCCATCCACCAAGTCGGCTGGATGGGTTACAAAGCTGGTGATTCTGAAAGAGGAAATCATTGTGGCGTTGAAGTTCTTATCCGTTCCACACCTCGAGTATCGTGAGGCCCGCATTGCATGGTTGCAGGCGATCATATGAACACGTCGGCGATGGTCCGCGTGCTGGTCTTGGCCATCCTAATTTTCAGTATGATTGGTACTGGAGCAGAACTCGCACTGCTGGGTCACTATGAAGACTTTTGGCAATGGGCCCCGATCGTGTTGCTTTTCTTTGGATTCGTCGCAACCGTTTGGAACGCTGCCAGCCCATCACGTGCCGGAAGGCGCACTCTGTTTGCTGTGATGTCCTTGTTCGTGGTTGCGGGCCTAGTTGGTCTTGGACTTCACTTTAATGGCAATCTCGAATTCGAACGTGAAATGTACCCGAGTCTGGCTGGATGGCCTCTGATTTGGAAAGCGCTGCGAGGCGCCACCCCGGCCCTTGCGCCGGGGACCATGGTCTATATCGGACTGTTGGGCCTGCTTGCCTGGTACATTTCTCCATCCCAAACCTCCACACCATCATGAAATCGTTTACGTCCTTGCTCTTGACCGCATTGCTCTTTGCGGGTGTCAGTGTGTGCTTTCAGCCTGATGCCTATGCCCAAGACACGGAAGCGGAAAGCGCCAATCTTGTGAATCCGAATCTGGCCACGGCAGACGAACTCAGTGCCGCGCTGGAAAACGAAGATTTATCCGCTGCCTTGATGGGGCAGCGCCCTTTCCTAAGCCTGACAACCTTGCATGCTGCGCTGGCCGAAGCCTTGGGAGCGGAAGGTACAGAGGGAGCCTTGAGCAAGATCACCGTACGAATTAATCTGAATACAGCTTCGCGCGAGGAGATTCTTCTGATTCCAGGGGTGGGTAACCGGATGGCGCATGAATTCGAAGAGTACCGGCCCTATGTGGCCATGGCCCAATTCCGGCGCGAGATTGGCAAGTATGTCGATGACGACGAAGTCGATCGTCTGGCAGCCTACGTGTTTGTGCCGGCAAACCTGAACAGCGCCACAGACGAGGAGATTCTTGCGATCCCGGGTGTGGGACGCCGGATGCTTCACGAGTTCAAGGAGTATCGGCCCTATGTGGATATCGCCCAGTTCCGGCGCGAAATCGGCAAGTATGTTGATGACGATGAACTAGCGCGTCTTGAGCGCTTCGTTACGCTGTAATCGTGCTCACATTTATCGCGCGTGAATTGCATTGCCTCACACATCCGGTGTACTACCAAGAAACTGTCTCGCCCATCGGAAGGCCGCCTCAACGAGCCGGCATAGTTTAGCCGGACCTCGGGCAATCCTCGCCCAAAGTACGACAGATATCTTGTTCTCGCACTCCAGGAATTATCCGTACGGGTATGCGAGGATATCGTTGCTCGTATTCGACACGGCTCCGAATCGATGTCCATGACAGAATATCTGGATAGACTATCTTCTTTCTTATCCTCTCCGGGGCTACGATGAAGTCCGAAATCCCAGGCAGATTAACAACCAGAATGCCGGATTTCTTGTTGACTATGCCGTCGAACATGCTCGAGTAGATTTCTCCATCGACATGCTTTCTGTTCCTCGTGTCTTGGCCGACAAACACTCATTACATTGGTGTATTGTATTCTGGAAGACTTTTGGGGTGCAGAATAACCGCTCCAATTCTTGTCCAGAATAGCGGATACCGCCCCTGCTCATAAACCGGCACAGCGGGCCACTGTCGCGGCCC
>JAAXGT010000106.1 GCA_012271205.1 Rhodothermales bacterium
ATCGACCGGAGTATTGGGGAGAACATTGCCTTTCGTGTGCTGGCCGCCGGCAATCATCCCAAGCATCGTACGATCCGTGCCCTCTGTGGAGGCCACGATCTGCCGTATGCTGCTACCTCACGAAGGACACTTGCCCAAGTTATACTGCTCCACCAGCCAATAATGCATGGACGGAATAGGCACCGCATAGTCCCCATCCAGCGTTGCCGCCAGTACACCCTTATGCAGGACCGACTCGAAAACCCGCTGTGCCTCAGTGCGCGAACGGTTGCCAGAGAATATTTCCAGCACCTCTGATTCCTGGAGTGTGGTGTCCGGGGGTATCATCGAGAGCACCATACTAAGCGCCACCCTGTCCTGCTTTGAGATACCCTGAACTCGGGCGAAATAGTAATTCTCCTTCCTTTGCTGCCCCTGCTGCAGTACGGCTTCGAGCCCGTCAGGCGTCATCTGTCCATGGTTGCTGCGCACGATGAGAGCAGCTGGCTCTGCGAAAGCAATGATGTGCTGCGGCCAGCCGTGTGTCTCCTTGGCAATAGCATCGATCCAAGGTGTTGCGTCCCCTTCTGCCCCGCCGTCCCGAACCAGCCAGTCCCGGATAATGGCTCGCTCCGGCTCCGGGGCCAGCCGCCCCAGGTTCACTACGCATCCATCGTAAAAGCGGGACACACCCAGACTGCTGAACGCAGCTTCAGATGTTCCCAACCCACCGGCCAGGAGAATGACGGGACCGCCAGCCTTCCCGTTATGTACCAAATTAAGTGTGTCCGTCGCATTCAACTCGTGAGGGGAAGCTGCCAGCTTGACAAGCGTCTGCACCTCATCCAGCACCAGCAGCAAGCCCCGTGCTGTTGAAGCGGCAGCCTCTCTGAGAAGCTGCGAGACACTGGTAATACCTCCTGTTTCCTTGGAGCGTGTGCCTCGAGCAACTTTCAGATCGATTTCAACCTGTCTGCTTGTACGAGCAATGTATGGCTGGTCCAACCAAGATGCCATACTGGCGGGATCATACAGTGCACGCGAATCAATTTCTGCCACGGTCCACCCATCTTCTGCAGCCTCCACAGCGCATCGGTACAACAGCGCGGTCTTCCCGGCCCCAGGTGCTCCCTGTATCAGAAAGGTCGTGCCTTGGGCACTTGGACCGCCTACGGATGCCCTTGTCCGACGGGCGGAGAACAACGATAACACCTCCTTCCGCCCATGAAAATACTTTGCCGGACCTCGATCGTCGATGGTGTCGGGTGCGGCCAAAGTAATCCCCTCCGGCACGTGTGCAGTGCCGGGAAGATCGCGGGCATTCTTCTTGAGCCCCAGCCTATTCTTAATGCGTTTCCACATGAACTCCCACTTTGTACACGCTCCAAGCTTACAGGTGCCCTGCTACGCCAGAAGGCGCACGACTGTCTGACCGCCGCATCTGGCCGGATGGCTTGGTGTGTCCGTCCTGCGATTCGCGCAATGTGCAGTCAAACTATTAAACATCCACAGATTTTGCATCGTTGCCGCATGAATCACAAGCGCGATCCACCTGCCGGGTCACACCCTCCTGTGGTACGGCTACTCAAGACTGCCGATGTGCGCTATAGCCCAAGAGAACTTGACTTCTGTAGCTTGGCAGAACGTCCGCTCCCATAGCGGAAACCGTATACCCAATCGTATCGATCGCCTTGCTTCCTGTTCTGCCACTGGTGGTGCACGCCGACTACGCATGGATCATATGCCGCACCTTGATTGCCATACAGCTCGAAAACGGAAAAGCAGACCATCCACTTAAAGGAGTTGCGCTTCACTGGCCGTAAAGCCATCCAGGCAAGACAACTTGTTCTGCGGGTATCGGTGTGCTGAGCATGCTTGCTGTTAAGCCATTTTGTGAAGATTAGGTCCACGCAATGGCACGCTCTACTCCGGCTCGACGGTTAGGAGCTGATGTCTGCACTCAATGGCTTCGCGGCATGGTGCCCGGTGTCCGCGTCCCTGAAGGTGGCTCTTGACTCCGGTTACCGACTCAGTGCGTGTACATCAGGTAGAAAGTGAACGGAGGAAGGGCGAAAGGGGCTCCACCACAGGCGCGCTGAGATCCCACCAGCCCGCGTTCAAGTACTCTCGCTTCGTATCCCTTGGTTCGACTCTCAGCGCCTCACAGTACGCGTAGACCCGGCCTTTGCCACCAGGCGGCAGATAGCTCTCGGATGCTTGCAACAGGCAGGTGCCGTACACATCGAGGCAGTTAAAGATGGCCCAATGAGTGGAAACCGCTAGCTCCTCCAACAGGGTCTCGAGATTGCCAGCCCGGCAATTGTCGGGAAGTAAGAAGACATGCTCCTCGGAGAGTGGGGGCGAGAGATCCTTAATCTGTTTTGTCACTTCTTGTCGCCGCATAGCGATATCCTGATCAGCATCCAGGATCATGGCAATCTTTCTGCCGGCGTCGTAGCGGCGCTGGATATTGTTTTCTGCACTGGGAAGGCGATTCACTCCGCCGCCGATCTGCTTGACTTCGAAGCCTGACAAATCCAGATCCAGGTGCTCTACCAGTGACTCTACAAACGTCTGGTCGTCGCCTCCTTCTACGAAGATGGCCCATTGGTCCCGGGTCATCTGATCTCAATTCCGTGTCGGATGCAGTGATCAAGATCCCGATGCCCATACCGGTAGGCGCGCACTTCACCTCCATGGTCTCTCTGCAACGCATAACAGGCCAAGGCGTCACGCGCATCGGCCATCTCTTCGCGGCCAAGAATTTCCTGGAGACCCTGGAGAACGCTTAGACTGTGGGTGGTGGCGAAGACTTGGACTCCGTTTTGGATCGAGAGCCTAAGCATTGCCCGCAGAAGGGATAGCAGGGCCTTGTAGTGCAAACCCGATGATACCTCGTCAATCAGAAAAATCCGACTTGGTCCCAGAACGCAGTGCGCAATGATCGAGCATGCGCGGATCATGCCACTGCCAAACATGTTGATGGGGAGCATCCCGGCCAGACCGATGTCTAGAAATGCCCGCGAGCCATGCACCCCGATATCCTGGACCCGGGAGTTAACGAATCGCAGGTACTTAAGGAGCTCGTGCTTCTTCTTGTTCACTATAACTCTGCCAATCGCGCTTGCATCGTGGTTGGATCTGTCGCTCAGGAGCCCGGCGCGAATGGTGGTCTTCCGCAGCGATGCCTTCATGTTAACAACCGGCTCGCCATTCCGTAGCGAAAGAGTGCCGGAATACGAGGAGGTATCTTCACCGCTCGAAATGGTCAGATCATAGCGGCGATTGTGGATATCGGGCGCGAAATCGGTGGAGAATTGGGCAGCCGCCGAAACCGAACCATGGGAATCCGAGCCTTGGCCGTGTGCGGCGACGGTTTCACCTGGCGAGCCCCGTTGCAGGGCGGTGATGGACAGCTCACGACGCGAGTCCAGAGCGACGGTCTGGGCCGACAGCTTGATCCTGGTGGCAGTGTCACACTCGTAAAACAGGTAGGAGAGACCATCGAAATCACCGACGGTATAGTCGCGAAATCCCTGAACGTCGATGGGGAGAAAAAGGTTGCCGGATCCCGAAAGGAGAAACATGGCTTCGAGCAACGAGGTCTTCCCGGTATCGTTGGCGCCGACGAAAACGTTGAGGGTGCCCAAGTCCTCCAGAGAAACGTCGCGGAGTCCGCGAAACCTGCGAATTGTCACACGGCTCCACGGTGGAGGACCACTCATCGCATCTCACCACTCATCGCATCTCGGAGAGGTGTGGGGTGCAGACTGAAGGCATGCCAGAAAACCTGCGGAATTACCACGCGGTTCCAGAGTGGAGGCACGTTCACCGCACCTTTGAGAAGTGTAGGTGCATCTGCAAACGGAGATAATTATGCAGTCACCTGCTGTTTTGGGCCGCCAGTAGAAGGCTTTCCGCGTCCGTGCCGCGGACCCCCGCCCCCTCGCAACCTCTTGTCCATCGTGCTCGCTGTCACGTTTTTGCAGCAAGCAGGAACGCAGCCCAAAAACAGAATATCAACCCTGCTTACAGCGCCAGATTTCCGTGTTAGTTTGGCATATAATCCCCTTATCTGCTCCACCCCTGATCTGACCCAAGACCTTCTGCATGTGAATCCGGCTACACTGGAGCGCGACCTGCAAAAGGTGCTTCGCAGTCCGTATCTTGCTGCTTTGGCAACATTCTCTAAAACGTATGACTTCAGTTCCAGAGATCACAGTCCACGAGCTCAAAGCGCTCATAGACGCAGGCAAGACGCCGTTCATTCTGGACGTGCGGGAGCCTAAGGAATACGAGATCGCTAACCTGGGTGGCAACCTTATGCCTCTGGGGGAAATTGTGAACCGCATGGATGAACTCAGGCAGCACAAAAATGAGCATGTAGTCGTGCACTGCCGAAGTGGCGGCCGTGGCGCTCAGGCAACCAGGTTTCTGCTGGCTGCGGGCTTTACTAACGTCCAGAACCTGCGTGGTGGAACCCTTGCATGGAGCAAGGAGATTGACCCGTCTGTGCCCACCTACTAGGCTCAATGTGGTAGTGCCACCTCCATTACCCATCACGGGAGCACAACCACTCCTTACCCTTGTGGGTCCAACCGCGGTCGGCAAAACGGTCGTCAGCCTGCAGCTTGCCGAACGTGTAGGTGTGGAAATAATTTCCGCTGACAGCCGTCAAATCTATAAGGAGCTCAACATTGGCACGGCCAAACCCGCACCCGGTGAACTGGCGCGGGTACCGCATCATTTCATTGACGAACTTGAGCTCCACGAGCGGTTTTCTGCCGGTGAGTTTGCAATGCGTGCTAACGCGCGGATTGGCCGGATACTGCAGCGGGGACGCATTCCGATTATTGTTGGCGGCTCAACGCTCTACCTGCACGCACTGATACACGGGCTTTCCTCCGTCCCGGCTTCGGATCCATACGCTCGCCAGACACTTGAGACCAGGCTTGAAAATGAAGGGAGCGCAGCACTCTACGCAGAGCTGAATCAGATAGACCCTGTCCTTGCCGATAAACTGGACCCAACGAAAACACAGCGCGTGATCCGCGCTTTGGAGGTCTTTGCCAGTACAGGCCGCACCCTTTCCTCCTTTCAGGAGCAGCGCACTCCCCCGCCCTACCAGTATGATGTCAAAGTTCTGACCATGGATCGCGCCCGCCTTTACGAGCGGATCAATCGCCGCGTCGATCACATGATCGAGGCAGGCCTCCTTGATGAGGTGCGAAATCTCAGATCAAAGCAGTACGATGCCTCTGTACCCGCCTTGCGAACGATCGGCTATCAGGAGGCATTTGCTTTCCTGGACGGCAACATTGACGCCGGAGAGATGGTCGGCCGCATCAAACGTAACACGCGCCGTTATGCAAAACGGCAGCTCACATGGTTCAGGCGATACACAGCTGAACACTGGATAGACCTTGACCGCCGTGATGCGATGTCTCTGGGGCGATGGAATACGGTACCCAAGGAGGCCATCTGACGCTTCTGATCGCCTCACTGCCAGCACACCCGCAAGTACGAATTCGTACGCTACTACAGCTTTCGGAACAGGTCGCGAAACCTGAACTCCCATACCTTGAATGCAGCCTCCCGGATGATGGCCTTGCTCATCTTGGACTGCCCCTCAGTGCGCTCGGTAAAGATGATAGGAATCTCCTTCAGCTTGAAGCCCTTGCGCCAGATGCGGAACTTCATCTCGATCAGAAATGAGTATCCGTTGGACTTTATGCAACTGAAGTCCAAGCTTTCCAGCGTGCGCCGGTGATAGCACAGGAACCCGGCCGTGACATCACGCACAGGCAGGCGTGTAATCAGCCGTGTGTAGATACCCGCTGCATATGACAGCATCAGGCGCGACAAGGGCCAGTTTATGATGCGTACACCGTCAACATACCGGGACCCAATCGACATGTCAGCCTCTCCTGACTGAATCGTTTCGATCAGACGCGGCAAATCATCCGGATTATGCGACAGGTCTGCGTCCATGCCGCAGATAATCTCAAAGTCCTCCCTTAGCGCGTATCCAAAACCATCGATGTAGGCAGTGCCCAGTCCCTGCTTGCCAGAGCGCTCAAGCATCGCAATGCGGCCCGGATAAGCGTTTTCCAAGCCACGCACAACCTCACGTGTTCCATCCGGGGAGCCGTCGTCTACCACAAGCGCGCTTAGCCCGCCTGGCTGCTGCATCACGTGCTCAAGCGCGGAACCGACGTTTTCGCGCTCGTTGTAGGTAGGTATTATGACGATGGTCCGAAAAATAGCCGGTCAGGGCAATGAAGCAGAAGACCATCTTTAACTTATGAGCACGCTTTATGCTCAGCGACCAGCGCACAGTCAAGTCCCAATTGTGCTGTAAATTGGTTTTTGTTGGTGTGGGGGAACCGCAGGAGCCCGCCGCGCTGCGGAAGGAGACCGGAGGTCTACTGGAGCAGCGCGGCGGGCTTGGAACGCTTCATGGTATTCCTCCATCGCGAAGTAGCGCGGGCCCGCCATCCACCGCTCATGCCATTCCACCAGTAGCGCGCCCATCAGGCGCTCAGCGGACG
>JAAXGT010000176.1 GCA_012271205.1 Rhodothermales bacterium
TTACCCTTCCCGCCCCCTCGGCGTCGTGGATCCATCCGGTGGAATGCTTCTTCGGCCTCCTCCCCCCACCAGCGATCCGGCGCGGCCCCTTTCCCAGTGGGCCGCCGCTGACCCGGCGCATTCAGGCCTGTATCCGTCCCCCTAACACCCCCGCAAAACTGTTGGTATGGGTAGCCACCACCGAGTCCATCCAAGCCAAACTTGATAGAATAAAAACGTATTTCAGAGACACCACACTAGCGGCGCAACAACAAGTCGATATTCCCGCACTAATTAGGCTGGGTGCTACAAGAACGGAAGGCTGCTTTCCCCCTACCATATAGCATAAACAAAACCTTGACCTGCTTCGCCACATCGCCCGCCGCTTGGAATGGGGCACCAAACGACGCGTTCAAGGAACGCGGCTACCGATTGTGTACGAAGCTTGCATAAGCGTTCTGGGCCAACCCCAACCACCTGTTGCCTTCGTCCCGCCACTCATGATAGGCCACGTGAATTTTTGCGTATGCGGGGTCCGACGTCCCTTCCTGAATTATTTCCCGGGATGTTGTAAATGCTGCCGCCATAACGTCCTCGGGAAATGGACGCACCTGTGTGCCAGATTCCGCCAGACGACGCATTGCGGGAGGATTGACTGCATCATAGCGCGAAAGCATGTACATGTTGGCTGCCTCCATACCTGCTTCTAATGCGGCCTGATAATGGGGAGGCAGCCCGTCCCATGCGACCCGATTTACCAAGAAAGACAGATTCGCGCCTGGCTCCCACCATCCCGGATAGTAGTAATAGTCAGCAACATTATTGAAGCCAAGCTTTTCGTCATCATATGGTCCGACCCATTCAGCAGCATCTATGACACCGCGCTCCAATGCCGGATAGATCTCTCCGCCAGGGATTTGCTGCACCGTAACTCCCAAACGGTCCATGACCCGGCCTCCCAAACCGGGGATGCGCATGGCCAGTCCGCGCAGATCATTTAGGGAGTTGATTTCGCGCCGGAACCATCCACCCATCTGTGTTCCCGTATTTCCCCCCGGGAAATTGATGATGCCGTAATCCGCATAAAGCTCTCGCATGAGTCCGAGGCCGCCTCCGTGATAGGCCCAGCTATTGAACTGGCGGGCAGTCAGACCAAATGGGATGGTAGTGTCGAACGCAAAAGCTGGATTCTTTCCAATATAGTAGTAGCTGGCCGTATGCCCGAGTTGCACGCTGCCTTTCTGGACAGACTCGAGTACTTCAAACGCCGGGACGATCTCACCCGCAGGATATACGCGAATCGTGAAACGGCCCCCAGTAAGTTCATTCACGTAGCTGGCCATGATGTCAGCCGCTCCGTATATCGTATCCAGCGATCGAGCAAAGCTGGAGGCCAGGCGCCAGCGCAATGCAGGAGAGTCAGTCTGAACGGCGGGAGCCTCCGTGTTGCCAGTGCCGCACCCGGCGAGCACAGAGGCGGTGGCGGCACCAATGGCAGTAGACTTAATGAATCGGCGTCTCTTCATGGCTGTTTGGCGTAATGCGATGGATAATTGTACGGAACTACCCGCGTGGACGAAGCGGGCGCATAACTACCTCGGAGATCAAATAGTTGTCATGTGCCTCCAGCACGTGGATGACCGTCGCGGCGATGTCCTCAGGCTGCATGGGCTGTGTTGCACCGCGTGAGCCGGCTTTCTGGCCGAATCCTGTAGCCACAGACCCAGGGCAAAGACAGGACACCTTGATTCCGTGGCTACGCAACTCCTTCATGGTGGCCTCGCTAAAGCCTCGCAAGCCGAACTTGGTCGCATTGTAGGCACTGAGGTTGGCGTTGCCAACGTGGCCGGCAATTGAGGCTATGTTGACGATGTGGCCCCCAAAACCGGTGCGTTTGTTTTGAGCCTTCATGATCGGCACTACCCTCCGCGTACAGTTGAATACACCGGTCAGGTTGGTGTCTATCTGGATAGCCCAATCAGAGGATGATTGCTCATCCACTGGACTGAAGCGTCCAACGCCGGCATTGTTAATCAGCACATCCACTTGAGAAAGCGGTCCCAAGGCAGCCACAACGTCCTGCATAACGGTTACATCACAGGCAACAGGGAAGAACGCGTTGCCAAGAGATGCTTGGAGTGCCTCCAAGAGATCTGTGCGTCGGGCGAGTCCGTAAACGGTGGCCCCTTTCTTCACCAGTGCTCTTGAAAACGCAGCGCCAAGTCCACTGCTGGCACCGGTCACAACTACAGTCTTTCCGGAGAGATTCATTCGCTGACAATACACAGGTGATACAGTAGTTTGACGTTGAACCAATCGCAAAACGGCCTGTTCGCAGTTATGGTGTGTTCTACCAACGCACGATGAATACTCAATTGAGCAGAGATTTCAAACAGCACATCGCGTGGACGAGCGACACTCCACTGGGTTTGGTAGTGGAAAGTGCTAGCGGGCCATTTATCCATTTGGCGGATGGCAAACGTCTCATCGACTTTATCAGCGGAATTGCCGTCTCTTCCATCGGCCACCGGCATCCGCACGTCTTGGCGGCTGTCCGTGCACAACTGGAGCGGCACCTGCACGTCATGGTTTACGGCGAGCTGGTTCAGCGTCCGCAGGTGGCCTTAGCACGGGCATTGACGGTGCAACTTCCGGAGGTGCTCGACACGGTTTATTTCACTATGACAGGCACAGAGGCCAATGAAGGAGCGCTAAAGCTGGCCAAGAAATACACTGGCCGTACCAAGTTGGTGGCCTTTGAGCGCTCATACCATGGAGATACGCATGGCTCCTTGAGCGTGACCGGTCGCAGCGTGTATCAGGATCCATTTCGTCCGCTGCTGCCAAATGTTGAATTTCTGCCGTTCGGAGACGTAGCGGCACTGAGTGCAATAAATGCGGAGGCCGCATGCGTGATAACCGAACCGATTCAGGGTGAGGGGGGTATGCGTGTTCCATCCCGGCTCTGGATGCAAGTCCTGCGTGACAAATGCACCGAAAACGGCACACTGCTCATCTTTGACGAAGTGCAAACCGGATTTGGGCGAACCGGGCGGCTTTTTGCTTTTGAGCAGTTTGGTGTTGTACCGGATGTACTTACGCTTGCCAAGGCAATGGGCGGTGGGATGCCACTGGGAGCCTTTGTGTCCAGCGCCAAAATCATGGACACCTTGCGCCGCAATCCTCCTCTGAGTCATGTGACAACATTTGGAGGGCATCCGGTATCCTGTGCAGCTGCATCAGGGGCGCTGGCTGTGCTGCTTAACGAAGGGCTGCCGGCTCGAGCCATAGAGCTCGAAGAACATATTCGTGCACGGTTACAGCATAATTTAATTGTGGAAATCCGTGGCATGGGTGCCATGATGGGCATGGAGCTTTCCAGCAGTCGTGCGGCAGAAGAAGTAGCGAGATACTGCTTGAACCACGGCCTGCTACTCGGTTGGACGCTGCATTCGGATAGGGTCGTGCGTCTGGCTCCACCGCTAAATGTGCCTCTTGAGGTGTTGGACGAAGCGCTAGATATCATGCTATCCGCCTTACATCAAGTAGTACAACCATAGGGCGTTACAGCTTTCGCATTGCGGGAGTCAGGCCAAGAATCACTACTCGGGTGAATCGAGATATGGACGAATCAGGGCGAGAAACTCCCCATACACGCTTTCCATCTTGCGTTTCGGGTAGAAAGTTCTGGAAACGTGCGTCATCTGGCGGGTGGCTTCTTGGATCGACTGAAAGTCCGTTCCACCAGCGGCTAGGATGGCGGCGCCCATGGCGGTGTCTGTACAGGCCGGACGGTGAAATATGCGCTGGCATATATCTGCGCGACACTGCATCCAGACATCACTTCGGCTACCCCCACCCGTGGAATAAACCGCACCCCCACTTGCTCCTGTAGCCTGATCAAGAACTTCGTAGGCAAGCCGTTCAAGGCACGCCGTGCCTTGCATGCAGGCGGCAAAGCGGTTGATGTCGCTTAAAGCTGGGCTAATCAGCGCCACCGCCTCTTGGTGCACGAACGGAAAGCGCTCGCCCCGCCTGGTTAGCGGGTATGCCGCATAACGTGACGGTAAAACACGAGCAGCAGCAGCCTCCAAGGCCTGAAGGTCGGCATCGGGAAACCATGCATCAATCCAAGCGCCACCCGTATTACTGGCGGCACCTGGCAGCCACACCGCGCCGGGTAACTTATGCGAGTAAATGAGGGGATGCACAGGACGCGTTTCGGCCAAGCTTTTGAAGATGAGCGTCGTGCCTAGTGTGGTGTTGTAATCACTCATGCGCCCCAGACCGGAGGCAATGCAACTGGCAACGCCATCGGTTGCACCGGCGATAACTGGTAGCCCTTGAAGCAGGCCCGTTGCGTTATTGGTGGCGCTTGTAACTTCCCCGATATGTGTGCCGGGTGCCACAACGGTGGGTAGCCGCTCTCGCACGTCCGCATCGATCCAGTCAGGCCAAGTCTCCGTGTCGAGGTTTACGCCCATCTTGAGGGCATTGCTGTAGTCAGTGGATTGGAATCTACCGCATAACTGGCCTGCGATCCAGTCGGCTTGGTGCAGCAGGTATCTCGTGGCAGTGAAGCGACTGGATTCGTGGCGCTTTACCCACAGGACCTTAGGCAGCGACCACGAGGAAGACACGTTCGAGTGGCCTGTGTTGCGCAAGAAATTCGCCTCATTGTGTCCACGCGCATCGTTGTACATTATGGCTGGTCCAAGCGGCGTGCCAGCTTTATCTGCACACACGAGAGTCCCGGATGTGCCGCAAACGGCGATGCCAGCCAGTTCCTGGGCGTGCGAACCGATTCGATGCAATGCCTTTTGCACAGTCGTGCGCACTGCATCCCACCAAGCGTGTGGATCCTGTTCATGTACTCCGCTGAGTGTAAAGGAGGAGACACTTGCCGAGGCCTTGGCAAGCACCTGCCCGACTTCGTCCGCAATAAGCGTACGAACGCCGCTGGTGCCAAGATCTATGCCGATGAATTGTCTCGCCATAGGGCAACGGGCATTAGATGTGATCAAGATAACTGCCCGCAGACAGCAGGGTGAAAGCGTCAAGAGCTTTACTACGTGAGCAACGAATGGATGGGGTATTCGGGGATGGACGAAGAATGCGGACCCGGTCTATGCACTGTTTGCTCTGGCCCATATCTATATGGCGAAGGCGGCTTTACTGGTGATCCAGGGATAGGTTTGTCTTGGACGCACTGAGGGTGCGGCCAAGACATGAAAACGGTCGTCCCACTCTCTCGAGAACCCCCTCTCAGCACTGAAATTTGCTCCTTTGTTCCCTTGTTGGACCGGTTGATGCCAATCCGGCCTCAGAAACGCTCGCGCTACTTGCCGATCGTCTGGCGGCTGGTGGGTCCCGCTCGGCAACCGCCTTGTTGTCCAAGTCGTCGACGCATGAGACCGGTGGACAGGCTGCGCGAACAGACAAGCGACTCGAGTTCCGCACGGGCTCCCTGACTGACTTCGAGTACCTTCAACGAACGCCCCAAGGGCATGGATCTCTTCCTCATTTAGGCGGATGGGAGGGGAGATACCTGTTGCCATAACTATGGAACGAAATCAAAAGGACATGACACTAGGTCCAGCCGGCCGAGCGGAATCGAGAGCAGGCCCCCGTTCGTTCTTCGTGCCCAGTGACGCGATTGCATTGGTTGCGTGATGGTCTGAGCACTTACACATCGATTATCCGTGACTGCGCCATGGCGGAGGGGGAGGGATTCGAACCCCCGGTACCTGACGGTACGCTGGTTTTCAAGACCAGTGCATTCAACCGCTCTGCCACCCCTCCG
>JAAXGT010000182.1 GCA_012271205.1 Rhodothermales bacterium
CTCGCTCACGTCGGCGCCGAGCACGCAGAGACACGGGGAACTGCGATCCAGCTCCTGCAGACTCTCAGTGGCGAGGATTTCGGAGCGGATCGGGAGGCTGGGGTTGCATGGTTGAACCGTCACCCCCCTTCTGATGCGGGAAGACTGATCGACTCGGCCATCACCTCACGCGCCTCATGGGGAGTCCAATACGCTATCCCCTTAGGCGCAAGCTAAGGTTTATGAGCCAGCCCACACAAGGTTGAACAATTGCGCTCTGCAAGAGGGAGGCTGCGCTCCCCTTCGAATCCTCAGCTCGCCCGCCCGCTGCCCGTGGCCGAGCGCCGCTCCGCCTGTGCATACAGGGTTTCAGGAAGTCCGATAAGCCAAGTGAGTTTGTTATATGTAATTGTGATTCGATATTCTGTGTGCTCTGTGTCGGAACATTTGCTTTGTTCCAGTATAGAAAGTGTGATTAACAGGGTGGTCAGATGGACATCCACGGCAAGCACAGGAGCTGGGACTCGGTCCCACCTGCCTCGTGTCGCCGGCCACCTGCAGGTGGCCCGCGGGGGGGGGGGTGACGCGGCGGTGCTCTGTGCCCACGAGCGGGCAGCGGCAAAGGTATTCACCATGCATCTCCCGACGTGGAGCCCCAAGCACATGGCCAGTGGGCGGCAACGCTTCAACCTTGGACTGGTGATGTGCAGGCATTCCGGCTTCGGCATTCCGCGTGGCATGCAGGGCCTCGCAACAGCGGCCGAGGTTCTCGCGGACGCCTCCGCACACAGCTTGCGGTCTTCTTGGCCAAATCAGGCGCATTCTCAACCTCCAAGGCCCAGACCAAGGCTCCCCTACGTTCCTCAGGCCGCCCCTTGCACAAGAACATCGCGTTCACCCGCCTCTTTCCGCTTGTACAACCGAGCCCTTGGCGGGTCACTTCAACCTCGGACTAGTAACGCGGCGACTGGTTCCAAACAAGCTGGAGATCCTACATAGATGATTCTGTTTCGGCGTCGAATCGTTCTTCTCACGGTAGTGCTCGCGGCACCTTCAGTCAGTGCTGGACAAGAGATTTGTGGTGATCGCGAACCGCTTTACCGCCTTGACGGAGATGACCTCGTTTGGGGTAGCATAAGGGCAGTCAATACCAATGATTCTCTGCTGGTCGTGCTTACCAGGTCAGATCCCATGATCCATCTCTTCGATCTTGCCGACGGTAGCCGACGAGAGAGCTGGGGACAGAGCGGCGAAGGGCCCGGTGAATTCCAGTCAGCCGCTGGAGTCGCATTGGCAGGCCGACATGTTTACGTGGTCGATGCCGAGCAGAGGCGATTGTCCATCTTCGAGTTCACGGGCGATTTGGTGCATACCGTGCAGCTTAGGGACCTCGGAATGCCTGATGATCGCCCGACCGGGCTCGATCGGGCGGGGGGAGAGACGCTTTTGTTCGAGTTGTCCGTGCCGATGGGCAACGAGCGGTCCTTCTTCGCCCGGTCGTTCGGGGCCAGCGCCAACGAAGTACCGGTTCGCCGGGACACGGTGAGCGTCTACCCCAAGTGGGCGGCCACCTTGCATCTCACGGCAGAGGGATCACCGAGTTATAGTCTCCCCCCTCCGTATTCACCGACTTTGCAATGGGCGTCCGTTTCCGAAGGCGTGGCGTTTTGGCAGGGACCGGGGTCGGAAGTCAGAATTCTGGGGTTCGACGGCACCCTGAAGTCTGTGGTCTCGCTGGCCCTTGATGATCGCTTCGAGGTCACTGAGGAGGACAGAGAATTCTGGTTTCAGAACGCCATCCCTCAGGAAGTTTTCGGACAGCGGGTATTCGAGCCTCTAAGGAGAAAGGCACGGCGAACTGTGGACTTCCCTCGACACCACCCACCAGTGTTCGAGCTCTTGGGGGCGGGCGAGTTCTTGTATGTACGCCGGACTCCAGACGGGCGCGACGAAGTTTGGGACATCGCAGATTTCCAAGGACAAACAATCAACCGGGTCTCGTTGGCTCAGGATCAGACCCTCATGACCGTTATCCCCGATCACATGGTACTGAAGGTGACGGATGCACTCGGTGTCGAGTCAGTTGAGGTTCACCGATGCAGTTCTTTGCCGGGACCTGAGTCGCCAAGAATGCATTGACATACCCACGGCTCCGGTGCCGGGAGTTCGAAGCGCAGAGCTTGATCAGCCGGGAGATGTTATTGCATGGCCGGGGCCGCCTTGGGACACCGAACAAACGGGACTGCCGGAGCTGGCACATGGGACCCCCTATCCCATGCGCAAAGGGTGATCGCAGGGGGCGGCAAGCGAGTCACCTTATATGTAACACAATGCACCACATGGACTTATAACCTAGACGTTAGCTGAGCGCCGCTCGGTCGGTAATGAGGTGCCAATCAATCGCCCATTCACCGGGGCGGGGCAACCTGCCTTCCTACCTGAATCAGGGTACAGGTCGGCTCCAGCGGCGATGTAATCTGGATCGGCGTACGCTTGCAGTGACCTCGACCTGCAAAGCATATATGCTGACGATTTTGTATTGCGCGGGTTTGACAGCCAACTCATAAAGGGCAGACAAAAAGCAGAAGCAAACGGCAGAGCCCCTCATCAGAGTACAATTATCGGATGGCAGCATTGTAATGGCAACTACTGCATCTCTATGACAACGGCAGTACCACCGCCTGTGCCATGGCACAGGGCGGCCATGCCAAGCACTTTTTCTTGACGCTTAAGCGCATGCAGGAGTGTAACAATCAGTCGCGCACCTGAACAGCCAATTGGATGCCCCAGTGCAATGGCCCCTCCATGTACATTGAGCGTCTCCCGATCTGTGCCCATTTGCTCTTCAAAAAGCACGGTGCTCAATGCGAATGCCTCGTTGTTTTCAAAGAGATCAATGTCCTGCAAATCTAAGCCACTGATGCGTAGTGCCCGCCTGGCCGCCTCCACTGGCGCCTCGATAAAGCGCCACCACGTACCCGCAGCCCATGCGCTGCCCCGGATTCTTGCCAGCGGCAGCATGGCATGTTGTTGAACCGCCTGGTCACTGGCAAGAAGGAGCGCTGCTGCGCCATCGCTAATCTGACTGCTATTGCCAGCCGTAAGCACGCCGCCAGGCTCGAATACCGGCTCCAGAGCTCCGAGTCCCTCTACCGTGGTGTCCGGACGAATCCCCTCATCCTGAACAACAATCTGCTCTGAAGTGGGTACTGGCACAGTTTCCTCATCAAAACAGCCGTTTCGCACGGCCTCCGCTGCGCGCACATGTGACAAGGCGGCAACTTCATCCAACAGTGCCCGCCTGATGCCCCGATCTTTGGCTAGGCGCTCCGCCTGCACACCCATGGCCACGCCCGACGCAGGATCGGAAAGCCCGTCCCGATAAAGCAGATCCGTCACCTGCTGTATTGGGCCGGGCAAGTATCTGTATCCCCAGCGTGCTTTGGACGAAAGAGCGAACTGTGCCTGCGACATCGACTCAGTACCGCCTGCCAGAACAACATCGGCTGCGCCGCTCTGTATGAGTGCACCGGCCGTTATGACACTCATCATGCCGGAAGAGCACACCATATCAAGGGCCACCGCATCGACTTTGCTCGGAATCTTCGCCAGCTGTGCCGCTTGACGCGGTACCAACTGCCCGTGCCCACCCCTTAGGACGTTGCCAAAAACTATCAGGTCCAGTGCGGCACCGGACACATTCGCTTGCTCCAAGGCCGCCTCCATGACCGGCGCAGCCACTTGTGCCGGTCCCAACAGCCTGAAAGCCCCACCAAACCGCCCGATAGGCGTGCGAACTGCAGATACGATAAAGACGTCTCGCATTTGCTATTCCGTCGGCCTATCAGTATACAAGCGAGCGATCTGCGCCAAAATCTCCTGTACATCCTGGGTCGGCGCCTGGCATTGAAAATTCTGACATACATACGCGGTCGCCTTCTTGTCGATGCAGCGGTATTGCAGTATGTCTGGAGCGAATTGTGCAAGCTCTTGCGCTGAATCCTTGGAGCACAGCATGAGGACTGCGTTCGGGTTGTAAGTCCGTTGTATCGCTTGTACCATATTGCGTGTATCCCCTCGCTCAAGGTCACCGGCGATGACTACTTCCATCGCCGGGCCCAGGCCATAATCGAGTGCGGATAGCATGGCTGCAAATCCATCCGGACTGAGTGTCAGTCCCCGGGCGTAGTGCGCTGCTATGGCATGGCCAGCCGATTCCAATTCCGGATCCGAAGTCAAGCGCCCCAAGCGCAGGAGGTTCATCATCATAACGGCATTGCCTGACGGGGTTGCACTGTCGAAGACTTGGCTGGGTCTGAGGAGCAGTTTCTCGCCACTTGTCGGCGTAAGGAAGAATGCGCCCTGCCCCGGCTCCCTGAATTCCTCGATGCATATGCGTGAAATACGCAGTGCCAAACGCAGGTGCCTGGCATTGAAGGTTGCCCCGTAAAGCTCGAGAAGTCCCCAGATGAAATAAGCATAATCGTCCAGGAACCCGTTAATTGCCGCCTCGCCGTCCCGCCACCGGTGCAGCAGGCTTCCGTCATCCGTCTGTAAGTGCACCTGCAAGAATTGTGCTGTGCGCACGGCTGCTGCTATCCACTCTGGCCTCTCAAACACACTTCCGGCCCGCGCAAGTGCCACAATTATGAGGCCATTCCAGTCGGTAAGTACCTTGTCGTCAAGCAGCGGCCGGATGCGCCTGCTGCGAGCAGCAAACAGATGGGCGCGAATTGTATCCAAGCGAGAGCTCAAATCGGCGTCGGTCGGTGCGCCAAGTGACCGGTACAGGATATTTTCGCCCGTCTTGCAACGCGTTGCCTCGTCATGGAAATTGCCATCCGGGGCTGTATTGTAGACATTTCTGACCAGTTCAAAGTCGCTGACACTCAGGATGTCGGTCAGCTCTGTTTCCCGCCACACGTAAAACTTGCCTTCCTGTCCTTCACTGTCTGCATCCTCTGCCGCGTAGAAAGCCCCACCCGGATCTGCCAAATCACGCATAACATATGTGATCACCTCATGGACTACGTCCCGATAAAGTGCTTTGCCTGTTGCCTGATAGCCCTCTGTATAGGTAAGCGCAAGCAGGGCCTGGTCGTACAGCATCTTCTCAAAATGAGGCACTTTCCATTCACGATCGGTGCTGTAACGATGAAAGCCGAATCCCACGTGATCGTATATGCCGCCGCTGCACATCGCTTCCAGTGTGCGCTCGACCATTCGCAAACTCTCAGGATTTCCTGTGCGACGCCAATAGCGCAACAACAGGCGCAAACCTGAGGGTGACGGAAATTTCGGGGCCGCCCCAAAACCGCCGTGCGTCGCATCAAAGCGGCGATATAGTGCCTCATAGGCTCCGTCCAGCGTAGCCGTGTTCAGCTTGCCTTCCCGCAAATCGGCCTGCGTATTGCGCTTCAGGGCCTGGGTTACAGCCTCAGCATCGGCCAGCAGCCTGTCGCGAGAAGAGCGCCAAAGGTTATGTACACGTGGCACGAGTTCAAGCATGCCAATCCGGCCATATCGGCTTTCTCTTGGGATGTACGTACCAGCGAAAAAAGGCGCGGCATCGGACGTCATCATGATAGTAAGTGGCCAGCCACCACTACCGGTGAGCATCTGGCAAACTGCCATATACACCGCATCTATATCCGGGCGTTCTTCCCGGTCCACTTTGATGTTGACAAACGTTTCGTTCATGAGGCGGGCCACATCTGCGTTCTCGAATGACTCCCGCTCCATGACGTGACACCAATGGCAGGTGGCATAGCCTATGGAAAGCAGTACCGGGAGATCCCGGGTCCGGGCCTCAGCAAACGCAGCATCGGACCAAGGCCACCAGTTGACCGGATTGTCTTTGTGTTGCAGGAGATACGGACTCTTCTCCGCCGCGAGTCGATTACTCATCCTTTCGCCCTTATGATCAGTCCGATGTCCATAACATTTGTGTGCGTCGGACCCGTAACAAGAAGCTGCTCCACACCCGCAAACAGCGTATACGCATCGTTATGACGCAGTGCTATCTCGGGATCCATCCCGAGGGCACGGGCACGGGCTGCCGTGCATGGGGTAGCCCAGGCACCCGCCGCATCTGTCGGCCCATCTATGCCATCTGTGCCTGCGGAAAGCAGGAGTACATCTTCTCCGGAGCCATCCATCGCACAAGCCGCCGCTAGTGCCACTTCCTGATTTCGCCCGCCCCTGCCCTTTCCACGTACGATAACGGTTGTTTCCCCACCCCAAACTGTGCATTGTCCTGGTTCCAATCCCAATGCCTCGTGCGCGCGCTCGTTGCCAATGGTGCGGGCCTCACCTTGTACGTCAAAATCGACCCGAACTACTTTATATCCCATGGCACGAGCTGCTTCAACCGCTGCCTGTACTGCACTTCGATTGGAACCAACCAAGAGTGACTGTGCACGCGCGAGGCGGTCATCACCCGGAAAGCAAGTGTCGGACACTTCGCCGCGCAACCCCCTTTCCAAGTGCTGTTGCACGCTGAGCGGAATCACTAGCTCCCGTTCATGCACAACCGCTATGGCATCAGCCCACGTTGTTGGATCACCCGTAGTCGGCCCGCTACCAATCACAGACAGGTCATCACCTGTGACATCAGACACAGCCAGCGTAATTGTGTAAGCCGGCCAAGCCGCGGAAGCAAGCCGTCCACCCTTGATACGTGACAGATGCTTGCGCACGGTGTTAATCTGATGGATGTCTGCACCACTTTTTAGCAGCGCCGCATTGACCCTGGCCAGCTCCGCCTGTGTGAGCTGGCCGGCCGGAGCGGACCACAAGGCTGACGCTCCACCGGACAAAAGTACCAGAAGCAGATCCTCTGTACCGCATCCGGTGGCGATCTCCAGCGCACGCGCGGCTGCCGCCACACTAGACGCATCGGGCACGGGATGCCCCGCTTCAATGACGTCAATAGTCTGTGGGGCCTGCTGTCCGTCTGGAAGCGTGTTTCGGTAGCCGTAAGGCACCACAGCCAAGCCACCAGCAATACGGTCTGAAAAGCATGCTTCCACGGCCCCGGCCATGGCCATGGCTGCCTTCCCAGCAGCGAGCACGAAGACATTCTCGTGAGATTCCAATGTCGAGCCGGCAAGATCTGTAGCGCTCAGATTACGAAGCGCCTGATTGGCTTGGGAGCTTTGTACTGCTGCCCGAAAAATGTTCTCGGCATCCAATTCGAGGCGTGTTGTCATTCCCTGAAAAGACTTGTTGGCCCGGCAAACACCAGATAGTTATTATTGACCTCTCCAAACAATTGCTTCCCCATGAAACGCCGATCCTTCCTGGCTGCATCGCCGCTCGTGGCAGCCGCACCCTTGCTCTCATTAGGCGGTACCAAAAAGCAGCAGTACCTTGAACTTACCATTTACCATACTCATGTAGGTGCCCGCGAAAATCGTGTGGCCGAATTCTACCGCGACGTGGCACTGCCCGCCTACGAACGCCGGGGAATCGCCCCGATCGGTCTCTTTACACCAATGTATGGCCCGAACCAGCCCTCGTTATACGTTTTGATACCACATGATTCGCTGGAATCTCTCATGGAAACCAGCCAGGCACTTTTACAGGATGAGACATATCAACAGCACGGCCGGGAATTCCTAGAGGCCAGCTTGGGCGATCCGGCCTACGTGCGCAAGGAGCGGCAGCTGATGGTAGCCTTCGAAGATATGCCCGGCCTGGAGATCCCGGTAAGCAATGAGGGACGCATTTTTGAACTCAGGATCTACGAAAGCCACAGCGACATAGCCGGCCGGAAAAAGATTGATATGTTTAACGAGGGTGGCGAAATCGCCATTTTCCGCAAGACGGGTTTGAGTCCGGTCTTTTTTGGCGAAACCTTGTTCGGCCCGTCCATGCCAAACCTGACCTACATGCTCGGCTTCACAAGTATGGCTGAACGTGACGCGGCCTGGCAGCGCTTCATCGACGATCCCGAATGGCATGCCTTACGTGATCAACTAATCTATAAGGATACAGTGTCGAACATCACAGACTTCATTTTGCGCCCGACCTCGTTTTCTCAGATCTGAAGCCATACCATTAGCATTCCATCAGGAAATGGAACATTTCGCACGATTTATTGCTCTTGGCCTGCTGATTCTCGCGCCTACGGCTTGGGCCCAGGTGGCACCGGCGCCTGACAGGCCTGAAGCTGAAGGCGAGGGCCCCTTTGAGCGCCTGATCATCCGGGGCGTCACAATGATCGACGGAACCGGAAGCCCGCCTCAGGGTCCTGTTGACATCGTTATCGAGCAAAACCGGATTGCGCGAATTGTCAGTGTCGGGGCTCCGGGACTCGAGATCAATCCGGATCGGCGGCCGGGTGACGCCACGCGCGAAATCGATGCCCATGGTATGTACGTCATGCCCGGCATTGTTGACCTGCATGCGCACACTGGAGGAGTACCCAAGGCACCGGAGGCCGAGTACATCTACAAACTCTGGCTGGCTCATGGAATCACTACCGTGCGCGGAGTATCCTTCGGCGGCTTTGAATGGTCGTTAAGCGAAAAAGCACGCAGTGCAAACAACGAAATCACCGCGCCCCACATGGTCTCCTATCATCGTCCGGGCAGCGGCTGGCAAGGACGCCGTGTGGAAACCCCGGAAGACGCGCGGGAATGGGTACGCTTTGCTGCAAGCCAAGGCGTGGATGGCCTCAAACTCGGCTCATACAGACCCGCAATTATGGCCGCCCTGCTGGATGAAGCCCAAAAGCATGGCTTGGGCTCCACGGCACACCTGGGACAAATGGGGGTGG
Organism: Rhodothermales bacterium; assembly: GCA_012271205.1. Taxonomy (GTDB): domain Bacteria; phylum Bacteroidota; class Rhodothermia; order Rhodothermales; family Bin80; genus JAAXGT01. The sequence goes on from JAAXGT010000182.1 coordinate 8,762, forward strand.
CCCAAATGAATGCCTTGGATGCCGCACGGCTTGGCCTGGGCAGCATTACACATTTCTATGGACTCTTTGAAGCTCTATACGACAACCACAAAGTACAACCATGGCCAGCAGAAATGAACTACAATGACGAGCAAATGCGCTTTGGCCAGGTTGCACGCCAATGGGATTTGGTCACGCCTGACAGCGAGCGCTGGCGTGCCGTCATGGAAGAGTTTTTAGCACTGGATTTCTACCTCAATCCAACCATGGGGATCTACTCGGCTGGACGGGATGTGATGCGGGCACGCAACGCAGACTGGCATGCTATCTATACCCTGCCCAGCCTCCAGCGATTCTTTGACCCGGACCGTGCAGACCATGGATCCTACTTTTTTGACTGGACAACGCACGATGAGGTGGCTTGGAAGAAATTTTATTACATCTGGATGCAGTTCTTGAACGAGTTCAAGAATCGTGGCGGCAAAGTAACGGTCGGCTCCGACAGCGGCTACATCTATCAATTGTACGGATTCGGCACTATTCTCGAGCTGGAAATGCTCCAAGAAGCCGGTTTTCACCCGCTCGAAGTTGTCCGTGCCGCAACGATGCATGGCGCACAGGAAATATTCAAACCGATGCATAAACCCATAGAATACGGAGTAATCCGTGCAGGCTTCCGGGCGGACCTGCTGCTGGTGGATGAAAACCCGCTAGCCAACCTTAAAGTGCTCTATGGCACCGGCGCCATGCGACTCAATGACGAAACAGGCAAAGTCGAACGTGTGGGCGGGGTCCGGTATACAATTAAGGATGGCATTATATTCGACGCTCGCGAGCTCCTCAAAGACGTGGCCCGCATGGTCGAAGAGCAGCGTGCAACTACACCAGAAACGGAATAGGCCCGGCTGCGTTTGCGACTGACAACAGACCTAAAAGAGGTATATCAATGAAACTTTGCCGCTGGTTTACCTGCATACTCTTACTTGCCGCCGTCTCTTTTGCGGCCGCCGCTCAAGAATCCGACAACAGTGCCTATCTGAGTAGCTTCCGCGCTGATTTTGATGGTTCTTCCAGCAAACTTGCCCAACTCGCAGAGGCCATACCGGAGGAGCTGTACAGCTGGCGTCCGGCGGAAGGCGTGCGCTCTGTTAGCGAGGTATTCATGCATGTCACCCAAGCCAACCTTGCTCTGGCTGGATTCCTCGGTCTCGACTCGGAAGTGGATATGCCCGAGAATCCCGAGAAATCCGTCACTGCCAAGGAAGCCATAATGAAACACTTGGCGGAGTCACAAGAGCACGTGCGCGCGACACTTGATACACTCTCCGAGGCGGACCTTGGTGGTATGGTTAACGCTTTTGGGCAAGAGATGAGTCGCTACCAAGTGCTTATGATTTTGGGTGGACACAGCCACGAGCATCTTGGCCAAATGATTGCCTATGTGCGCTCTAACAACATTGCACCACCCTGGAGCGGTGGTTGAGCGCATTTCGGGGAGGCACCATCTCCTCTGGGCCGGCCTCCTACTGATCTTTTTGGGTGGATGTGAACCGACCGGGCAAAATGCTTACCCGTCGGGGCCCATAACCTTTATCGTGCCCTCGAATCCCGGGAGTAGTACGGATACTGCATCCAGAACACTGACGGCGGTGCTTCAGGATGAATTGGGACAACCGGTCAACGTTTCCAACCGCACCGGTGGCGGTGGTATTGCAGGTCATTTGGCCTTGCGGCGTGCCCCCCCCGACGGGTACACGCTGGGGGCCATCACCGTGGAAATAACGATGATGCACTGGACCGGGCTCACATCGCTCGAATACACAAATTACACTCCGCTGGCGCTGGTAACCACCAACCCCGGTGCCATTACAGTACGCAGTGACGCGCCATGGCAAACAGTCAATGAACTTCTAGCCGCTATAAAGGAGACACCTGGAGCGATCATGGCAAGTGGAAGCTCGCACGGGGGCATATGGGATTTGTGCCGCATCGAATTCCTGGAAGCTGCAGGCCTGCCGGAGTCCGGTATGCCGTGGATTCCGAGCCAAGGGGCAGCCTCCGCCCTAAAAAAGCTTCTCGCAGGTGACGTTAATGTCGTGACCGCGGCCCTGACCGAAACCAACGCCCTGCGAAAAACCGGACAGGTCCGAACGCTGGCAGTAATGGCCGAACAGCGGTTACCGATGGCTCCGGATGTGCAGACGCTCAAGGAACTTGGCATTGACTATGTATCGGATGGAGACTGGATGGTCGTGGCCGCCCCTGAACACCTCCCCGAGACGCGCGCCCAGCTACTGCGGATCGCACTTCGGCGTGCCTTTACCAGACAGGACTTTAAGGAATCAATGCAAACGGCTGGCTATCAGCTCCGTTACCTGACGGGTAGTGCAGTGGAGGTGTTTCTGGAGGATCAGGACAATACAAACGGTTTGCTGATGGACCGGGCCGGGCTTACCCTCCAGTAGTGTGGTGGCACCTTGCGGGAGGGGCTTCCCGCCTGGTGATAATTGGCCTCGGCGACTTCATCTGGCTCGCGACCCCGAATTCCCGTTACTTCCGTAAGGATGTCCGAGCTGCCCCCTCTTCCCACGTGTCATTGCTATCCTGATGACCGTCACCGGCACAGAATTGCTGTCTAGGTATTTTGTACGATCGCGGTAGGGACCCGGGTAGCCCCGGGCCTCCCGCACCGATCCGGACGGGCCCTTTCATGCATCCGGCTCCGGCCTCCGGTCAAACGGCCCGCCGTTGGTGGAGCCACGGGTGGAGAATGCGGACGCGCGGCTAATAACGCTGGATCCGCTGATCGACCGCATCCCAGGACGTGCGGTCCTTTTGGGACCGCCGGCGCAGAGCGCCCCCGCCGGAACAGGCGCTTGACGGTGTGGACCAATGCACGCAGATATCGGTAACTCCCCGGTACCGCGTAGTAGTGGAGCCCGCCGCGAAGGACCCACCCCAGCCACCGGGCATTCTCCTGCTTATCCACATGCCACCGCTTGCGTAGCAGCTCCCGTATCTGCCGGAGCGTACGCGCTCTCCGCTTCCGGGCCGGCTGGCGCCCCAACCGGAACCGGCCTGTCCGGGTCACGGTGCAAAAATGCGTCCGGCCCAGAAAGTCAAACATCTCCGGTTTGCCCCAGCCCCGACCCCTCCGGTTGGCCGCCGCATAGCGGCCAAACTCGATCAGCCGGGTCTGGGTCGGGGGCCGTTCCAATCCGAATCGCGCCAACCGACGCTTCCGGTCCGCCCCGTACGGCTCCGCCTCTCGACGATGCCCAAAGCCCACCAGTAGAGTCGGCGGGA